>NZ_JBHVPG010000002.1:0-444145 GCF_042887545.1 Streptomyces sp. NPDC057939
GCCCCTGGTGTCCGGGGCAGCCGGTGCGCCACGACCGCGATGAACGATGATGGGCGGGCGTCGCGGCCTACGGGTGGAAGCGGTCCCGGTCGCCCTGGGAGAAGGCCATGACCTTCTTGCCGCCGCCCTCGGAGAAGGCGGTCACCTTCTTGCCGCCGCCCTCGGACGCCGCGAGGACCTTCGGCCCGCCGGAGCCGGCGTTCGTCGACACGGCCTTCACGTCGCCGACGGCGCTCGGCGCCGCCGAGGCGATCGAGGCGGTACCGGCGAGGCCGAGGGCGGCGAGGGTCAGTCCGGCGATGGCGAAAGTACGGGAAACGCGCATGGGTCAGGCTCCTCTGGGGGCGGGTCCGTCGGCGCCCTGCCGCGATGTGGCGGACCACGCGAAGTGGGGGTTCGGGGTTGGTCTGTTCTGCACCGACCCCTCAAGAAGACCGCGGATCCCGCACCGCCGACGTCCTCCTATCGGCCCCCCGCACGGACGAAGGCCCGTCGTCCCCCGAGCGGGCGCGGTGCTCCGGGAGCTGACACCCTGTTCCCGGCCGTACGCGGGCCGGCATGCTGTGGCCATGGAAGACACGCACAAAGGGCACGACGCCGTGGCAGTCGTCACCGCCACCGGCGAGTACGACGCGGACACCGTGGGACCGATCGCCGAGGAGCTGACCGCGGCCGCCGCGACCCACCGCACCGTCGTACTGGACGCCTCGGCCCTGACCTTCGCCGACTCCTCCTTCCTCAACCTCCTGATCAGGGTCCACCGCACCACGGCCCTCCGCATCGCGGCCCCACAGAGCCAGCTCCTGCGCCTCCTGGAGATCACCGGCGCGGACCAGGTCCTCGACCTGCACCCCACTCTGGACGAGGCGGCCCGACCCTGACGGCGACGGGCACCACACGTGAAACGTACGAGCCGGCGGCGGCCCTTCCCCCTGACCGCACGGACGATGTGTGCGACGATCGCGTGGTCGATTCGGCAACGGGCAGACGCGGAGACATGGGACGGTCACGAGGCAACGACGAGCCGGGCGGACGTACCGCCCGCCCGGAAGCCTCCCCCGCGACCCCACCGGCCCCGCTCCCCGCGACCGCGGCCGACGCCCGCACCCAGGTCGCGGCCGTCCTGCAACGAACAGGTCTCCCCTGGGACCCGCGCGCCGTGACGGACGCCCTGATGGTCACCACCGAACTCGTCACCAACGCCATCCGCCACGGCGGCGGCCTGGCGGCCTTCCACGCCGACGTCCACGAAGGCGCACTACGGGTCTCCGTGGCCGACCACGACCCGCGACCCCCGATCACCCGCACCAGCCCGCCCGCCGGAAGCCGGATCGGCGGCTACGGCTGGCCGCTCGTGCAGAGCCTCGCCGCTCGCCTGACCATCACCGAGCACGGTGGCGGCAAGCTGATCACCGCGGACCTGAAGCTCCACTGAGCCACCGCCTCGTCCGTCCGGCCGACCTGGGCCCCGCTCGGCCGTCCGTCCGTCCGGCCGGTCGGTCGGGGAGTGGGTCGGCCGTGGGGACGGTGCCCGTCCCAGCGCCGCGAGCGGGGTTCAGTCCGCGTACACGAAGATCAAGCAGAGTGCCGCGAACGGTACGACGGACGCCCCGAGCAGCGTCAGCGCCGCCGGAACGGCCGCCGTCCGACGCTCCCGGCCCTTGCGCACACCGGCACGGAACACCGCGCGGGCCGGAACGAGCGGCAGCACGACGAGGGAGATGAGGATGACCGGCGCGAGGAACCGGCTGAACGCGGTGGCACCGCTGTCCGTGGCCAGGTGCCAGGCGGTCGTGCCGAACACGACGGCCGAGCCGCCCAACACGCCGAACGAGAGCACCGACGCCACGGCGACGGTCAGCCGCTCCGCCCAGCGCTGCGCCCGCGTACGCTCCCGCCGCGCGTCCGTCACCCCGTCGTACCCCATGCCCGTACCCACGCCCACACCCGTCCCCCTCCGCTGTCACGGTCCGGCGCTGCAAGCCCACGGCGACCCGCACCGCGTCGCCCGCCCCGCACCCCGGGCCGATGGTACGGGGACGGGATGCGACCACGCCGTGTCGAAGCCAC
This sequence comes from Streptomyces sp. NPDC057939, assembly GCF_042887545.1. Taxonomy (NCBI): domain Bacteria; kingdom Bacillati; phylum Actinomycetota; class Actinomycetes; order Kitasatosporales; family Streptomycetaceae; genus Streptomyces; species Streptomyces sp. NPDC057939. Next base: position 2,071 of record NZ_JBHVPG010000002.1, read on the forward strand.
CGCCCTGCGGCAGTTGTCGGGCGGGCCGGTGGCTCACGGCGGCCCGAGTCGCTATGCGAGCGGCACCGGGCCGGAGCTCGGGCAGAACTCGGCCTGCAGGACGTCCGTGAACGTGGTGATCGGTGAGTTCCAGTCGCCGTTGACGTTGACCGAAACCATCCGCGTGCCGTTGCGGGTGCCGAAGGTGTAGGTCCAGGAGCCGTTGACGGCACCCCCCATGCCCCATACCGTCACGCCGCAGGAGAGTTTCTGCGAGGCGACACCGAGCCCGTAGGTGGTGAACGGGATCCAGTTCTTGGTCGGGACCATGGTGAGCATCTCCCGCTGCTGGGCCGGGGGCAGGATCCGTCCGCCCAGCAGTGCGCCGAAGAACCGGTCGAGGTCGCCGGTCGTCGAGATCATGCCGCCCGCAGCCCACCCCCACGACGGGTTGAGTTCGGTCACGTCGTGGATGCCGGCGTCGGGGTCGGTCAGCATCAGCTTCGAGTAGTGCCGGCCGTGGGGTCCGCGGATCAGCGGATCGTCGCCGCGCGGCAGGTACGTCGAGGTGAGGCCGAGCGGGCGGGCGACGCGCTGCTCGATCGCGGTGGCGAGCGACCGACCGGTCACCCTCTCGATGATCATCCCGGCGAGGAAGTAGGCGGTGTTGGAGTACGCCCAGCCGCCGCCCGGCGCGAACGTGGGCGGATGGGACACACCGATCCGCACGATCTCCTCCGGGCGGTAGCTGTCGAAGCGGTGCTTGAGGAAGGGCAGGCCCACGCCCTTGTCCGTCATGCCTTCGTCGTTGACGTAGTCGTAGATTCCGCTGGTGTGGTCGAGCAGCTGCCGGATGGTGATCAGCTCGGGCTCGTGGCCGGGGCCGCGCACGACGCCGGGCAGCCACTTCTCCACCGAGTCGTCGAGGGTGAGCCTGCCTTCGGCGGCGAGTTGCAGCATCACGGTGGCCGTGAACGTCTTCGTGGTGCTTCCGATACGGAACCGGTCGTGCGCCCGGCGCTGGCGGCCGGTCGTGGTGTCGGCCACTCCGGCGGTGCCGACCCACGTGTCACGGCCGTCCTGGATCGTGGCGAGGATCCCGGGCACTCCCCCATCGGCCACGGCACGGTCCAGCACGCGCTGGACGCCGGTGTGATCGGCGGGCTGCGCCGCCGCGGATGCGGCCGGGGCCGCGATGGCGACCTGGCCGGCCACCGCCGCGGCGATGATCAACCGCAGTCCCGCACGGATCCCCCGGCCGGGAGCACGCAGCGGGTTGCCGGTCCGGCCCCGGGCGGGACGGCGGCCGTGGGCGGCGAGGTCATGGGCGGCAAAGTCATGGGGGGAGGAGCCGGAGGTCTGTCGAGGCGTTTTCGTCGTGTTCATGAATGAAGCGTCGGACCCTGACGCAGGGTCAGGGTCAAGCCCGTGCGGCATCCAATCGCGGAAGCGGCGCGCACCACCCTTTCCGCAGCCGCGGGACGCCTCGTCGACCAGACTTTTCAGGCAAGGGAAAGCTACGTTGCGTTTCATTCATCAGCAATGATGCTGTTGCGTACGCTCAATGCATTCGCAGGTAACGACAACCGATTCGTTGCATAGACCCAAGACTTAACGCAACACACGGCAAGGATCGCGTTGCATTGATGTGAAGTCGAACGCTAGGCTGGGGCACTCTCGACCACGAAGGAGACCGCGATGCCGGGAGGCAGGCTCACCCAGCAGGAACGCCGACAGATCGAGCTGGGAGTGGGAGACGGCCTCGCCTACGCCGAGATCGCCCGGGGGCTCGACCGGCCCACCTCGACGGTCACGCGCGAGGTGATGCGAAACGGTGGCCCCGGCGCCTACCGCGCCGACCTGGCGCACCGCGCCACCGAACGCCGCGCGCACCGTCGCAGGCAGCCGGTGTCGAAGGGGGCGGAGGCGCCGGCGCAGGCCCACGGACGGGACGCCGAGGCGGTGCGCGAGTACGAGGAGGTGTTCGCGACCGTCTTCATGCAGTCGGGCCTGCCCAGGATGACGGCCCGGGTGCTCGCCGGCCTCTACACCACCGATACCGGCAGTCTCACCGCGTCCGAGCTCGCCGGTCGCCTGCAGATCAGCCCGGCCTCCGTGTCCAAGGCGATCACGTTCCTCGAAAGCCAGGGGCTCATCCGCCGGGAACGCGACGAACGGCGTCGCGAGCGCTACGTCGTCGACGACGACGTCCTGTACCAGTCGACGATGGCGAGCGCCCGGGCCACCGCCCACCTCGGCGACGTCGCCCGGCAGGGCGTCGCCATCCTCGGCCCCCACACTCCGGCCGCCGCCCGCCTGGAGAACATCGCCCGCTTCGTCGCCTTCATTTCCGAGAGCATCGCCCGAGCCGCGGACCAGGCCCGCGAAGTCCTCCACACCAAGCCCGAAGGGGCTTCGGACGGCGCCCCCCGGCCGAATCCGGACCAGGGGTAGCTGCCGGACCACGAGTAGCAGGGCGACGCGGGCAGCGCCGTCAGGTCGACGCCGGGCCCTGCGCGAGATCCAGGTCCAGGAGCGCGTTCGAGACCACCTCGGTGGGCGCGGGGTGGATCCACAGCGGGGTTCCGGCGAGCGCACCGGCGTCGATGCCGAGGCTCATGGCGACCACCAGCGGTTGGATCAGGCTCGCGGCCTGCGGGCCCAGGATGTGCGCGCCCAGCAGTTGCCCGGTACCGCGGTCCGCGAGGACCTTGCAGAAGCCGGTGCCGTCCTCCAGGGCCCAGCCGTAGGCGGTGTCCGAGAAACGGCGAACGGAGACCGCGTAGTCGAGCCCCTCCTGCCGACACTGCTCCTCGGTCCGGCCGACCTGCGCGATCTGGGGGTGCGTGAACACCCCGGCAGGCACTGCCTCGTGGGAGGTGCGGATCAGGTCTCCGGGATGCAGCAGGTTGTGCGCCACCACCCGGGCCTCCCGGTTCGCCACGTGCTTGAGGGGGAACGGCGTGCAGACGTCGCCGAGCGCGAACACCCCCCGGGCATTGGTGCGCTGGTGGGCGTCGACGGCGATCCGGCCGTCGTCGTGGAGTTCGATCCCGGCCCGGCGGGCGTCGATCCGGTCGCTGTTCGGCGCGCGCCCGACCGCGACCAACAGGGTGTCCGCCTCCACGGCCGTACCGTCGTCCAGCACCAGGGACAGCCGCCCCGGCTCGCCCTCCACCCGGGTCAGTGCCGTTCCCGTACGCACGTCGTACCGGTCGGAGGCGATCTCCGTGTAGGCGGTGGCGACCGCCTCGTCCTGTGCGGAGAGGAGGGTGTCCTCCTGCTCGATGATCGTGATGCGGCTGCCCGCGGCGTGGAAGACGTGCGCGAGCTCGGCAGCGATGTAACCGCCGCCCAGAACCGCCAGGTGCCGCGGCGGGCGGTCCAGGCGCATCACCGTGTCGGAGGTCTCGTACGGCAACCCGCAGTCGCGTACCGGCGGCGGTACGGCCGGGCGGCTGCCGGTGGCGACCACGACCTGCTCGCCGCGGACCGTGACGGCGTCCGGGCCGCTCCCGATGGTCAACGTACGGTCCCCGGTGAAGCGGGCGCGCCCCTTGAAGACGTCGATGTTCGGGGCGTCCCGGCGGCCCTGCTCCCCGTCGGCGGCCTGCCGGTCCAGGCGCCCGAAGACCCGTTCGCGGACGGCGGACCAGTCGACGCCGCTCAGCCGTGCCCGAACGCCGAACCGGTCGGCGTCCCGGATGCCGGCCGCGAGGTCCGCCACGTGCACGAGCATCTTGCTGGGGATGCAGCCGCGGTTCAGGCAGGTACCGCCGAAGGGGCCCTCGTCGACGAGGGCCACCTGCAGGTGGGAGAACCGGTCGTCCAGGAGGGCGTTGCCGGAGCCCGCCCCTACGATCACCAGGTCATGAGTACGCATCGGCGGAAGGTACCCCCGCATCGCGGATGTATCCGCGAACGGCACGCAGTGCCTGACGAAATGTTGAAGGTGCAGACCATGTGAACACCCGGCGCGCATGCTCCCGCCGCGTGTAGGGCATGAGGTAGCAACCGCGCACCACCCTTACCTTCCGAACGGAGTTGCCGCCGTGCCCCTGTGGCTCACCGCACTTGTCGTCCTGGGCGTCTGGGCCCTCGCGGCGACCGCCCTCGGTCTCCTGTTGGGCCGCCTCATCCACCGCAGCCCGACCCACGGGCTCCACCCCGCCGTCGTGGAGCGGAGATCGCCGCACCCGCGGCAACCGTGACCGGGCCGCGCCGCGGCCCGGCCGATCCGACCCTCGCGATCGCACCCCCGCCGCAACCCGCCCGATCACGCACCCATCACGCCTCCCACCGCGCCCCGAACCGCGACGCCCGCCACTCATTCGTCCCCGGTTCATCGTCATGCGCCGGGGTAGCGGAGCGGCATGGCTTCCGAGAACGCATCCACCACCGTGACCGGTTACGTGCAGCCCGAGATCGACGTCGCCTCGCTGACAGCGGTGCTCGATGGCGAGTACGCCGGGATTCGTGACCTCGTCCGCACCAACCTCACGAAATACGCCTCCGTGCTCCAGGACGCCGACGAGCTCGGCATCGACGCCTTTCGTGAGCGGGTGCGGGAGATCGTCGTCCAAATGGCCGCGACCGGCCAGACCGGCATGGGCTTTCCACCCGAGTACGGCGGGGGCGGGGACGTGGGGGCCTCGATCGCCGCCTTCGAAACGCTGGCCTTCGGCGATCTGTCCGTCCTGGTCAAGGTCGGCGTGCAGTTCGGGCTGTTCGGCGGCGCGATCCTGCACCTGGGCACCGAGCGCCACCACGAGGCGTACCTCCCGGATCTGATCACCGGCGAGCTCATGGGTTGCTTCGCGATGACCGAGACCGGACACGGCTCCAACGTCCAGGCGCTCGGGACCACCGCCACGTACGACCCCGCGAGCCGGGAGTTCGTCATCACCACCCCCGACGAACAGGCGCGCAAGGACTACATCGGCAACGCGGCCCGGCATGCCGAACTGGGTGTCGTCTTCGCGCAGTTGGAGGTGGAAGGCCGATCCCGGGGCGTGCACGCCTTCGTCGTCCCCCTCCGGGTCGACGGAACGACGGCGCCCGGAGTCCGGATCGAGGACGACGGGCGCAAGATGGGGCTCAACGGCGTGGACAACGGCCGCATCCGGTTCGACGGCGTGCGGGTGCCGCGCGAGGCGCTGCTCAACAGGTTCGCCGACGTCACGCCGGACGGTGTCTACGAGAGTGCGATCGACAACCCCAACCGGCGCTTCTTCACGATGCTCGGCACCCTGGTGCAGGGGCGCGTCAGCGTGGCGGGCGCCGGAATCAACGTCGCCAAGGTCGCGCTGACCATCGCCACCAAGTACGCGGTACGGCGGCGGCAGTTCGAGGCGGATTCGGGCACCGGGGAGCAGGTGCTCCTCGACTACGGCCTGCATCAACGCCGTCTGCTGCCGCTGATCGCCCGGACGTACGCCCTCCACGCCGCGCAGGACGTCGTGCGCGCTCAACTGCACGAGGTCTTCTCCGACATCGAGGACGACGCGCAGGCTCGGCGCCGGCTCGAATCACAGGCCGCGGGCCTCAAGGCGCTCGGCACCTGGCACGCCACCCGCGTCGTCCAGGAGTGCCGCGAGGCCTGCGGCGGCGCCGGCTACCTCGCCGTGAACCGGTTCGCCGCCCTCAAGAGCGACAGTGACGTCTTCACCACCTTCGAGGGCGACAACCACGTCCTTCTGCAACTGGTGGCGAAGGGGCTGCTCACCGATCACGCGAGCGAGTTCGAGGACCTCGACCAGCTCGGCATGGTCCGGTACGTCACCGGTCTCGCCGTGGAGACGGTCATCGAGCGCACCTCGGCGCACAAACTGCTGGAACGGGTGCGCGACCTCCTGCCCGGCGGCGACGAATGGGACCGGGAGGCCGGCCTGCTCGACTCCGAGTACCAACTCGCCATGGTCCGTTTCCGTGAGGAGCACATGCTCGCCGGCCTGGCCCGGCGGATCAAGCGCGGCATCGACCAGAAGCGCGAACCGGGCGCGGTGTTCTCGCAGGTGCAGGACCATGTCATCGCGCTCGCGCGTGCGCACGTGGAGCGACTGGTGACGGAAGCCTTCGTCGACCAGGTGCGCGGTCTGCCCGAGGGGGACGAGAAGGCGGCGCTGGGCCTCCTGTGCGACCTGTTCGCCCTGTCGACGATCGAGGCGGACCGGGCGTGGTTCATGGAGCACGGGCGGCTGACCGTCCAGCGTTCCAAGGCGATCAGCCGCGAGGTGAACGACCTTTGCCGCAAGGTCCGTCCCCTCGCGGTCGAGCTGGTCGACGCCTGGGGAGTCCCGACCTCGATGCTGCGGGCGCCGGACCTGGTGGGCTGATCCGGGTCCGGCTCGTACCCGGATCCGACACGAAACCGCCTCGGCCGGTGGTCCGGACCCTCCGTAGGGGGTCGGACCACCGGCCGAGGCGTCACCGGTGCGGGCTCAGATCATGCGCCGGCCACGATGGCGCCGAGAATCATGCCGCCCACGAGGCCGACGGCGCTCACCACCATCGCGATCGTGGCGAGCCGTTCGTGGCGGACGGCCTTGGCGACGATGGCCAGGACCAGGCCGATCACACCGAAGACGATCGGCAGGAAGATCAGGGAGATCACGCCCAGCACGATCGCGATGATGCTCAGGACGTTGCCGGTCGACGCGCCGACCGGGGCGCCGCCGGTCCCGTGTCCGGTGGGCTGGTTGCCGTACTGCGTCGTCATCTTCCACTCCTTCGGAACGATCACCCAAAGGCCCGGTCCCGAGGAGGACCGGCCTGGCCCGCGAATACCCCGAACTCCTATGACAATGCAGTTACTTGAGCGCCTTCATCGAGCCCTGCGACCGGGGCCCGACGTAGGACCAGGCAGACGAAGCCGAAGTCGTCCCGGTAGGAGCGCAGCCATTCGCCGCGGCGGGTGGTGGCCGTCGCAAGGGCTTCGGGGCTGTCCGGATCGTCAGGATGGTCCAGTGCCCAGGAGGCCAACGACCCCCAGCACGCCCACTCGTAGTCGTCCAGTTCCCGGCGGGTGCTGATGTGGCCGTGGACGGGCACCCATCCATCGGCGGTCACACGGTCCAAGGTGGTCGCCAGGTCGGTGAGGTCGCCGAGCATCTCGACGGCCGCCGGGGAGGGTTCCCGCGCCCAGAATCCCTCTCCGAGCAGGACGCGCCCGCCCGGGGCCAGATGCCGGCGTGCTGCCGCGAGTGTGGGGAGCAGGCCGCCGAACGCATGGGTGGATCCGATGCTGAGCACCAGGTCGAACGGGTTCGGGGAGCTGAAGTCCGCCGCCGCCCGGTGGTGGAGGACCAAGCGTTCTCGCACGCCGCGCTCGCCCGCGGCCGCATGGGCTTGCGCCAGGGCGTCCTCGGAGATGTCGACGCCCTCGGCACGCAGTCGGGAGTTGGCGGACAGGGCGCGGAGCAGCCATTCGCCTCCTCCGCAACCCAGATCGAGCACCTGTGCGTCGTCACGGGGGATGCCGTGGCCGAGGAGTTCGCGCACCGAGTCGTCGTCGAGCGGGGACCTGATCGGATGGTCGGCATGGGCGATCCTGGACACCTGTTCACGGTTCACCGGCGGAGACTGACATCGGCGGAAGGCCCGACGCATCCCATTTCCTCGCTGCGGCGACGGCCGGGGCCGCCTCCGCCCCGTTTGGAGTGCACCGGAGGGCGGGAGTCTCCCAGTACTCCCCCGCCGCGCGTCATCACGGGCCCTGTCCGGCCTCACGGCGGTCCGGACCCCGGCCGGGGTCCACCCGAGGCCCCCGCCGGGGCCGTCCGCCGCCGCGTGGCGAGCCGGTTCGAGGTGCCCCGCGAGCGGGTCGGGCGCAGGCTGGACGCATGCCCGACCAGACGGAGATCGTCATTCACCCCGTGTCGCCCCAGGGCGGCCGGAAAGTGACCGTGCACGCGCTGGGAGTGGATGCCGACCTCGGGCGCGCCTACACGCCCGGTGACGTGTCGGAGTTCCTGCGTCGCGCCGGCCTTGAGGACGTGGACCTGTCCGAGGACGGGCCGATCCGCTGGGAGGGCGGCGGCCCCGAGGTGTGGACCTGAACCGGACGGCATCCCGGGCGGACCGTCGGACGTGGCGGAGCTCTCCCGACCCGGCAACGGGACGGGGAGAAAATTCGATGGCGCACGAGGGTTTGGCGGTGAGGGTCCGGGACACACGCGTGGGTACGGTGGACGCCTCAGGAGACGGGCGGCCACCGCGGCTGGGTGACCGCAGGCGGCTCCCCTCTCCCCCCTGGGAGTCGCCTGCGGCCCGCCGAGCGGCGCACCGCGGCATCACCACCGCGCGGCGAGCGGCGCGCCCGGACATCGCCCGCCGAGCGCGACCCGCCCGTCCCGACCCGGGGCGTCAGTCCGTGGCCTCCTGAGGCTTCGGATCCTTGGGCTCGGCGGGCCGGTCCACCCCTTCCCCCGCTTCCTCCCGCGGCTCTTCGTTCGCCTCTTCCCGCGAGCCTTCGCGTGGCTCCCCGCGGGATTCGACGGGGCCGTCGGCCTCGCCGTCCCACAGGTCGGGCGCCTCGACGAACCTCGGGGGCAGGTCGGGCGTGAGCGCGTCCTCGTTCTCGGGAACCTTCGCGGGCAGCTCCGGTTCGGGCGTCCTGGATTCACGGGCTTCACCGTCATGAATGGTCATACAGCCCGCCTGCCCCACAAACCGATCCGAACGCCCGCCCGGGAGAACGGGCTTTCCGGTGGTCGGACTTGCGTACCCACCGGCGGTGGCCGATGCGACGGGCGCGGTGCGGACGGACCCGCTTCTTCGCTGCGAGAGCCGGTTGGCGACCGTGTCAGGGGCCGGTGCGATGATCCTCTGGGCGGGTGCGTGCTCGCCGAAGTATCGACTCGGGGGTGGCTCGGTTTTGGACACGTGGCAGGAGTTGTCCGCGGCGGTGGAGGATCGCCTGGCAGCCATGTCGTCGAGTGAGCGGGCGGTGTTCGCCGCCGGCGCCGCCGAGCGGCTCATGAGCCGCCATGAAGCACTGCCCGAGGAAGACCGGGCTCCTTTCACGATGAGCCTTCGACCCCTGCTGAACTCCGTCTGGGAGGGATCCCTGGGGGACTCGACAGCTTTCACGGCGGTGAAGCGGGGTATGGCCGAGTACATGCTCGGCGAGTACTACCACAACGACGGCCAGGACGGCCCCGACGATGCGGACGAGAACGCGGCGGCCACTACGTTGTATGCCGCGCAGGCCTACCTGTTCGAGTGCTGTGACTTCTCGGTCTGGGCGAGCCGACGGGCCGTGGACGCTGTGGACGAGCACCTTGAGCGCCTTGCCGAGCGGGAGGAGGAAGTACCCGAGCTCGCCGAGGCGACCGTTGCGGAGCTCCGGCGTCAGTTGCGGGATCTCGACCTCATCGCGCACCACTCGGAGGACCTGCATTTCGCCGTCCCGGGACTGCCCATCGGTACGTCGATCCGGCTTCGGGCGGAACTGCGGACCCCTCTCTCCGCCCGGGACTGACCGTGTGAACAGCCCGGCCTCCCGGGTCGCCCGAGGTCGGTGACGCGGAAGCGGAACCCACCCGGCGCCCGAGCAGTGGCTCCCGAATGCACCGCCGCCGCCGACCCCGCTCCGCCTTGCCGGGAGCACCCGGACCGCACGACGAGCCCCGGCCCGGGCGCTGGGCGCGCACGGGTCGGGGCTGGGGGCCCGGGCCGTTCCCGGCCGGGTGTCAGTTGGCGAGCATGCCCTCGCGGAGCCGCGTGAGGGTGCGGGTGAGAAGTCGGGAGATCTGCATCTGGGAGATGCCGAGGCGTTCGCCGATCTGGGCCTGGGTCATCTCCTGGCCGAAGCGCATCTGCAGGATGAGCCTCTCGCGCCCTTCGAGCCCCTGCAGCAGCGGCGCCAGGCTGTGCATGTCCTCGAAGAGCTCCATGGCCGGGTCCTCGCTCCCGAGCACGTCGGCGAGCGGGCGCGGCGCGTTGTCCGAGGATTCGTCCTGCTCGTTGTCGAGGGACTGGCTGGAGTGGCCGTTCGCCGCGACCAGGCCCTCGATCACCTCGTCGTCGCTGAGCCCCAGGTGGTCCGCGAGTTCACGGACCGTCGGCGCGCGGTCGAGCACGGAGTGGAGGTCCTCCTTGCCGCGCGCCAGTTCGATGCGCAGTTCCTGGAGGCGTCGCGGGACCCGCACGGCCCAGGTGGTGTCGCGGAAGTGCCGCTTGATCTCACCGGTGATGTAGGGCAGGGCCAGCGTCGTGAACTCGTTGCCGAGGGACGGGTCGAAGCGGTCGATCGCCTTGATGAGGCCGATGGTGCCGACCTGGATGATGTCCTCGATGTCCGTGCCGTCGGTGCGGTTGCGGAAGCGCCGCACCGCGAACTGGACGAGGGACAGGTTCATCTCGATCAGGGTGTTGCGGACGTACTGGCGCTCGTGGGTGCCCTCGTCCAGGGTGCGGAGCCGCTCGAAGAAGGCCTTGGAGAGGGTGCGGGCGTCGGCCGGGGCCACCTCTCGGGCATCCGGGACGTGGGGAAGCGGTTCGGGGAACGCCGCGATGGGCTCGGCCACGGCCTCGGCCTGCGCGGTCGTGAACTGCGTGGACAGAGCGTTCATTTCGGATCCCCGATGCGATCAATCAACCTCGTACCCGAGGACTCCCCCCGGACGCTGCCGCCCCTGTGGCCGCCGCTCGATCATTGCGCCTTCGACACACACCCGTCAAGCGATACGTGAAATGCATTTCGCGAGTTGCGCTGCCGGGCACTGTTGGGCGGACGATTCCGCGCCTCCCGGAGGCCGCACCGTGCGGCCGCGGGCCCGCGGCGCCGGGCCCGCGCCGACGACGGACCGGGGCGGCGTGCGGGCCACGTGAAGCCGCATACACTCCATCCATGAACCGCACACGACGCGTCACGGGAGAGTGCCTGCCGCAGGCCGCCCCTGCCGCGCGTGCTGCCTCCGCGGACCGGACCGGCGTGAGCCCCCGGACCGCCGCCGACGGCAAGGCCCCCACGGTCGGCCGCGGCGTCCTGCACGGCCACGGCTAGCGCCTCTTCCCGGCCGTTCCCGGCTCTTCGCCACCCCGCCCGAGCCCCGCTCCCTCCCGCCGCACCACACTCCGCGACGGGACCGGCCCCGGCAGCCCGGCCTGATCGCCGAACCCCTGCCGGCATTCGCGGCCCGAGGGCCGCATCCCTTCCCACCGCACCACCGCAGTCCCGACGCTCCGTCGGCTCTGCCGCCAGGCGAGGGCCGCACCCCGGGCCGTAGCCGTCTCCGAAGGGACCACCGTGAAGTTGAGCGGATTGTTGACCGGCCACGAGCACCACGTCATCCAGGGCGACACGGAGTCGACGGGGATCACCGCGGGCACCACCTTCGACGTCGACCGGGTGGTGCCGGGTTCGCTCTTCATCGCCGTGCCCGGCCACCGCGGCGGCGGCCCCGCCTCCATCGGCGCGGCGCTCGCCCGCGGTGCGGTGGCGGTGCTCGTCGACGCGGCGGGAGCCGCCGCCGCGCCACCCGGACGGGAACTGCTGCCCGCGGTGTGCCTCGTACGGGTGCCCGACACGCGGAAGGCGGCCGCGGTCGTCTCCTCGCGTTACTTCGGCGAGCCGGGCCGACAGATGAACCTGGTGGCCGTCACCGGGACCAACGGGAAGACCTCCATCTCCTACATGGTCGAGTCTCTGCTGAGGATCTCCGAGGGCGCCTCGGTGGGCGTGATCGGCACGGCGGGCAGCCGGATCGGCGACGAGGTGATCCCGATGCCCCCCTCGGTGCTGACCACACCCGAATCCCCCGACCTTCAGTACCTCCTCGGCCACATGCGCGACCGGAGTACCGCGAGCGTGGTGCTGGAGGCCACCTCCATGGCACTGCAGACGTACCGGATGGACCGGACCTTCGTCGATGTCGGTGTCTTCACCAACCTGACCCAGGACCACCTGGACGACCACGGCACGATGGCCCACTACACGGACGCCAAGCTGCGACTGTTCCAGGGGCTGTGCCGGCACGCGGTGGTCAACGTGGACGACGCGGTGGGAGCCGGCATCCCCGCGATGATGCCGCGGGCGGTGACGACCTACGGGATCGACGAGGAGGCGGACTTCCGCGCCACCGACCTGATCGCGGACGCGTCGGGCACGCGGTTCACGCTGCACCACGCCGGCCGGACGTACCCGGCGGCGATCCCGGTCCCGGGCCGCTTCTCCGTGTCCAACTCGCTGGCGGCAGTGGCTGCCTGCCACGTGCTGGGGAACGACCTGGGCGGACTGGTCGCCGCGCTCGCGCTGATGCCGCCCGTACCGGGCAGGTTCGAACGCTTCGTGACCCCCGCCGGCACGTCGGTGATCGTGGACTACGCGCACTCGCCCGACTCCCTCGACAAGGTCCTCACCGCCATCCGCGGCTTCGCGCGGGGCCGGGTCATCACCGTCTTCGGCTGCGGCGGGGACCGCGACACCACCAAGCGCGCCGAGATGGGCCGCATCGCCGGCACCCACTCGGACCTGTGCGTCCTGACCTCGGACAACCCACGGACCGAGGACCCCGAGGCGATCCTGGACCAGATCGCACCCGGTATCGAGGCGACCGGCACACCGTACGAACGGTCCGCCGACCGCCGCCGGGCCATCGCCTTCGCACTGTCCGAGGCACGGCCCGACGACATCGTCCTGATCGCCGGAAAGGGCAGCGAACCGCACCAGATCGTGGGCGAGGAGCTGCTCCCCTTCAGCGACATGGCGACCGTCCGCGACCTGACCTCCCTCCGGCTCCCCTGACGCGCCCCGCGCAGCGGCTCCGGTTCACCCCCTTGCCCCACCTATCGATATTCGATAGATTTCCATCGCAAGTCGATGGAGGGATGAGTCATGGGAAAACTGACGGTGCGGGCGCTCCGCGCCGTGCTCGCGGTGGTGCTCACCGGAACCGTGTTCGTACAGGTGTCGATGGTGTGGGCGATGGCCACCGACCCGGAGGACGGGTCGCTCCCGCTGAACCCGCTGCGCGTGATCGTGATCCTGGGGATGGTCGCGGGCCAGGTCGCCCTGGGCAGCGTCTGGCGACTGGTGGCCATGGTGCGCCGCGGAACCGTGTTCTCGCACGCCGCCTTCCGGTACGTGGACGCCGTGATCGGCTCGATCGTGGCGATCGCCCTCCTGTGGTTCGTGGTCACGGCGATCAACGCGCCGGACCAGCGGGAGGACCCGGGCGTCACGGTCATCATGGGCGGGATCGGCCTGGCCATCCTGGGGGTCGCGCTCATCGTGCTCGTGCTGCGGATGCTCCTCGTCCAGGCCGTGGCGCTCGATGTGGAAGCGGCTCGCATGCGGGCCGAGTTGGACGAGGTGATCTGATGCCGATCGTCGTCGACATCGATGTGATGCTGGCGAGGCGGAAGATGTCCGTGGGCGACCTCGCGGACCGCGTGGGCATCACGCCCGCCAACCTGGCGGTACTCAAGAACGGCCGCGCCAAGGCGGTGCGCTTCGCGACGCTCGCCGCGCTCTGCGAGGTACTGGAGTGCCAACCGGGCGACCTGCTGCGCTGGGAAGCCTAGGGCCTGTCGTCGAACTCCCGTCTGCCTCGCGGCGCCCGGCACGCGCTGGGACGTCGCGGCGGACGAGGCGCCACCGGCGCGGGTCCGAGAGCACCCGGCGGCGCAGCGCGCCGACCCGGCCCGTCCCGGCGGGTTCAGAGGGACCCGACGACCTTGCGCGGGACGACGCGGACGACGACGCGTTCGCTGTCGTCGGCGGATGCCGGGTTGAAGTCCGCGTACTCCTTGCCGGTGTACTTGCGGGAAAGCGCGTTGATCAGCTGCTGGCCGCCCTCGGTGGTGAGCTCCGCCGTGCCGCGGACCTCGGCGTAGGTGTACGGGGCGTTGTGCGGGTTGATCAGTACGGTCACCCTCGGATCGCGCCGCAGGTTCTTCTCCTTGCGACGCCCGACGGTGGTGGAGAAGAGCAGGTCGTCGCCGTCGCGGGCGAGCCAGGTGACGGACACCTGGGGACTGCCGTCGGGCTGGATCGTGGCGATGGAGGCGAAGACCGGGGTGTCGTCGATGATCTGCTTCAGGTCGTCGGAGAGCGCAGCCGTCACGGTCGAGTTCCTTTCAGCGGGGTACCGCCCAGGTGCGCGGACGGCGTACCCAGCTTTGCAGAGACCGGCCGACGCGGAACATCTCCTCCCGCCGGCGCGGCGAGGGGCGGACCGGCGACGGCTCCGGTTCACTCGAACGGCCGCCCGTCGGGCCCCGCCGCGACCGGGTGGACACGCGCGGACAGCGGTGGACAGTACCCGGCGCCGTCGACTCTGGCCGGTGGACACCCCCCGAGGCGAGCCTGTGTGCCGTGCCGGTCGAACACGACCCCGCGCACCCGCACATCCGCACACCGAGGAGCACCACCATGACGCCCCGTCCGCCCCGCGCCATGACCGTACTGATCGCCGCCGCGGCCCTCTGCGCGTCCACGGCCGCAACCGCAACCGCCGCCACGACCTCCACCGCGACCACCACCGCCCATGTCTCCCATGCCGCGCACGACGCCGGACGCCGCGCGCCGAGGATCGTCACCGAGTGGGCCCGGGCCTGGAACGGCACCAACCCCCGTGCGCTCGGCGACCTGTTCACCGCCGACGGCACCTACACCGACCAGGCCGTGGGCATCACCTTCCGCGGCCGCAAGGAGATCTCGGGCTGGAAGGCCCGCGCCGACCGCCTCATCGACGACGTCCACGTCACCGTGCGCACCACCCGCCGCGACGGTGACCGGATCAGCGTCGAATCCGTCTACTCGGGCCACCTCAAGGGCGCGCCCAAGCCCTTCGCCGTGCCGATGACCACGCTCCTCGACCTCGACCGGAGCGGATGCCTCATCGCCTCCGACCAGGACCACTACAGCCTCGCCACCGTCCTCGCCCAGTCCGGCCTGCCCGCGGATTGGACCCCGCCCGCCTCCTGACGGCAGCGGCTCGGCGCCGGCCGGGCAGGCCCCCGGCTCCTGCCCGAACCGGCTGGAGCCGGGGGCCTGCTGGGGTGGTGGGGGCGTAGTGCATCATCAGGGTGCCCGTGCACCGTGCCCGAAGGATTTGATGATGAGACGTTCCGTACCCGCGGCCCTGGCCGTCCTGCTCGCAGTCGCCGCGACGGCCGGTTGTGGCGGGCAGACTTCGAAGGCCGGCGCCGACGGTACGGCGACCCCCACCGCCGCCCCCGCGACGAGCGCCCCGGCCGCTCCGGTGAAGGCGCCCCCGCTCTCCGCGGAGGAGGCTCGGGGCGTCGTCAAGGACCTGACCGCGAAGGTCGAGGCCGTCAACCCCGACGCCGAGTACTGGAAGGGCGTCACCGGGGGTCCGCTGCTGGCGCAGCAGCTCGCGGTCGTGGAGACCGGCAAGAAGTACGGAGCCGATCAGCCGCCGAGCCCCGGCACCCCTCCGAAGACGGACCCTGCGGTGCACACGTGGAGCACCGGCAAGGACGACGGCAGCGACCGGTGGATATTCGGCGCCCACGAGATGGAGGGTCGTACCGTCGGTGTCGCCAAGAGCGAGACCGTGCTGCGCTGGTCGCTGTTCCACCAGGAGCGGACGGGCGGGCCCTGGCTCGCGACCTTCGTCGCCCGCGCGCCCGCGACGACCGATCTGCCCGGCATCGCGGTCGGGCCCGACGGCCGGGCGGTCACCGGCGGGGACGTGGCCGGGCTCGCCGCCGACCCGGCGAACGTGTGCGGGCAGTACGGCGACCACCTCCACACCGACACCGGCACGGGCGGTGTGAAGTGGAGTCAGGACATCGCCGAGGTGAAGGCGGGCTCCGCGGCGGGCCTCAAGGCGATGCGCAAGGACCTGGGCAAGGGCGGCAAACTCGATGTGAACGTCGACATCGACCGCGCCCCGCACGGACCCGTCTGGCGCACCACGGACGGTGGGGCCCTCGTGGCCTGCACCGCCATCAGCCGGGTCCACACGGAGCTGGGCCCGGGACGTTCGACGACCTTCAGCAGCAGCGGCTGGGCCGGCACGACGGGCATCCCGTGGGCCTCGTACACCCAGCGGATCATGGGCCTGACCGTACTGAGGGTTCCTGCGGGCGCTTCGGGCGAGGTGTCCGTCGCGGCCGAGTCGAACCTGCCGTACTCCTTCGACGGCACCAAGTACACCGGCTGACGGGTCCGGCGGGGCCTGCCGGCAGCGGCGGGCGCCTCGCGGGCCCGGGGCGTCAGGAAGCGCTTCGAGCTCCGACCACTCATGCGGATCACTCATGTGATTTCACGGTCGCAAGTCATAGCATCGGATCATGTCGCTTACCCAGCCACGGGTTGAACTGTGCCCGCTCACCCTCGCCGACCAGGACGAGTTCTGCTCGCTCGTGAGGGCCAGTGCGGAGCTCCACTCGCCGTGGATGCAGTTGCCCGCTACCGCGGAGGATTTCCGGAACTGGATGGTCCGTTTCGAGGACGGCACCAACAAGGGCTTCGTGATCCGCGTTCGCGAGACCGGGGTCGCCGCCGGCACGGTCAACATCAACTCGATCATTCGGGGCCGCTACCAGGGCGCGTCCCTCGGGTACGCGGCCTTCGCCCCGTCGGCGGGGCGCGGATACATGGCGGAAGGGCTCGCCCTCGTCATGGAGTACGCCTTCGGCGACCTGCGGCTCCACCGGCTGGAGGCGAACATCCAGCCGGCGAACGAGGCGTCGTTGTCCTTGATCCGGCGTCTGGGCTTTCGCCACGAGGGCCTGGCGCCCGACTACCTCTGGATTCGCGGTGCCTGGCGCGACCACGAACGTTGGTCGATCACGGCGCCGACTCCCTGGACACCGGACCCCTCCCGGCCCGAATTCTAGGAGGGCCGGGGGGCGCGGCGGGCGGACCGGGGCGTGTTTTGGAAGAGGGCCGGGCGAGACTTTCGGAACACGCCCTAGTGGCGGGCTTCGATGCCGCGGGCGGCCAGGATCCCCGGGGCGTCGGGGAGCATGTGCGCCAGGGCGAGCCCGCCGGTGAAGACCTTGAGGTTGGGCAGGAGGTCCAGGTCGTCGAGGGACCGGATGTCGAAGAGGTCGTCCTCGCCGTCCCAGACCGGGGCGCACTCCATGTAGACGCTGTGTCCGCCGTCGAAGGTCAGTTCATCCACGGTGGCGAGCAGTTCGGCGGGGATCTCCAGCTCCTCGAAGTACGCGCGGGCCTCGGCCAGAACGGTGTACTCCAACTCGTTCCGCTCCACGTGCGCTTCGAGGTCCTCGACCCCGTGCGCCCTCATGTGATCGCGCAGGCTGAACTCGGGGCCGAGCGTCCGGTCCCAGTACATGAGCTTCTCGATGACGAGCAGCTTGAAGTTGAAGTCGCGAAAAACAGTCATGCCCCATCCATATCAGCGACGTCCGACGAGCCCGCCGGGAGGTCCTCCGGGAAGCGGGTCCGGCCGACGGGGTCGGCGCACCAGGTGTGCCTTCGGACTCCGTACGAACTTCGACCGCCCGGCGGAAGCAACCTGTACGGGTACTCGCACGTCATGCAGCCGGGGGGGTGGGGACGCGGGCATCCTGTCCGGGGCCCCTCGGTCGAAGGACGGCGGCTGCCATGAGGAGAGAAGGCGATGGATGTCGGATCCGCCCGGTTCGACCGGGCCTTTGACGTCCCGATTGCCGCTCCTGTCACGCACCGCGCACGTTGAGAGGTTTTTCCCATGCCCGTGGTCAGTCCCGATTTCAGCGTCCTGTCCGAGGACTTCGCCGCCTCCCCCTACCGTTGGTTCGCACAGCTGAGGGAACGGGCACCGGTGCACTACGAGCCTGCGATCGACAGCTATTTCGTCTCCCGCCACGAGGACGTGCGGCGGGTGCTGACCGACCACGAGGCGTTCACGACCGAGACGCTCCAGGTGCGCGCCGAGCCCGTGATGCGCGGGCCGGTCCTCGCCCAGATGACCGGGGCGGAGCACACCGCCAAGCGGAAGATCGTGGTCCGGAGCTTCACCGGCGGGGCCCTGCAACACCAGATGCGCGCCATCCGTTCCAATGCCGCCGAGCTCATGGCGCCGTTCCTCCGGCGCGGTCGCATGGACCTGGTCAACGACTTCGGCAGACCGCTGGCCATCCGCGTGACGCTCGACGTGCTCGGTCTGGACAAGAAGGACCGGCTGCAGGTGGCCGCTTGGCACAGCGGGGTCGCCGAGTTCATCACCAGCATGGTCCTCACTCCCGAACGCCGCCGGCACTGTCTGGACTGCGCCGAACGGCTGGAGGCCTACCTCCTCCCCGTCATCGAGCACCGGCGCGTGCACCCGGGCGAGGATCTGATATCGCGGTTGTGCACGGCCGAGTTCGACGGCATCGCCATGAGCGATCGCGACGTCACCGCACTGATCATCAATGTGCTGGCCGCCGCGACCGAGCCCGCGGACAAGACCCTCGGTCTGCTCTTCAAGCACCTCATCGACCACCCCGAGCAGATGACGCAGGTCCGTCGGAATCCGGACCTGCTGCCCGCCGCGATCGCCGAGACCCTGCGCTACACCCCGCCGGTCCAGCTCATCCCCCGCCAGGCTGAGGGGGACGCCGTGTTCGCCGGTTCCACCGTCCCCGCGGGTGCCACCGTCTTCTGCATGATCGGCGCGGCGAACCGCGACCCCGAGGCCTTCACGGCGCCGGACACCTTCGACATCCACCGCCCCGACCTGGGAACCGCCCGCTCCTTCACCGCGGCCGCCCAACACCTGGCCTTCGGCACCGGGCTCCACCAGTGCGTCGGCGCGGCCTTCGCCCGCGCCGAGATCGAGACCGTCGCCGCGATGCTCCTGCCCCTGCTCGACCGGGTCCGGTTCAGCCCCGATTTCCAGTACCGGGAGGCAGGCCTGTACACGCGGGGCCCGGTCGCCCTGCCCCTCGACTTCACTCCTGTCCCCGAGGGCGCCACCGCCCTTGAGTGACGTCCCCCCTTCCCCACCCCTCACCCATCCCTCCTCCCCCAGGCGAAGACACCCATGACGCAGACCACCGACATCACCCGGGCCATCAACGACCTGCTGTTCACCCCGGGTCTCGACCTCTCCGAGGCCATCGACAGGCACTTCACCCCCGACTACCGTCAGCGCACCAACGGCGTGTGGAGCGACCGGGCGGCCTTCACCCAGCACATGACGCGGCTGCGCACCCTGGTCGTGAGCGGACGCATCGAGGTCCACGACGAGCTCCGCGACGGACCGAACTACGCCGACCGCCACACCGTCACCATCACCCAGCACAACGGCCGTACGTCGCGCACCGAGGTGTTCCTCTTCGCCCGACTGGCCGAGGACGGCCGCTTCCGGCGCGTCGAGGAGACCACCCTCCTCGTCGAAGGCCACCCCGACGACGGGAACCTCGGGCTCGTCAAGTGAGGCGGACGGCCTTCGCGGGCCGCCGCCGCACCGGGTCGCGCACTTCTCAGACGTTGGAACAAGGGGGTTGGCCACCATGGTGTCCGTGGGGGAAAGACTGAGCCGAGCGCGCGTACGGGCCTTCGTGGGCCGGGACGAGGAGCTCGTACGCTTCGGGGAGGCTCTGGCCGGAGATCCGCAGGCGCCGTTCGCGTTCTACGTGTGCGGGCCGGGCGGCATCGGGAAGTCGACGCTGCTGCGACGGCTGGCGGACCACGCCCGCACCGCGGGTCGCCTGCTCGTCGAGCTCGACGGCCGGTTCGTCAGCCGGGACCCGGCCGATTTCGAGCGCGCCGCCGGGCCGTTCCTCGACGTTCCGGGCACGGTCCTGTTCGTCGACTCCTTCGAGCACTGCCAGTGGCTGGAGAGCTGGCTGTGGCACCACTTCCTGCCGCGCGCCGCGGACGACACCCTGGTCGTCCTCGCCGGACGGCGTGCTCCGCAGCCGCAGTGGACCGCCGACCCCGCCTGGTCCCGGCTGCTGCACGTGACCGAGCTGGAGCCGTTCTCCGCCGAGCAGGCCCGGCACCTGCTGGTCGCGGCCGACATCCGGCCCGAGCTTCGGGACCGGGTGCTCCGCTTCGCCGGCGGGAACCCCCTCGCCCTGTCCCTGGCGGCGGCGGCCGGGTCGGCGGGCTGCGGCAGCGAGGAGATCTGGGCCCCCTCGGCGGACGTCCTGCGCACCCTGCTGGCCGGGTTGATCGGTGAGGTGCCCACGGCCGCCCACCGCCGCGCCCTGGAGGTGGCGGCGCAGGCGCACTCGACGTCCGAGGAACTGCTCACCGCGGTGCTGCCCGACGAGGACGCCCACGTGTTGTTCTCCTGGCTCAGGGACCTCCCCTTCATGGAGTCCACGCACCGGGGGCTCCACCCTCACGACGCCGCGCGCGAGACGCTGGCCGCCGACCTGCGGTGGCGGGCACCCAACGCGTTCGAGACGATGCGCCGACGGCTGGCCGACGAGTACCTGCGCCTCCTGCGCGAGGGCCCCGAGGACCGGGGGTGGACGGTCACCGACGAGCTCTTCTACCTCTTCCGGGAGGGCGAGACCCTGACGCGGCTGCGTACCTGGTCCCGTGAGAGCGAGGTGCACGACCGCCCCCTGCACCCGGACGACCTCGACGTCGTACTGGCCATGGCCCAGGAGACCGAGGGGCCCGCCTCCGCGGAACTCGTCCGCTACTGGGCGCGGCGCCAGCCCCGGGCCTTCAGCGTCTACCGCCTCGTGAGCACCGGCCGGATCGTGGCGTTCACGGCCCGACTGGCCCTGCCGGCGCCTCCCGACCCGCAGGACCTGACCACCGACCCGGTCGTCGCCGCCGCGTGGCGGTTCACGGACGCCACCGCGCCGGTGGGCCCCGGAGAGGAGATCGGCATCAGCCGCTTCTCGATCTACCCCGAGCAGTACCAGGTCCCCTCGCGCGTCATCGACCTGAGCAGTTCCCGCGCCCAGGCGGAGGCGGCCCGGGCCCGCGGCCGCGCCTGGGGTTTCGCCGTCTACCAGGACGCCGAGACCTGGGCCGAACGCGTCAAGGGCACCCTCACCGACACCGGGGCGCGGCCGAGGGTCGGTGCGCACACCTACGGGGTGTTCGGCGTCGACTGGCGTCGGACGCCCGTGGAGGCCTGGCTACAGCGGTTCATATCGGCCACGGACATGACGGACGTCCCCGTCCTGTCCGGACCGTCGCCCGTTTCGCGCGGCGCGTTCGACCAGGCAGTGCGCGAGGCGTTGGCGCACTGGCGCGACGGGAGCGGTTTCGCCGCCTGCGCGCTGCTGCGCACCCGGCTCGTGGCCGATTGCGAGGAACCCGTCGGCGCGTTGCGCACCCTGCTGCGCGGGGCCGTCGACGACCTGGCCCTCGACCCGCGCGGGGTGCGCGCCCGCGAGGCCCTGACCGCGGGGTACTTCTCGGGGGCGCCGACGCAGGAGGCGGCGGCCCGTCGCCTCGGACTTCCGTACGGCACCTACCGGCGCCACCTGCGTCAGGGCCTGGACCTGCTCTGCGAGGCCTTGTGGCAGCGGGAGCTGCACGGTCCGCGGTGACCCGTCAGCGCACCTCGATCCCGATGAGGCAGGTGTCGTCGTCGGTGTCGGACGCGGTGTGTATCAGCATGTTGTCGAGGCGCTTTTCGAGGGAGTCCGCCGCCCGGGACGCGACGGTGAGGAGCTGCGACAGGGAGTCCGTGACCGCGATGTCGCGGCGTTCGACGAGGCCGTCGGTGTACATGAGCAGGACGTCACCGGCGTGGAGTTGCACCTCTTCCTCGACGAAGGTCGGCTCGGGCAGCGCCCCGAGGAGCATTCCGCCCGTGAGGGGGAACGCGCCGGCTCGGGTGCCGCGGACGAGTACGGGTGGCAGGTGGCCCGCGCGGGCCCACCGCAAGGTGCGGGTTTCGGGGTCGAAGATGCCGCAGACGGCGGTGGCGGTGAGGTGGCTGGTGAGGTGGAAGGCCACGCTGTTGAGCCAGGTGAGGAGTTGTGCCGGGCCGGCTCCGGTGACGGCGAGGCCGCGCAGGGCGTTGCGGAGGACGACCATGCCGGTGGCGGCCCGGACGCCGTGGCCGGCGACGTCACCGACGCTGAGGAGGATCTTGTTGTCGGGCAGGACGACGGAGTCGTACCAGTCACCGCCGACGAACGCCTCGGTCTCCGCGGGTCGGTAGCGGACGGCGATGCGCAGTCCCGGTACTTCCAGGGGTGCGGGAGCCGGCGGCATGATGGCCTGCTGGAGTTGCAGGGCGAGCCTGCTGCGGTCGGCGGACTCGGCTTCGCTGTCGGCGAGTTGGTCGCGCGTCGCGGCCAGGGCGACCTCGGTCCAGTGTTGTGAGGAGACGTCCTGGCAGGCGCCGCGGATCGCGTGGAGGCGGCCCCGGTCGTCCAGGACGGGCTCGGCCACCATGCGGATGTGGCGGGTGATGCCGTCCGGGCGCATGAGGCGGAAGTCGACCGATGATTCGCGTCGGTGGTGCAGGAGGGTGCGCAGGAACCGGCCGATGGAGTCCACGTCGTGGGGGTGGGCGTGGGTGGCGAGGTCTTCGAGGGCCACCGGTGAGGCGGTGACGGGGAGGCCGAAGAGGCTGAAGAGCTGACCGTTCCAGGTGGTCTTCCCGGTGGTCACGTTCTGTTCGAAGCCGCCCACCCTGCCGAGCCGTTGGGCGTGTTGCAGCAGGCCGGCGAGGCGTGCGGTCTCGTCCTCGATCTTCCAGATGAGGAGGAGGGCCGCGCCGTGCCGGGTGATGCTCACGTCGGCGACCGTGGTGAGGGGCACGTCACCGACGAACGCGGTCAGCGCCGTGCTGAGGACCTGGCAGGCCTCCCCGGTGGCGTAGGCCCGCTCCAGTTTGTCGAAGAGGCCGCCGTCCTCGGCCGCTGCCGGGTACGCCTCCAGGAAACGGGCCCCGGTGACGATCGACCGGGGTCGTCCGGCGGGGTCGACGAAACGGCTGTTGGTGTGGTGGATGCGGAAGTCGGCGAGGCGGCCATCGTTGTCGAGGGCGGGGGTGAGGACGAGGGCCGGGTCGTGGAGGTGGTCGGTGAGGTCGGTGAGTTCGGCCACCGCTCCCGGGTGGGCGGTGTCGGTGGCGACTCCCGGGTGGGGGGACCGTTCCTCCAGGGTGTGCGCGCACAGCTCGGCCAGGGCCTCCAGTTGCCGCAGGATCTGCGGGGGTTGCGGGGGCAGCGCCCGGGGCCAGGCGATCTCCAGGACGCCGTGGATGCGTCCGCCGGTGCCGGAGGGGACCACGACGCGTCCGCCGTCGGGGTGTGGCCGTCGACCGATGGTGGGGACGCCGGCCTCGGACAGGCTCGTGACGACCGTGAGGTCGCGGTTGGTCAGGGCGAGGCGGGCGCAGGTGGCGACCTCGGGCGGTACGTAGCGCCAGCGGGCGGCGTCCTCCCGGGTGAAGCCGGCCTGGCCCACCAGGGTCAGGGAGGAGTCGGCCGCGGCGATCCAGATGGCGACGCCGTGTGCGCCCAGCGGGCGGAGCGCGTTCTCCAGCAGGGCGGTGGCGACGGCCTGGGAGTCGGTGGCGGCGAGCACGCTGCTCTCGGCGGTGCGCAGACGGACGGCCGGTGCGCCGGCGTCGGGCCCGGCGGGCTCGACGGCGGTGTCGAGGAAGTGCTGTGCGATCTCGCTGACGCGGTCGC
The DNA here is from genome assembly GCF_042887545.1 of Streptomyces sp. NPDC057939. NCBI lineage: Bacteria > Bacillati > Actinomycetota > Actinomycetes > Kitasatosporales > Streptomycetaceae > Streptomyces > Streptomyces sp. NPDC057939. The sequence continues at coordinate 25,585 of NZ_JBHVPG010000002.1, forward strand.
GGGCGGACTGGTTGATGACGTCGACGGCGAGGGCGAGGACGGTGGTGCCGGACTGTTCGGCCAGCGTGGTCAGCTGTCGGGAGGCCTCCGTGGGGCCGCAGCCCAGGCGGCCCACGAGGATGCCCTTGGCCATCTCGACCAGTGCCCGTCCCTCGGCGGCCGACTGGGCCTCCAGCGCCTCCTGGCGCAGCCGCTCCACGGTGGCGGCGAGGCGTCCCGCCCCGCCGGGTCCGCCGCCGGTCGGCAGTTCCGGTGGCGCGTCATGGGGCAGCGGCTCCGACGCGCGGGCGGCGGGGACCGCCCGCGCGTCGGTGCCGGGAACGGCCCGGTCGTGGTGGTGCGGCTGCGGGGCGGTGGGGTCGCCGGGGGTGGTGTTCACCGTGCGTGGTTCTTCTCCGTGGGATGGGCAGGGTGGCGGGGTCAGGCCCGGGGGGCGTCCGGGGTTCCTTGCGAGGGCAGCCACCTGCGCAGGCGGAGGATGAGGTCGTTGGCGTCGACGGGCTTGGTGACGTAGTCGCTGGCTCCGGAGGCGAGGCTCTTCTCCCGGTCCCCGGGCATGGCCTTGGCGGTCACGGAGATGATGGGCAGGTGGGCGTACCGGGGCATGCGCCTGATCTCCGCCGTCGCCGCGTAGCCGTCCAGTTCCGGCATCATCACGTCCATCAGGATCAGGTCGATCCCGGGGGTGCTGGTCAGCGTCTCGATTCCCTTGCGGCCGTTCTCGGCGTGGAGGACCTGCAGGCCGTGCAGTTCCAGGATCCCGCTGATCGCGTACAGGTTGCGCGGGTCGTCGTCGACGACCAGGACGGATCGGCCGGCCAGGCCGGTGTCCACGACGGGGTGCTCGGGCGTGGCGAGGTCGGCGTCGAGGCGTACGAGGGGCAGCGCGTCCCCGGGGCGTTCCGCCGACAGGTGCAGGGCGATGCGTTCGCGGAGCTCGTCGAGGCTGGAGAGCACTTCGAGCGGCTGGGTGGTGGCGCGCAGCGCGATCTCCTCCTGCTGTGCGCGGGTCATGCGGCGGTTGTCGTGCGCGAGGACCGGCATGGAGGCGAGGGCCGTGTCGCCGGCGAGGTCCTGGAGGAAGCGCACGGCTTCGCCGTCGGGGTCGAGTTCGAGGACCACGCAGTGGAACGGCGATTGCGCGAGGACGTCGGCCGCGTCGGCCGCGGTGACGGCGGTGACGACCACGGCCTGACCGGCCGGGCCGGCGGTCGCCCGGCCGGCGGTCAGGTCGGCGGCGGCGCTCTCCGCGACGAGGCTCAGGAGGCCGTTGCTGCGCTGTTCGATCACCAGCAGGCGTCGGGGGTGGCGGGTGTCCTCGGCCGGAGCGCCGTCGCCGTACTGCTCGGCGGCGTCGCCGTCGGTCGCTTCGGGGGTGGGGACGGACGTCTCGCGGTCGACGAGGTCGGGGCGGGAGACGGGGAGGTAGAGGGTGAAGGTGGAGCCTTCGCCCGGGACGCTGTGGGCCGTCACCGCGCCGCCGAGGAGGCGGGCGATCTCCCGGGTGATGGACAGGCCCAGGCCGGTACCGCCGTACTTGCGGCTGGTGGTGCCGTCCGCCTGCTGGAAGGCGGCGAAGATGACCTCCAGCTGTTGTTCGGCGATCCCGATGCCGGTGTCGATGACCCGGAAGGCGACGACGGATCCGGACCGGGAGAGCTCCGCGGGGACCTCCGCCGGGGACGCCGGTTCGATCCGTACCTGAACCTGGCCTCGTTCGGTGAACTTCACGGCGTTGGAGAGCAGGTTGCGCAGGATCTGTTGCAGGCGCGCGTCGTCGGTGAGGAGGTCCACCGGTACGCCCGACGCGGTCGTGATGTCGAAATCGAGGCCCTTTTGGCTGGTCAGGGGCCTGAACGAGGCTTCGACGTAGTCGAGGAGCTTCTTGAGGGAGACCCGCTCGGGGTTGATGTCCATCTTGCCGGCCTCGACCTTGGACAGGTCGAGGATGTCGTTGATGAGCTGGAGGAGGTCGGAGCCGGCGGAGTGGATGATGCCCGCGTACTCGACCTGCTTGGGGGTGAGGTTGCGGCTCGGGTTCTGGGAGAGGAGCTGCGCGAGGATCAGCAGGCTGTTCAGCGGGGTGCGCAGCTCGTGGCTCATGTTGGCCAGGAACTCCGACTTGTACTTGGAGGCCAGGGACAGTTGCTGGGCCCGGTCCTCCAGTTCCTGCCTGGCCTGTTCGATCTCCAGGTTCTTCGTCTCGATGTCGCGGTTCTGGGTGGCGAGGAGAGCGGCCTTCTCCTCCAGCTCGGCGTTGGAGCGTTGCAGCTCGTCCTGCTGGACCTGGAGCTGCTCGGAACGGGCCTGGAGTTCGCCGGTGAGGCGCTGGGACTCGCCGAGGAGTTCGTCGGTGCGGGCGTTGGCGACGATGGTGCTGACGTTGACCCCGACGGTCTCCATCAGACGGCCGAGGAAGTCGCGGTGCACGGGTGTGAAGGAGCTGAACGAGGCGAGCTCGATGACGCCGAGCACCTGGTCCTCGACGAGGATGGGCAGGACGATGAGGTTGGCGGGAGCGGCGGCGCCGAGCCCGGAGGAGATGAGGTAGCCGGGCGGCACGTTGTCGGTGGCGAGGATGCGGCGGCTGCGCGCGGCCTGCCCGACCAGGGTTTCGCCGTGCTTGATCCGTCGGGGGCTGTCGGTGGGCCGCCCGTAGGAGCCGATCAGGGTGAGCCAGGACTGTCCGTCGGCCTCCTCGCCGAGGTAGAAGGCGCCGTAGCTGGCGTCGACGAGGGGGGTGAGCTCGTCCATGACGAGCTCGGCGACGACTGCCAGGTCGCGGTGTCCCTGCATCAGGCCGGAGATCTGCGCCAGGTTGGACTTGAGCCAGTCCTGTTCCTGGTTGGCCCGGGTGGTCTCGCGCAGCGAACCCACCATCGAATTGATGTTGTCCTTGAGTTCGGCGACCTCGCCCGAGGCGTCGACGGTGATCGACCGGGTGAGGTCCCCCTCCGCGACGGCGCTGGCGACCTCGGCGATGGCGCGGACCTGCTGCGTGAGGTTCCCGGCGAGTTCGTTGACGTTCTCGGTGAGCCGCTTCCACGTCCCCGAGACGCCCTCGACCTCGGCCTGACCGCCGAGGCGGCCCTCGCTGCCGACCTCGCGGGCCACGCGGGTGACCTCGGCGGCGAAGGAGGACAGCTGGTCGACCATGGTGTTGATGGTGGTCTTCAGTTCCAGGATCTCGCCGCGCGCGTCCACGTCGATCTTCTTGGAGAGGTCACCGTTGGCGACCGCGGTGGTCACGAGGGCGATGTTGCGGACCTGGCCGGTGAGGTTGTTCGCCATGGAGTTGACGTTGTCGGTGAGGTCCTTCCAGGTGCCGGCCACGTTGGGTACCCGGGCCTGTCCGCCGAGCCGGCCCTCGGTGCCGACCTCGCGCGCCACCCGGGTCACCTCGTCGGCGAACGCCGACAGCGTGTCGACCATCGTGTTGATCACTCCGGCCAGCGCGGCGACCTCGCCCTTGGCCTCGACGGTGATCTTCTGCGAGAGGTCGCCGCGCGCGACGGCGGTGGCGACCTGAGCGATGGAACGGACCTGGCCCGTCAGGTTGGACGCCATGACGTTGACGTTGTCGGTGAGGTCCTTCCAGGTGCCCGAAACGCCCCGGACGGTGGCCTGGCCGCCCAGGTTGCCCTCGGTGCCGACCTCGCGGGCGACCCGGGTGACCTCGTCGGCGAACGCCGACAGCTGGTCGACCATCGTGTTGATGGTCTCCTTCAGCTCCAGGATCTCGCCGCGCGCGTCGACGCGGATCTTCTGCGACAGGTCGCCCTGGGCGACGGCGGTGGTGACCTCCGCGATCGAGCGGACCTGCGCCGTGAGGTTGTCGGCCATGAAGTTGACCGAGTCGGTCAGGTCCCGCCAGGTGCCCGAGACGCCCTTCACGTCGGCCTGACCGCCCAGCCGGCCGTCCGTGCCCACCTCTCGGGCCACGCGGGTGACCTCGTCGGCGAACGCCGACAGCTGGTCGACCATCGTGTTGATGGTGGTCTTCAGTTCCAGGATCTCGCCGCGCGCGTTCACCCGGACCTTCTGCGACAGGTCGCCCTGCGCCACCGCGGTGGCCACCTGGGCGATGGAGCGCACCTGCGAGGTCAGGTTCCCGGCCATGAAGTTGACCGAGTCGGTCAGGTCCCGCCAGGTGCCCGAGACACCCTTCACGTCGGCCTGACCACCGAGGATGCCCTCGGTGCCGACCTCGCGCGCCATGCGGGTGACCTCTCCGGCGAACGCGGACAGCTGGTCGACCATCGTGTTGATGGTGTTCTTGAGTTCCAGGATCTCGCCGCGGGCGTCGACGGCGATCTTCTGGGACAGGTCGCCCTGCGCGACCGCCGTGGTCACCTGGGCGATGTTGCGGACCTGGTCGGTGAGGTTGCCGGCCATGAAGTTCACCGAATCGGTGAGGTCGCGCCACACCCCGGCGACACCGGGCACCTCGGCCTGGCCGCCGAGGCGTCCCTCACTGCCGACCTCGCGGGCGACGCGGGTCACCTCGTCGGCGAAGGAGGACAACTGGTCGACCATCGTGTTGACGGTGTCCTTCAGCTCCAGGATCTCTCCCCGGGCCGCGACGTCGATCTTCTGCGACAGGTCGCCGCGCGCCACCGCCGTGGCCACCTGGGCGATGTCGCGCACCTGGGTCGTCAGGTTGCCGGCCATCGCGTTCACGGAGTCCGTCAGATCGGCCCAGGTACCGGACACCCCGGGCACCACGGCCTGCCCGCCGAGCGTCCCCTCCGTGCCGACCTCCCGGGCGACGCGCGTCACCTCGGAGGTGAACAGGGACAGTTGGTCGACCATTCCGTTGAAGACCGTGGCGATCTCGCCGAGCAGACCGTCGGCCTCGTCCGGCAGCCGGGTACCGAAATCACCGTCGCGTACGGCCGTCAGCCCGGCGAGGAGCTGGCGCAGTTCCGGCTCCCCCACCGCCCCCGTCGCCCCGGCACCCGCGCGTGTTTCCGCCGGCTTGCTCATCCCAGCCCCATCTCAGTCCGCCCTGGGCACGCCACGATCCTCGGGCGGGCCGGGGACAAGTCCACCACACCCCGCGCGGCCTCCGAAGCACAGGCCTGTGAACTCCTCCCGCCCGCGGCCGGTCCGTCCACCGGATCCGCCCGGCGGGCGCCGAGCCGCGCCGCGGGCCACCCGGAGGCGGCGGGCGCTCCCCTGTGTCGGGCTCCGATCCGAGAACCGTCCGACGCGGATCGCGAACGCCCCGAATCGACCGCCCCCCGGCCCGTTTGGGATCGAACGGGGTGGACACACGAGCGACTACGAGACGTTCCCGAGCCTGAGGACCTCTCGCAGCGGACCCGGGTCGCGAGGCCCTTCCCCCCTGTGCCACGCGACCGGGTCCCGCACCACCGCGGGCTGCCGCACGGATCCGTACGGCACCCGGACAGCTTCCCCGCCCGCCTCCCGCGGGCACCGGGGAACCGGCAGGCCCCCGGCGGCGGCGCGCAGGTGTCGCCCCCGGGCTCCGGAGTCCGGCGGCAGCCGCCCGGTGCGTACGACGACCCGGCCGCGGCGACCGCCCGGATGCCGGTCGGGGCGCCGCCGCTCCCCACGCAGGGGGGACCGATCCGCCCCGGCGCAGGCTGTTCAGCGGGCGGTCCGCTCCGGTTCGGGCAGGGTCGCGGCCCGGTCGGCGACCAGGCGGACCGCCGCGACCGTGAGGTCGGGGTCGTGGAGCTGGACGTAGTGGTCGCTGCCGGTGGCCATCAGCTGCGGGGTCTGCGGCCGCAGCCCGACCAGCGCGCGCTGGGCCTCGGGCCAGGCCGCTTCCAGCTTCGCGAGGAGGGCCTTGTCCATGGTGGCCGGCGCGGCGAACGGTGCGGTCTTGCTGAGCACCGCGACCGGGACCGGCGGCAGGGGGCCGCCCCGGTCGATGGCGTCGACGCCGGCGTCGATGTCGACCTGCTCGAAGTTCGGGTCGGTGTCGAAGGCCGTGCCTGGGTGGCGCAGGGACTCGACGTACGCAGCCCAGTCCGCCCCCATCGCCGGCTTCAGCCCGGGTCCCAGGGCGTCGACCAGGACCAGCCCGCGCGTCCGCCCGGGGTGCTCCTGCGCGTACCGCAGGGCCAGCATCCCGCCGAAGGAGTGCCCCACCAGCAGGTACGGTCCCGGTACGCCGCCGGCGTCCAGTACCCGGTCCAGGTCCTGAACCATGTCGGGGAGCGCCCGGGTTCCCCGTACGGGGGTGCTGCGGGTGGTGAGCGTCGGTGGCTGCGTGTAGCGGAGGGTGCCCGGCCGGTCATACGTGCACACCCGGGTGAACGCGGCCACGCCGGGCAGCACCGCCGGTGTCTTCGGCACGGGTGGGGTGGTGTCGGTCAGCGACCACGGGTCGGATGACTCGTGGAGCCCTGACAGCAGCACGACGGTCGGGCTCCCCGAGCCCTCGCATCGCAGGTACAGGCCGCGGCCGCCACCGATGTCCACCCGCTGTCCGGTGTCCGCGCCGTCGGGCCCGGGCGTTGCCGCCACCAGGAGCAGGACACCCAGCGCGGCCGCCGACGCACCGCGCGCACGCCATCGCATGTGCCCATCCTCCTCCGTGCCGCGCCCGCCCGCCTCCGGGCGCCGCGCGGTGCTCCCGGAGGCGGGCGCCGCCGTCCCGGCGGTCGGGTCAGGCGACCGCGCCGTTGTCCACGACGGCCGACTTCCCGAACACCTTGACGGCCTGGTAGTAGGTCCAGGCCGTCGAGTCGCACGAGGTGCGCTTCGCCCCCGTGTAGGCGGTACACACCCGCTTGAGGTCGGCGTGGAAGGCGTCGTCGAGCCGCGCCTTGTTGGCGCTGAACGATCCCGCCGCCTTGTAGTTGCGGTAGCCGAAGTCGTGGCGGGCGCAGGACGTCTGGAAGGGGAAGCCGAACGGGTTGTCCGGGGAGGAGGAGCAGTAGTCGGTCGACCAGTCGAAGCCGTAGGCGGACCAGTTGCCCTGGTTGGCGCGTGCGGCGACCCAGGAGTTGTGGCTCGCCGCGCTGGTCTGCGTCCAACCGCTCAGGACCTGCGGCTTGTCCGCGGGGGCGGCGGCGGCCGGGGTGGCCAGGGCGACGACGGCGGCCGCCACGGTGGCGGTCACGGCGGTGAGTTGACGACGCATCGGGATCCTCCGGGAGTGGTGCGCCGGGGACCTCCCGGCGCCGATGCGCATGAGTCTGGAAGCCCCCGTTATCGAATTCCTACTGCCCTGCTATCCGGTGCGGGCGGGGCGATGGTGAGGGGGCAGGACGCCACGGCCCCGACCCCGGTACCGGCTCCGGGCGCGCCCCGGCGGGGCGTCCGGACGCTCAGGTCTGGCACTGCTTCGTGGTCGCGGGGGACCAGCCGCTCCAGGCGGCGCCGTCGGCGCGGGCGTGCACGCGGATCTCGACCTTCACGGGGCCGCACACGCGGGTCGTGCTCCCCACTTCGACGGGGCCGATGGACTCGCCCGCCCGGACGTGTGCGCGGCCGCTGCCGATCTTCTCCCAGTGGCCGCCGTCGACGACGCGGAAGTACGCCTCGTAGGCGACGTTCACCGCCTTGGTTCCCGTGTTGCGCGCCTTGATGTGTGCCGTGATGTCCCTCGTGGGGAACCGTCCGGCGGAGCCGCGCTGGGCGCTGATGCAGCCGTTGACGGCGATCCGGCCGGTCGACACCCCTCCCCCGCAGGCGACGGCCGCGGCGTGCGCGTCCGCCGGCAGGGTGAGCAGGGTGAGCGCGGCCGCGCCCAGGATCGTGCCGGTGCGCCTCAGGTGCAATGTCCCGTTCCCGTCCATGAGTCCGTTTCCTCTGGGGAGACCATGGCCCGTGTCGGGGTGTGAAGTGCAGCCCCTCGGGGGGTCTTTCACTCAAAGGAGGACAAAGCGCGGCGCCACCGATCGGATGGTCACACCTCCAACCCTGTGACCCGTATCACCGTCGGGGGAAAACCTCGCGTCCCGGTCGTACGTCTAGCAGGTGTGAAACGAGTGTGGGCGGCAGCGCCGCAAGAACTGGACGAGGAGCGTCTCCTGCGTCGGGTGGCCCGGGGGGACCGGGCCGCCTTCGAGGAGTTGTACCGCCGTACGTCGCCCTGGCTGGCGGTGCGGCTGCGGCGGCGCTGCGACGACCAGCAGATCGTCGCCGAGGTCATGCAGGAGACGTACCTGGCGGTGTGGCGGGCGGCTGGTTCCTTCTCCGGAAGTCGGGCCGGGGGAACGGCCGTCGGCTGGCTGTGGACGATCGCGGCCCGCCGCCTCGTCGACGCGTTCCGGCGCCGGGCCCACCACGCCGAGCCGCCGCTCGCCTACGCTCCGCTCGCCGTGGCGCCCGCCGCCGAGGAGGAGGCACTGGTGGCCACCGTCGGCGGTGACGTCGGCGACGCGCTGCGGCGCCTGGCGCCCGAGCTCAGAGAGGTGTTGCAGGCCATGGTGCTCGACGGACTGTCCGTCCGCGAGACCTCCGTTCTGCTCGGACTGCCCGAGGGAACGGTCAAGACCCGCGCCCGCCGGGCCCGGATCGCGATGCGGAAGGAGCTGGCATGAACGGGGAACACGCTTCGGCACGACTCGTCGACGGGTACGCGCGCGGCGATACGAGCCTCCTCGTGGACGAGGTGTGGGCCCTGGAGGCCCACTTGGAGGGGTGCCGGGTCTGCCGCGACCGGTTGTCTGCCGCCGTCACGACGCGGGCGCCCGCCGTGGTCGCGCTGACCGAGGCCGTCTGGTCCGATCTCACGCCCCAACTGGACTCGACCGCCCCCGCACCGCCGCGTCGACTCCGCGCGCGGCTGCGCGCCTGGACGACGCCCGCCATGACTCCGTGGTTGGCCATGGTCCTGGCCGTGACACTGCTCGCCCTGCTGCTGGACCTGATGGGGCCCGGCTCCGGCCGGGTGTCCCTGGTGCTGCTGCTCGCTCCCGTCCTGCCCGTGGGCGGGGTGGCCGCCTCGTGGTCGCGCGGACTGGATCCGGCGTACGAGCTGACGGCGTCCACCCCCCGGGCAGGCCTGCAACTGGTGCTGCGGCGCACCGCCTCCGTACTCGCCGTGGTCATCCCCGCGCTGCTGGCGGGGGGTTGGACGACGGGGCTGTCGGCCGCCCGATGGTTGCTGCCCTGCCTGGCCTTCACCTCGCTGACCCTGGCCCTCGGGGCGCTGATCGGCGTGACCCGCGCCGCCGTCGCGCTGGTGGCCGTATGGGTGGCGGTGGTGGTGGCGCCGACCCTGGCCACCAGTCGTACGGCGACGGTCCTGCAGGCGGACGGGCTGCCGGTGTGGGGGCTGCTCCTCGCCCTCGGCGTCGCCGTCCTGATCGGCCGCGGGGGCGCGTACGCGAAGCCGGGTGAGCACCGTTGAGCCCGCAGGCCGCCCCGACACTCCCCCGAACGACCCCACGAGACCGGAGGAAGCGCACGATGCCCGCACTGAACAGGGACGACATCGCCCCCACGACCTACCCCTGGGAGATCCGGGCGACCGGCTTGCGGGTCAGGGTCGGCCGCAAGCGGATGGCGGTCGACGGGCTGGACCTGTCGCTGGGCACCGGTGTGCACGGTCTCCTCGGCCCCAACGGGGCGGGGAAGACCACCCTCATCCGGGCCCTGGCCACCGTGCTGCGCCCCGCCGGAGGTGAACTGGAACTGCTCGGGGAGTCCGTCGGCGGGCGGGGCGAGTTCCGTGCGCTGCGCCGCCGGATCGGCTACCTGCCGCAGGAATTCGGCTACTACAAACGGTTCACCGTGCGCGAGTTCGTCGAGTACATGGCATGGCTGAAGGAGGTGCCCGCGCCGGACATCCCGGCGGCCGTGCAGCGCGCCGTGGAACGGGTCGGCCTGGCCGACCGCGCGGACGACCGGATGAAGACCCTGTCGGGCGGGATGGTGCGGCGGGCGGGCATCGCGCAGGCCATCGTCAACGACCCGTCGGTCCTGCTGCTGGACGAACCGACCGTCGGCCTGGATCCGGCGCAGCGGCTGCGCCTCCGGGAACTGCTCCAGGAGTTGGGAACGGACGCCTGCGTGGTCGTTTCGACCCATCTGGTGGAGGACGTGGCCGCCGCCTGCACGGACGTGGTGCTGTTCGCCGAGGGACGGTTGGTCTTCCAGGGCACACCGGGCGAGTTGGCCGCGGCGGGCGGCCCGGAACACGTGGGCGACAGCCCGTTGGAGCGCGGCTACTCGGCCCTGCTGGTCGACCCCGTACGGACGAGGGGTGCCTGGTGAACGTCCGCATCCCGCTCATCGAACTGAGGCGCTCCGTCGCCCCGTGGGCCGCCGCCGTCGTCCTGCTGGCGGCGCTCGCCTTCCTGCACCTGCTGTCCGGGCCGTGGACCAGGGGCACCGCGCTGTGGACGGCCCAGTGGACGTCCATGGCCATGTGGACCCGGTACCCGCTGGTGTTCCTGTGGCCCCTGGCCGTGGGCCTCGGGGCGCTCCAAGGGCTGCGCGACCACCGCTCGCGGATGCCCGAACTCCTGAACAGCACCCCGCGACCCGCCCTGCACCGCGCGGCCGCCCTGGCCGGTCCGACGGCGTTCGCGCTGGTGACGGCCTTCGCGCTGGTCGTCGCCCTGGGTGCGGTACGGGTCCTCGCCGGTGACGCCTCGTACGCCCACCTCGGTTGGCTGCCGATCTCGCTGGTGGGGGCGCTCGCGCCGGCCGCCGGAGCCCTCCTGGGCATGGGCGTCGCACGGGTCCTGCCGTCCGTGCTCACCCCGCCCGTCCTGGCCGTGGGCGCCTTCCTGCTGACCAGTTTCCTCCGGCAGACGACGGACGGGGCGCTGCCGACCTCCGCCGTGCCGAACCGTCTCTCGCTGCTGTCGCCGACGGTGGCGGAGGCGCGCGAGACGCTCCTGACGCTCTCCGCCCCCGTGCACCTCGGGCAGGCGCTCTGGTTCCTCGGCATGGCCGTGACGGGCCTCGCGCTGTCGGCCGCCGCCGGTCCGCGCGGCCGGCTCCTCGCCCTCGCCCCGCTGCTGGCGGGCGGGGCCCTGGCGGTGCTCCTGTTCCCGTCCGACCCGCGCGGTACGTACGTCCTCGACCGGGCCGCGGCGACGCAGGTGTGCGACGGCCGGGTGTGCGTGACCGCCGCCCGGGGGGCACGGCTCGACCGGTTGGCGGGGCCGGGCGAGGAGGCGCTGCGCCTGCTCCGCGACGCCCTCGGGGACCGGGCGCCCGTCGCCGTCCACGAGGCCACCCTGCCGCGCGCCCTGGGCGAGACCCCGGAGCGGTCGCCCGGGTTGCTGCTCGTCGACTTCGACGACGGGGCGATCGACGGCGCGCGGGGCGAGGCGCTGACGCGGGCCCTGGTCGCGCAGGGCCTGGCGCCGGTGTGCCGTCCCCGCAGCGACACCGAGAGCGGCACGCTCTCGGACGCCGCCGCGCAGAGCATCGGGGCGGCCTGGGTACTGGGTGGGGAGCCCCGGCCCCTCGACGGGACCATGCACCGGGCGGAGGACCAGGACGCCGTGGCCCGCCCGGTGTGGGAGGAGTTCACCGCGCTCCCGGCGGCGGAGCAGCGGTCCCGGATCGGCGCCATGCACGCGGCCGCGGTCTCCTGCTCGGGCGATCCGATCGAAGCGCTGACCGGTGGTGCGCCCCGGTGAGGTGGCTGACGCTGTACGCGCGTTCGCGGCGGCTGCCCGCCTCGCTGGCCGCGGTCCTGATCAGCGGGCTGCTGGTGTGGACGCTCGCCCGGATCGGCGGCGGCCCGTGGGATCCTCGGCTCACCACGCTCGCCCTCGCCGCGGGGGCGACGGCGGTCTCCGTCGGTCTCGGCGGACAGGACCTCGCGATGGACCGGACGGCAGCGATCCGTTGGATGCCGCGCCGGGCGGCGCACGTGCTGCTGTGCGGCGTGCTGATCGGCGGTGTGCTGCTCGCGGTGCAGGCCTCGGGCGGGCAGTCCGCCTCCCCCGCGTTCGTCGTGCGCAACTGTGCCGGTTTGATGGGCCTCGTCGCCCTCGGGGCCGCCTGGTACGGGAGGCAGTACGCGTGGATCCTGCCGTTCGCGTGGATGTCCGTCTCCTTCGTCGCCCCGTCCGCGCCGGACGTCCCCTCGCAGGTGCTGACCTGGATGCTGCTGCCCCCCGACGCTTCGGCAGGCGTCTGGACGGCCCTCGTCCTGGCCGTCGCGGGCCTCACGGTGTATGCCGTCGGCGGCCCGCGGCGTTAGGCCGTCCCTTTCGGCTCCTGCCGGGGCGCGTGGGTGCTGGGGCTTCCCCCACCTTCGGGTGGGGGGCGGACCGCAGTGATCGGGCGGCGTCGGTGCGGCAAGGTGAACGGGACGACCCGCCCGAGCCGGAGGAGCCTCCTTGCCCAGCACCACGGACCCGGCCCCGTACCCGGCACGGCCGGCGGGCGTCCCCGGACGGGCCCTCGCGGCGCTCGTCGTCCTCGCCGCGGCGCTCGTCCTCGCCTTCGTCGTCGCCCCGCGCACGTTGGCGGCGCGCGGCCCGGACGAGGAGTTCGCCGGGCAGGCGGACCTCGTGCGGGCCCTCCGTGAGGCGTTCGTCGGCTACTGGGGCGCCGGCGGTCGGGACCTCACGCCGGACCTGGAACGGCTCGTCGACCACTGGTTCCGCTACCACGTCGCCAAGGGCGTGATCGCGGCGCTGCTGCTGATCGTGTTCGTGGTGATCGGCGCCCTGCTCCGGAAGGCGTTCCTGCGGGCGGGCGGTCGCGGGGTGGCGGGGCGGATCGCCCTCGCTTCGGCGGGGGCCGTCGCCTCCGTGCTCGTACTGGCCGCCGCGGCCACGGTGATGGCCAACGTCCAGGGTGCGGCCGCGCCCCTCTCCTCACTGCTGTCGATGCTGCCGACCGGTGGTGGGGCCGGCGGGGAGCTCGGCGGCACGCTCGATCGGATCAGGCAGCACCTGGCCGCTCCCGCGGGTGACCCGACCCCTGCGGCTCTGGCGGCCATGGTCGGTGACTTCTCCCGGTACCACGCCGTGATGGCCGTGGTCGCGGGGGTCGTGACGCTGGTCCTCACGGTGACGGGCGTGGTGTTCTGGACCCGCTTCGCGAGGACGCCTTCGTCCGAGGGGCGACCGAGGCGCGTGTGGGCGGCGTTCGGCGTCCTCTCCGTGCTGTCCGCCCTGGCCGTGCTCGTCGTGTGCGTCGCCAACGTGTCCACCGCGGCGCACCCCGAGCCGGCGCTCCTGGCCTTCTTCGAGGGCGGGTCGCTCTGACGACCGGCGGCGCGCCGGGGCCGCCGGGGCTCCGGTGCCCCCGTGCCCCGGTGTCAGGGCCGTTCGGCGTACTGGAGGACACCACCGATCGAGAAGCACAGGGCACCCAGCAGGGTGCCCCAGTTGGCGATGTCCGCGTCGAGTTCGCTGCCGGTGACCCGGGGGGTGAAGGCCGCGAGGGCGGACACCATGAACAGGACGGAACCGAGCTGGTTGACGGCGACGATCCACCAGCCGAGGTCGTGTGCGAGCACCCGCAGCCGGCCGTGGCAGACCTCGACGAACGACAGGTGTCCCGACACCAGGAACAGCACGCATCCGATCACGTCGGGGGTCCAGATCAGCCGGTTGATCTGTTGGACGGTCAGGCCCTGGAGGAACGAGTCCAGGAGGTTCACCCCGAACACCAGCGTGCCGGCGAACAGCGCGAACACGCACAGCCAGTCCAGGTGCATCGGTTCGTAGCTCCACCACCGCCACCGCCGGGTGACCAGGGCGTCCGCTCCCGACGGGACTTGCCGGGGGGCATTGATCACCTGGAGCAGGGAGACGTATCCGCCCGTGTTGAAGAACAGGCCGCCGACGAAGTAGACGCCGGAGCTGGTGATCGCGTCGCCCGATCCGAACTGGGCGATGGCCGCGCCGGCCGCGAAGAGCGCACCGCCGATCACGAAGGCGACGGCGGCGATGGAGTTCAGGCGCCGTAGTCGTACGAGGCTTGCGGCGTCGGCGCGTGCGTGACGGGCGGTCGACGCTCCCGGCGCGCGCACCGCGAGCACGCCGCGGCGCCGGGCCAGGCGCGACTCCCAGACGGCTTCTCGGCCGTCGGGCAGCCGCCAGGTGCGCCTGGTGGTGAATGGTCCGGCGCCCTCGGCGACGCGCAGTTCGGCCTGTGCCACGGACCGAGCCTAGGTCGTTTCCCACGGATATCGCCCGACCCGCGCCGGGGCGCGCGAACGGTGCGGTCAGGCGTCCTCGAAGGCGCCGGTCACCACCAGGTTGCCGTCCGGGGTGCGGTGCGCGAGGTTGCCCGTGCGGAGGTAGCCGTCGGTGGTGAAGGCGCGTGCGTTGTGCTCCGGCGCCCGGTAGTGGCCGCGGGGGACGTGCGGGCCGCGGGCGAGGAGCTCGCCCGGCTGGCCGTCGGGTACGGGCCTGCCCTCGGTGTCGACGATGCGGAGTTCGTCGTCGGGCGAGAGCGGCCGGCCCTGGGTGCCGAGCACGGTCTCGTCCGGATCGCCGGGCCGGGTCAGGGTCAGCGGCCCCTCGGTCATGGCGAAGACCTGCTGCAGCCCGCAGCCCAGTGCGGCTCCGAGCCGTTCGGCGGTCGCCCGGTCGGCCGGCGCGGCGCCGACCTGTACGAGGCGCAGGCTGCTCAAGTCGGCCCCGGCGTCGGGAAGTACGTCCGTCCAGCGTCGGGCGAGGTCGGGCACCACCGACGTGAGGGTGACCCGCTCCCGTTCGATGGCCCGCAGGCACTCGGCGGGATCCGGGTCCTCGACCAGGACGACGGTGCCGCCGACCGAGAGGGTGCCGATGATGCCGGGGCAGCCGAAGGCGAAGTGCGAGGAGGCGGGCAGCGCCGCGAGGTACACGTCGTTCTCGGTGAGAGACACCAGATCGGCCGCGGCCCGCGCCTGGTAGGCGTAGTCGTTGTGGGTGCGGGGAACGAGTCGTGGCGGTCCGGTTCCGGCGTCGGAGAGCAGGAGGAACGCCACCTGGTCGGCGCTCCGCGCGGGCGTCGGCTCGGGCGGGGAGTCGATGGAGTCCAGCGGGAAGTAGTAGCAGCCCGCCGGGTCGGTCGTGAAGCCGCCGTACGGGGACGCGGCGCCCGGCGCCTCCAGGGTGAACACGCGTCGGAGGAAGGGTCCTCGGGCAGCGATGTCCGCGGCCATCGCCGTGTGGTCGAAGCCCCCGTACGTCGACGGGCCGACGTAGCCGACGCTCTCGGTGACGTGCACGAGGTCGGCGACCTCGGACGCGCCGTACGGCAGCGGGCAGAACACGGGCACCGCGCCGACTCGCATCAGCGCGAACACGGTGATGACGAAATCGGGGACGTTCGGCAGTTGGACGACGACCCGCTGCCCGGGCCGCAGGCCGCGCAGCCGGAATCCGGCGGCCATGCGGTCCGCGCGCCGGTTCAATCTCGCGTAGGTGACGCGGGTGTCGCCCTGCACGAGCGCGGTCCGCGGTCCGTACTGGAGGGCCCAGCCGCGGAGCAGGTTGTCCAGGGTGTTGCCGTTCCAGCGCCCGGCCGCCCAGTAGCGGTCGACGAATTCCTCGGGCCAGGGCGTACAGCCGTCGAGCAGGGGTGTCATGTGCTTCTTCCTGTGCCGGTGCCACCTGTCGTCTTGATCTTGGCCAGCCAATCCCCGGCCGCCGTCGGACGCAATGCGCCATCCGAACCAGGGACGGCGCCGTTCATCGGCCGATGGTCCAATGCGGGCCGCTGACCAGCGCGATGGCCGTGGAAGAAGGCGGCTCGACGGGTGCGGGGACGCGTTCCAGGACGCCGCCCGCGAAGACGTCGTACAGGGGCAGGCTCTCCAGGTGGACGTACCCGATGTGGCACTCGCAGGTGGTCAGCGGGCAGGGGCGGGGGGCGAGGGCGGTGCGGTAGGAGCCGTCGTAGAGGTTGCCGAGTTCGGTGCGCACGAAGTGGCAGCGGCGGACGGCGCCGTCGCCGTCCACCGAGATGACGGACTCGCCGGTGCGGCACGGCAGGCCGGCCGAGCGGTGCGGGTGCCGGCTGTAGGGGAACAACGGGTCGAGGTCGGTCCAGGCGTCGGCTTGGGCATCGGTGTACGTGTGGCCGTCGGCGGCGTTCACCCACAGGTAGACGTGGGCCGGCAGGTCGGCGCGCAGCCTGCGGGCGTGCTCGAGGTTCTCGGGGAGGCCGACGATGCCGACGCTGTGGCGGACGCCCCGGTCGGAGAGGTCGCGCACCTTGGCCAGGAAGCGTTCGTAGGGCGTCTGTCCGGGGTGATAGGTGCACCACAGGGCGAGGGTGTCGGGGTCGGCCTCCGCGAGCCATTCGGTGCGGCAGCTGAGGTTGGTCTGGATGGCGACGCGGTCGACGTGCGGTTGGTGGGAGAGGTCGACGAGGGCGCGCCGGTACCAGGAGCGGACGAGGCCCTCGCCCCAGGGCGTGAAGAGCAGCGACAGCCGGTCCTCGGTACGGGAGCACGCCCAGTCGACGAACCGTTCCAGGGCCGCCCGGTCGGCGCGCAGTTGCGCACCGGTGTCGCGCCGCTTGGCGAAGGGACAGTACGGGCAGTCGTAGTCGCAGGAGGCGAGGGGGCCGCGGTACAGGAGGGTCAGGTCCACCGGCCCTACTTCGTCTCGTAGGCGGCCATGGCGGTCCGGACCGCGGGCGAGAACAGGGCCGGTCCGACCGCGTCGGAGTGGGCCAGGCCCTCCGGGGTGAGGCGCAGGACGGGGCCCGTGCCGCCCTCGTGGAGCCAGCCCAGGGTGGCGAACACGGAGAGTTCGGCGGGGAAGTCGTCGTGCGGGTCGGTGGCGAACCGCTCCCGGTAGTCGGCGACCGGCATGCCCCGGGCCTGGAGCAGTGACTGGAGCAGGTGGCGGCGGCGCGCCTCGTCGGCGTTGGTGGGCCGGCCGTGGACGGCGCGGGTGAAGTCGTCGGTGGTGGTGTAGCCGTCGATGATCGAGCGGATCTCGCCCATGTCGACGGCGTAGTCGAACGAGTAGTGCAGTGCGGAGGTGTAGGAGCGGGCTCCGCAACCCAGGCCGATCATGCCGTCGGTCTGGCAGGCGTGGTCCTCGGGCCCCCGGGGCGCGGTGCCGGCGAGCCGGAACATGCGCATCGACACCTGCTCGTAGCCGTGCGCGAGGAGGTGGTCGCGGCCCCTCCGGTAGAGGTCCAGGCGCTGTTCGTCCCAGGCGAGGTCGGTGAGCGCGGTGCGTCGGGCGAGGCCGGTGAGGGGGCGGACGTACAGGGGGTACAGGTACAGCTCCTCGGGCCGCCAGGCCAGGGCGGCGTCGAGGGAGGTGCGCCAGGTGTCGGGGGTCTGGCCGTCGATGCCGTAGATCAGGTCGATGTTGAGGACGGGGACGCGGGCGTCGCGGATGCGGCCGAGCGCCGCCTCGACGTCGGCACGCCGTTGGGGGCGGACGGCCGCCCGGGCCTCTTCGGCGACGAAGCTCTGGACGCCGATGCTGACGCGGGTGGCGCCGCGTTCGGCGAGGACGGCGAGCCGGTCGGCGGTGGCGGTCGCGGGCGAGGTCTCCACCGACAACGGGACGGCCCGCAGGTCCGCTCCCATGGTCAGCTCCGCGATGTCGCAGAGCCGTTCCAGTTCGCGGGCCGTCAAGAAGGTGGGGGTGCCGCCGCCGAACGCGGCGTTGGCGAACCGGACCGGCCCGTCGTCGCCGAGGGACTCGCGTACGGCGGCTGCCTGCCGCTCCAGGGCGTCCAGGTAGCGGCCGGTGAGCCCGTCGGGGGCGCCGACGCGGGTGAAGAGGTTGCAGAAGCCGCAGCGGACCTCGCAGAACGGTATGTGGAGGTAGAGGGAGAGGGCGTCCTTGCGTTCGCCGCGCCACAGGTCGCGCAGGGCGGGCCGGTCGGGCAGCGGCCGGTACGCGGTCTTGTGGGGGTAGGCGTACACGTAGGAGCCGTACGGGCGGGCCCGGTCCTGATCGGCGGGCGCGGTGGGCGCGGGCGCGAGGGTGGTCATGCGGACGGCTCCAGGAAGAAGTGGGCGTACGGCACCGTCCAGACGGCCTGGTGGGCGAGGCGGTGGCCGGTGTAGCCGTCGTCGCCGTAGGTGGTGCCGTGGTCGGAGCAGACGATGGCGAAGCAGCGGCGGCGGGAACTCATGGCGGCCAGGAGCCGCCCGACGTGCCGGTCGACGTATTCGAGGGCGGCGGCGTGGGTGGCGCGGGTGTCGCCGGCCCCGGCCGTGGCGCCGGGCAGGTGGAACCAGTTGGGCTGGTGCAGCGCGGAGGCGTTGACGAAGAGGAACAGCCGCTGATCGGCGGGGAGATCGGCGACGACCTGCTCGGCCCGCTCCACCTGTGCCTCGAAGGAGGTCGGCGACGCGACGCCGAACTCGGGTTCCCAGTGGCTCTCCTGGAACATGCCGGGCAGGACGTCGCCGAGCGCGCCCCGTTTGTTGAAGAAGCCGACGCCGCCGACGCACACCGTGCGGTACCCGGCCGCGGCGAGCCCGGACACCAGGTCGGGGGTGTCGAAGACGTACGTGCGGCCCTCGGTCGTCTCGCTGCCGGCGAAGCGGGCGGCGAACAGCCGCGGGTGCGGGCCGGGGCGGGCGGGCGTGGGCAGGAATCCGGCGAACATCGCCTGGTGGGAGGCGTAGGTGAAGCTGCCCGGGGCGTGCCGTTCCTCCCAGGCGCCGCCGGGCAGGTGGCGGGCCAGGTTCGGGAGGCGTCCGGCGGCCGCGAGTTCGACGGCGACGTCGTGGCGCAGGGTGTCCAGGGTGAGCAGCAGCAGGTCGTCGCGGCCCACGACCTCGTTCATGTCGGGGAGCTGGGCTTGTGGTGTTTCAGGCGGTTGCACGGTGGTTCCTCGTGGGGTGGTGCGGTACGTGTTCGCGGGTGGCGGCGGCGACCTGCGCGGCATAGGTGTCCAGGCCCTCGGCGCCGCTGCCCGGCAGCCCGGTCAGGCCCGGCAGCAGGTCACCGAAGGCGTTGACCTCGGCCACGGCGAACCGGCGCCAGCCGACGGCGGGCAGCAGGTCGACGCCGACGCAGAGGGTGCCGGGGAAGCAGGCCGCGGCCCGCTCGCAGATCCTCAGGGCCTCGGCCCAGCCCGCCGGGCCGGTGGCCCGGACCACGGCGGAAAGGTCG
Source organism: Streptomyces sp. NPDC057939 (assembly GCF_042887545.1). Lineage (NCBI taxonomy): Bacteria > Bacillati > Actinomycetota > Actinomycetes > Kitasatosporales > Streptomycetaceae > Streptomyces > Streptomyces sp. NPDC057939. The sequence goes on from NZ_JBHVPG010000002.1 coordinate 44,580, forward strand.
CCGCGCCGGCCGCCGAGGTGGAGGTTGGTCATGGGGGTCCGGCTGGTGCGCACCACGGCGTGGGTGGCCCGCCCGGCCACGACGACCACCCGCAGGTCGGCCGCGCCGTGGTCGAGTGAGGCTTTGGGCCACCACCGTTCGACGTGGAGTCCGTCGGGGGCGAGGGCGTCGACCAGCGCGGCCACCTCCGGCTCGTGCGTGAGGCGGCGCACCCGCAGGGAGTTGTACAGCCGGCCGTCCTGCGCGCTCTCGACGGAGGTGGTGGCCCGGATCCGGCCGCCGCCGGCCGTCTCGACGGCGACGATCCCGGAGGCGGAGGAGCCGTGGGCGGGCTTCAGGAACACCCGGGGCATGCGGTGCGCGTCCATGAGGGCCCGAACGTCGTCCCAACCGGCCACCGGTGTCGCGCCGTCGGAGGTCGGCGACTGCGGTACGGGGACCCCGGCCCGGGCGAGGACCCCGTGGCAGCTCCGCTTGTCGAAGAGCACGGCCAGTTCGTCGGGGTCGTCGAGGCGCAGGCCGCCGGTCAGCGTCCGGATGGCGGCCGTGAACGCGGCGTACCAGCGGACCCCGCCCTCCACCCGGGTGGAGTCGTCGGCGCCGCGCAGGAACCGGTCGACGTCCGCGTTCTCGCCCGGCGACTCGATCCGGACGATCTCGTCGGCGGCGAAGGCCGCGCCGCCCGCGCGCAGGACGTCCGTCCAGGGCACGATGCGCGGCGCGGGCAGCCCCGCGGCGCGCACCGCCCCGGAGAACAGGGTGACGCGCCGGTTCTCCGGGTTGCCGACGACCGCCCAGCGCGGCGGCGGCGCATGGTCCCTCATGGCCCGTGCGCTACTCGCCGACGGCGACGAAGCGCCAGGTGCGGCCGTCGTACTCGTCCTCCTCGGCATGGCCGCGGTCCAGGTCGAGGACGACGCCGGCGCCGCCGAGGACTTCCTGGAAGCGCTCGCGCAGCGGCTCGTCGAGGTAGTTGTGGTGCAGGTCGAGCTTCTGCAGGTGCGTCAGCGGCTGCCCGGCGAGCAGCGCGGCCGCACCCTCCTCGGTGAGGACTCCCAGGGACAGGTCGAGGGTCTCCAGGCGGGCGACCACGGGCGCGGACGCGACGGCGACGGCGATCCCGTCCTGGATGTCGCTGTTGCGCAGGCCCAGGTGGCGCAGGCGCGGCAGGCGCTCCCCGTCGAGGATCGGCGCCACGTCGGTGACGGTCGCGTCGCCGCCGTACTCGGACGTGCCGAGCCACAGGTCGAGGTGCTCCAGGGCGGGCAGGTCGCTCGCGGCGACGCCGCGGACGGCCTCGGCGGGCATTCCGCCGGTCTCGACGGTCAGACGGCGCAGATTCCGGTGCGCGAAGGCCGGCAGGACCAGCCCGGAGCCGCCCCGAACGCCGAACTCCTCCAGCTCCGGGAAACCGTCGAGGAGCGGGCCGACGTTCCCCTGGTTGATCCAGCTGATCTCGCACTCCTCCGACTCCATGTCCCCGAGGAACAGGGCCCGCAGCGCGGGCAGTTGGGGGCGTGCTTCGAGGAGCGCCGCGATGATCTCCTCCGGGCCGGTGTCGTAGGCCTCCTCCCAGGAGCCGACGACGATCGCGCGGACCGCGGTGGTGTCGACCGCCGCGCGGAACCGGGCGAAGGCCTCGGTCCAGGTCTCCTCGCTGTCGTAGCTGTCGGTGGCGATCCGCCAGGCGACGTCGTCCGCCTCGGGCAGACGCGCGTCCGCGCCCTTCGGGCCCGGGAAGTCGATGACCGGCAGCCCGCCGAATCCCGTCAGATGCTGCGCGTAACTCATGGGTTCCCGCCGTTCCTCGCCTGTCGCGTCCGGTGCGCTGCAAGTTGTACCAAGCGGCACGGACAACGGCCGAGGTGGGGTGCGGGAGGCGCGGGGGCGGCCGGTCCCGGGGGCGGGACGGCCGGTTCGGGGCGTCGGCCGGCCGGTTCGGTTCGGGATGTCGGACCGGCCGTTTTCGGGGAGCGTACAACCGTGGTGGTAGGCGGGCGCCGTCCCTGGTGGTAGGCAGGAGTGCACTCCTGGTGGGCCGACAGGCGCGGCGGCCGGCGGTTACGTTGACGCTCGTTCCCCAACGCCCAAGACGGAGGATCGCCGCATGCAGACCCGTTTGGCCGATGACCCGCGCAGGCGCGTGGTGTGGGGGATATCCCTCCTCCTGATCGCGGTCACCGCGCTCCTCGGGGGCGCGCCCGGTGCCGCGACGGCGACGCCGCGGCACGCCGCCCCGCCCGTGCCCGTGCTGTCCTGGGGGCCCTGCGACGGGGCGGACGCCGACGGTCCGGGCGACGGCTTCGAGTGCGCGACCGCCCTGGTCCCGTTGGACCACCGCCGGCCCACCGGGGTGACGATCCCCCTCGCCGTCACCCGACGGCTCGCCGCCGACCCGTCCCACCGGACCGGTGTCCTGCTGCTGCACCCGGGCGGACCCGGCAACTCCGGCGTCGACTTCGCGCGCAACAGTTACGACGCGCTCCCCGCCTCCCTCCGTGAGCGCTTCGACGTCGTCGGGTACGACATGCGGGGCGTGGCGCGCAGCGGACAGGTCGAGTGCTGGAACGACGAGGAGTACACCGCCGCCGTCGACGCCGCGCGGGGCGTACCGGGTCCGGGCGCCCTGCGGGAGGCCGTCCGGCAGGGCCTCGACTTCGCCACCGCCTGCGCGGAGCGCGCCGGGAACCTCGTGCCGTTCATCGGAACCGGGTCGAACGCCGACGACATCGAGCTGCTGCGCCGGGCCCTCGGCGAGGAGACCCTCTCCTTCTACGGACGTTCCTTCGGCAGCTACGTCGGCACCGTCTACGCCGCCCGGTTCCCCCTGCGGGTCCGCGCCATGGTGCTGGACGGGGGGTACGATCCGCGGACCTACGCCGACGTGCCGTACGCCTACGACGCCCAGCAGTTCGCCGCCCTGGACTCGGCGGTCGGCCGGTTCCTGGACTGGTGCGCGCAGAACGCCGCCACCTGCGGGTTCGGTGACGGCGAGCCACGGAAGGCCTTCGAGCGGCTCAAGCGGTCGCTGGACGCCGAGCCGGTCGTCACCGCGAGCGGCCGCCCGGCCACCGGCTACACCCTCGCCTACCGCCTGATGTTCAACATCAACTCGGGCAAGGTGATCTGGCCCTACCTGGGTCAGGCCCTGCGCGCGGCCCAGGACCGCCAGGTCTCGTTCCTGCTGTCGCCGCCCTCACCGGGGTCCTTCGACTTCCTCAACGTCAACACGGCCGTGGAGTGCGCGGACCGCGTGTACCCGACCGGTCGGGTGCTGCTCGGCGCCATGGTCGGCGCCCGGGCCGCCTCCGCTCCCCTGCTGGGACCGCCCGTCGGCCTAGGGCCGCCCACGTACGACCACAATCACGCGCCGACCTGCGCCCAGTGGCAGGCCGGGCGCCCGAGCCGCCACGAGGGCTCCTACCGGGCGGCCGGTTCGGCGCCGATCCTGGTCCTCGGCACGACCGGGGACCCGGACACCCCCTACCAGGACTCCGTGGCCCTCGCCGGGACGCTGGACAACGGACGGCTGCTGACCTTCGCGGGCGAAGGGCACACCGCCTACAACCGGAGCGCGTGCGTGAGCGCCCTGGCCACGGACTACCTCGCCACGCTGGCCCTGCCCGCGCGGGGCACCGTCTGCGCCGACGAGGCGCCTCCGGCACCGGTCGGCCTCCGTTCGACGGCCATCGAGGTGGACGAGACGCAGGACGTGATCCCGGTACTGCGCTGAGCCGGCCCCTCCGGAGGTGCGAAGGCCAGGGGGTGAGGTGATCCGGTGATCCGGTGGTCTTTCGGTCCGGTGATCCGGTGGTCAGGCCTTCGTACGGGTGCCGCTGGGCCGGTCGGCGAGGGTGAGGCCCCAGCGGTGCAGAAGCCCCTTCTTCCCGTCGTGGGTGAGCCAGGTGCCGTCGCCGAGCGGCCTGGCGAACCCGTCGACGGGACACGGGTAGGCGATGCCGCCGCGCAATGTCAGCGTGCGGGCGTCCAGGAGCCAGTGATCGGCCTCTTCCGGGTGCTCGTCGCACTCGACCGTGGTGGCGATGACCGTGTCGGCGTCGACGAAGCCGCAGGGGTGGTCCCAGGGCCGGCACTCGTCCCATTCGCCCGCCTCCTCGCCCGTCGGTCGGGCCTCCGCCGTGGCCAGGACGGTGCCGTCCAGGGCGTGCAGGCGTATGTCCTCGCCGTAGTGTTCGACGGTGAGGAAGCCCGCGTGCCCGGGGTGGACGTCCACGAGGATGCGGTCCTCGGTCTCGTTGACGTCCCAGGTGGTGACCTCGCCACCGTCCAGGCGCGCCCAGTGCAGCAGGATTCCGTCCTGACCCATGCCGATGCACAGGCCCATGTGGACGCCGTCCGGGTGCGACACGTGCTGCGACCCCGAGGCGACGCCGGTCAGCGGGACGCGGGCGAGCTCCGCGCCGTCCGTGGCGTCGAGGACGACCCAGTACTCGTCGTACTCGTCCTGCTCGGCGTGGCCGGCATCCGCGACGACGTGCGCCCACACGAGCGCTCCGTCGTCGGAGACCCGACAGGATCCGGATTCGATGCCGCCGCACACCTGCTGGTCGTCACCGCTGTGCCCGTGTCCGATCCGCTGGTCCCAGCAGCCGTGCCGGTACACCCACAGGGTGGTCCCGTCGGCCGCGACCGCCCGGACGGAGCGCTGCCCGGAGAAGACCGCAAAGGAGGCGTCCGGAGCGACCGAATGCTGCCCGAGGGACCAGTCCGGCCACGGGAAGGGGAAGGCGGCCACCGGGGCCCGCTCACCGTCCCACAGGCGGTCCAGGTCGTACGCCTCCAGCTGGGACCCGCCGCGCAGCAGGGCGCGGCGGCCGGCGGCGCCCCGCGCCTCCAGGGCGAACCCTTCGGTCAGCGCGGCCCCGCCCGTCAGGGCGAGCGAATCGAGCAGGAGTGCGGGGATCAACGTCGTCATGGCGGCGACGGTAGCGTCCGCCACCGACGCCACCGATGTCGCCGCCGCTTACCGGGCCGGTCGGGCCGTTCGGGCCGGTACGCGGCGGGCGGAGGCCGCGTACCGCTCCCGCCGTGACGCGCGCCACCCGACCCCCCGTCCCGGGAACCTTTGCCATCCGTTTATGATGGAAGCAGCGAAGGGGAGTAGTCCCGAAATACCGCTGGTCGACACACTGGACAGGGCAACCCGTCCCGGCCATCGGGCCCCGGCACACAGTGCCGTGGTGGACGAGACCTTCGGCCAAGCATGACCGCGTCCGCACATCTGTGCGGGCCGATCCGTCGTGCCGGGCCGAGTGGTTCTCCCGTCGCCTCCTGGGTGTCGTTCGAGCTGACGGTCCGGCCCCAGCAGAAAGCACCAGGATGACTCTCGACCCCCTGGCGATCATCACGGCCTTCGGCCTGATCTTCCTCGCGGAACTCCCCGACAAGACCATGTTCGCCTCGCTGGCCATGGGCACCCGCATGCGCCCGCTGTACGTGTGGTTCGGCACCTCCACGGCGTTCATCGTGCACGTGGCCATCGCCGTCGGAGCCGGCAGCCTCCTCGGGATGCTCCCGGACATGCTGGTCAAGCTGGTCTCCGCAGCCCTGTTCGCGTTCGGCGCGGTCGTGCTGCTGCGCAGTGGGGACGACGAGGACGAGAACGGCGCCGCCAAGACCGTCACCGGCTTCTGGCCGGTGTACACGACCGCCTTCATGGCCGTGTTCATCAGCGAGTGGGGCGACCTCACCCAGATCACCACGGCCAACCTCGCCGCCACCAACGGCTGGCTGCCCACCGCCATCGGCTCCGCCCTCGCCCTGATGTCGGTCTCGGCCCTCGCCCTGCTGGTCGGCCGGTTCATCGCCCAGCGCGTCCCGCTCAAGACCGTCCAACGGTTCGGCGCCGTCTGCATGGCCGCTCTCGCCGCATGGACCCTCTTCGAGGCCTTCACCGCCTGACCCGCCTCCGACGGCCCCGGCGGCCGTGCCCGTACCGCCCGGCCGCCACCGCACCGCCGCCCCACCGCCCCACCGCCCGCCCCGACGGCCGGGGCGGGCGGCGCGACGCGACGCGCCCGTTCCGGGGGCCGGCCCCCGCAGCAGGACCAGGAGAGACCGACCCATGCCCGCACCGCTCCGGCTGCTTTCCGCCCAGCACTCCTTCCTGACCGACCTCCACCAGTTGGAGGAACCCCTGCTCATCTGGCTCGAACACACCGCCCGTCACGACCGGACCGCACCCGACGACGCGTGGCGACTTCCCGCGGGCCTCGACGGAGAGGCACCCCGGACCGCGCTGATCAACATCCACAGGGCGCTGCCCAAGCCGCTGCGCCAGGAGATGTACGCCCTCGACGACGGTCGGGCCGTGCGGGACGGCAACCGCGTAGTGGGCTTCGGCGGCTCCGTCCTCACGGCGCTGTACGCCGTCCCCGTCGACCCGGCCGACATCGACGTCCTGGCCGGGCTCCTCGACCACTTCCACCGGGCCCTGTCCCGCCAGGACGGCTACGCGAGCCTGCACGGCCTCCTGGAGGAGGCCGGTGACTGGTACGGCTGCGAGTACGGCACCGCGCGGGAGACGCCGGCCGATGTCGTCGACCGCCTCGCCCGGACCGTCGCCGTGCTGCGGATCGACGACGAGGACACCCGGATGCTCGTCGAGGCCGTCACCGCGGCGGGACCGGGAGGGCGCATCACGCTGACCACCCCTCAGGAGGCCGCCGCGATCCGCTACCTCGACCTCGTCGCCACCCTGACGAGGACGAGCACCTCACCCCTGGACCGCGCCCTGGCCCGGCTCCTCGAACCCGGCGAACGCAACGGCTGACCGACCCCGGCGGCCGGGAACGGGGGGCGGGAACGGGGGGCGGCAAAGGAGGGCGGCGGCCGGGGACACGGGCCGGGAGCGGGGGCCGGGAACTACTGTCTCGGCATGGTCGAACACAATGCCCTCAGTACCGTCCGCGACGCCTACGACGCCGCCGCCCCCACCTATGCGCGCCTGTTCCGCGACTCGCTGCGCGACAGTCCCCTGGACCGCGCGATCCTGGCCGCCTTCGCCGAGGTCGTGGGGGCGCGGGAGGACGGTCCGATCGCGGACCTGGGATGCGGGCCCGGCCACATCACCGCCCACCTGAACGGGCTGGGGCGAACGACGTTCGGCGTCGACGCCTCTCCCGAGATGATCGGGTTGGCCCGACGGGCGCATCCGGAACTGCGGTTCGAGGTGGGCTCCATGGCCGCCTTGAACATCGCCGACGGCGCGCTGGGCGGCGTGCTCTCCCGTTGGTCCGTCATCCACACCCCGCCACGGGAACTCCCCTCAGTCCTGGCGGAGTTCCACCGGGTGCTGGCTCCTGGCGGTCACCTCCTGATCGGGTTCTCGGCAACCGACGGGGCGTCCCACCCGACGCAGGCCTTCGATCACGCGGTCACGACGGCCTACCGGTGGTCGCCCGATCACCTCGCCGCGCTGCTGCGCGAAGCCGGTCTGGTCGAGGTGGCCCGGATGGTCCGGGAGCCGCAGCCCACCGACCGGCGTCAGTTCCGGGAAGTTCACCTGCTCGCCCGCAAGGCCCGGTCCGAGCCCGCCGGGTCCGACGGGGCCGGGTGATCGCGCCGTGTGCTCCGCTCCGGTTCACCATGGCCCTCGTACGGGTGTTCATCCGGTCGGGGATCGGGCCGGATTCGCGGACCTCGGGCCGAATTGGAGTGACCGCCACTCAAGACGCCGCCCGCCCTCCCTCGTAGATTGCGGAGGACCGCCGTGGAGCCGGCGCCCCAGTGGGCGCCCCGACGTCCCGTGATGCCGACGGCGCTTCGCACGGGCGGCGTTCGTACAGCAGGGATTAGAACAACAGGGAGCAACAAGTGAATCGTGTCGGCTGGTCCTGGGGCCGCGCCGCCGACCTGCCGGACCTCGCCCCCGGCGCGTCCCCTCCGGTGCCCCTGCGCCGGGGCACCCGGCAGACGCTGGACCTCACGCTCATCGCCCGCGACGGGGACGAGGAGGATCCGATCCTGGGCGAGCACGTACGGGTGCGGTGCGTGCGAGGGCTCCACGGCTAGGAACTGTCCGGCCGCTCAAGCCGGCGGCCGTCCGCTGATCCGTTGACGGTCCCTCACGCCATCGCACCAGGTGTGCTCATGGTTCGGCGTCGCCCCACTCCTTGACGGCGACCTCGTCGCCGACCGACAGTTTCCCCGGCGTCAACACGGAGAACTTCGTGCCGAAGACGACGCCCCCGCTCGCCGCTCGTCGATAGCCGGCGAGAGTGCGCAAGGGCTCCGGCCCCTGCCGCGCTCCGACGTCCTGCGCGACCAGAGTGACGGCGCAGCGCACCGCGAGTTTGGCATAGCCCAGTTCGGCACTGCCGATGGTGATGCGACGTGCGCGGTCCTCGGCGTGCGGTACGGCTGCCCAGTCGATGCCGCTTTCCTGGTCGTGGTCGTGGTCGTGGTCGTGATCGTGGCTGTCGCCGCTGTCGACGACGATGTTCGGGCGGAAGCGGTTCATCGACAGGGGTGGAGAGCCCCGTTCGGCCATCCGCCGGTTGAGGAGGGTGAGGGAGGCTCGGGACAGGAGGTGGACGGCACTGCTGTCGGCGTAGCCGGACGGGCCAGGGGTCAGGCCGTCCGCGATCCGGTCGTGTTCCGGCGGCACGCGGACGAGACGGCTGGGGGTTCCGAGGACGTCCGAGAGCCAGGCGGCGACGTCGTCACCCTGGTCGATCCCCCGGAAGGAGGTGCCGAACAGATCGACGGCACGGCGTGACGCGGCTGTCGTCACGTCGAGGCGGGCCGTGCCGTGATGGTCCGTACGATCGGCCGACTCCAGCGTCAGGCGGGTGCCGTCGGCGCTGATGGTGGGACGGATCAGCGCGAGGCGGGGGTGCCGGCGCTGCGTGCGGAAGACTCCGTCCTCGCTGATGACCATGAAACTGCGGTCGTGCGCGAGACCTGCCGGCGTCAGGAGCGCATCCGTCATCGACGTGCCCGCGCATCCCTTGACGGGATAGCAGATCAGATCCATCACCCTGGCCATGCCCCACCCCTTTCGCTCGACGACCATGGTCGGGCCCATCCCTCCACAGCCGGCGACGGCTCCCGGATCCGATCAGATTCGCGGACGGGCCTTGTGTCTTCGGTGGTAGGACCAGGTCACCGCCGCCAGCAGTGGACCCCAGAGCAGGAGTGGGGCGTAGGCGGCGACGAAGAGGGCTTCGCCGACCGAGATGCCGGGATCCGGACTGGGGGACTTCAGCAATCCTCCGAAGAGGAGAACCCACCACAGGAAGGTAACCGCGAGAGCTCCCAGGGAAGCGACGAGGACGGCGATCCTGGGGTCGACCGGGCGGCCCCCAAGAAGCGGAATCCAACGCGGCACCACTTCCCCCCAAGGCCGTACCAGGCCCAGTGCGAGGTATGAGGCGGCTTCCGCGACAGCACCGATCAGCAGTACGTAAGTCAGCGCGATCAGAACGGAGTTGTACGGAATGGCGGCGAGGAACTCTTCTCGCTCCATCACTCCGACCGGCACCCCGAGCACGAGCGCGACGCGCCACACCCCGGAGGGGACGGTGGACCAGGCAACGATACGGGCGGCACCCACGGCCCAGCGCGGGGGCGGCGGGACCGACAGCACGCGCCATTCGGGCGGGGAGGGATCCGTCGTCGTCATGATGTGAATCTCTCGCACCGGCCGGCCCCGCACGTCGCCCTGCAAGATGATCCGACTCCCCCGCACGGGGGAACCCGGCCGGTCTCAGCACTCCGTCCGTCATCCGTCTCCCCCGATCTGCCGTTCGGCAGATGTGCGCCGGACTCCCGCGAGGAATGCTGGATTTCAGAACACCGAGGAGGCAGCACCATGACACAGGTGACCGAGAGCGCGGTATTACCGCGACAGGCACGCACCCCGGGCGTCGTGCGCCGGCGGTTGGCCGGTTGGCCGCGATGGATCGGGTACGTGGCGTTCCTCGTGCTGTTGGCCTACGGGCTGGCCCAGACGTATTGGGCGTTGGGCGGTGCCGGTTTTCCCTTCGGGGCCGATGACGCCAACCCCGAGTACTCGGCGTTCGAGCACGTGGGCCGCGATCGGCTCGCCCCGTGGTTGGCCGTGGGGTTCCTGCTCAGCGCCGGGGTGGCGCTGTTGTTGGCCCTGCCGGGTCGGCGCCGGGTGCCCACCGGGGTCCTGCTCGGCGCCACGGCCGTCTCGGGCGCCGCGGTGTTCTCCACGCTGGCCGACTTCCGGATCCTGGGGAACCTGGCCTACGTCTTCATGTTGAAGTTCGGCGCCATCAACTGGACCGTCATCAATCAGGTGTTCGCGGTGACGGGGGTGGCCCTGATGGCGGCCTCGGCGATCGCCTACCAGCGCCGGACCACCGGTGCCTGCGGCAACTGCGGTCGTACCGGGGCCGGCGCCGAGTGGACCTCGCCGGCCTCCGCCGCCCGCTGGGGCCGCAAGGCCGCCTGGACGGCCGTCGTGGTGCCGCTCCTGTACGCCACCACCCGTTGGGCCTGGGCGCTCGGTTACCCGTTGGGGATCTCCGACGAGCTGTGGCAGGAGGGCAAGGAGGACAACCTGTGGATCCTGGGCGCGGCCCTGGCCACGATGGGCGCCCTCGGCTCGCTGCTGACGCTGGGTCTGGTGCAGCGTTGGGGCGAGGTGTTCCCGCGGTGGATGCCGGGCCTGCGGGGCCGTCGGGTGCCGATCGGGCTGGCGGTCGTACCGGCCTGGCTGGTCTCCCTGATGGTGACCATCGCCGGGGTCATGTACATCCGCCTGCACTTCCAGGGGGCCTTCGACAACGAGCGGGACGACTGGGGGGCCACGGTCCCCGAAACCGTCTGGCCGGTGTGGGGCATCGCCCTGGCCGCCGCCGCCCTCGCCCACTACTTCCGCCGGCGCGGCACCTGCGCACACTGCGGACGCCACTGACCCGGTCGCTCCCCAGCACACGAGGCGGCCCTAGGCCCTCCGTACGGGCAGCTCGCGTTCGGCGACCGTCCGGAAGTCGCTCGGTGGGCGGCCGGTGAGGCGTCGCACGGTGTCGGTGGTGCGGTCCTCGGCACCCTCTGCGATGGCCCGGTCCATCCCGGCCAGCAGCAGGGCGAAATCCCGGGGAATGGCCTCGGCCAGCCTCTCCACCATGGCGTCGTGCGGGAGGTGGTGGTGGACCACGGGGCGGCCCGTGACGTCCGTGAGGACCGCCGCGATGTCGTCGTGAGCGAGCGCCTGCGGGCCGGTGAGGACCAGGTCGGTGTTGGGTGCGCGGTCGTCGGTGAGGGCGTGTACGGCGACGGCGGCGATGTCGTCGGCGTCGACGAACCCGACCCGGCCCGTTCCGGCCGCCGTCAGGATGGCGCCGTCGTCGCGGATGCTGTCGGCGTGGGCGTGGGCGCCGGTGAAGTTCTGCATGAACCAGGAGGGGCGCAGCACCGCCCATTCGGGGAAGAGGCCGGGCAGGGCCCGGTGGACCCGGCCCACTGCCGGGCCGCCCTCGGGGATGGCGGAGGAGCTGAGGAGCACGGCCCGCCGGACGCCGGCGGCGCGCGCCTGGCGGAGGAAGGGCAGCATGACGGCGGCCGGGTCCGGGTCGCCGACGGGTGGCACGAGGTAGAGACGGTCCGTTCCGGCGAGGGCCGGGCCGTGGGAGTCGGGGTCGTACCAGTCGAAGCGGACCGGGTCCGCGCCCGGGAGCGGGGTGGCGCGTCGGCTCGCGGCCTTGACCCGCCGGCCGGCGGCGATCAGTCGCGCCGCGGTTCGGCTGCCGGTGGTGCCGGTGGCGCCGATGACCAAGGTCGTTCCGGTGACGTTCATCGGGCGGTGCTCCCCGCGAAGTCCAGGCCGGGTTCGTGGACGGCGAGGGGGTTCCAGTAGTCGCGGTAGGAGGTGAACCGGCCGTCCTCGACGGTCACGACGGCGATGTAGGTCATGTCGAAGGGGGCTCCGGTCGCGACCACGCGGCCCACGCCGCGCATTTCGACCACGATGGTCGTGGGTTCGGCGGTCCGGTGGATCCGCAGGTCGGGTATGTCGTGCAGGTCGATGTGGTCGGGGTGGTCGCGCATGTAGGCGGCGATGGCCCCCCGGCCCTCCAGTCGCTCGGGCCAACCCGGCGGGGCGAAGGGGAATTCCATGACGCCGTGCTCGGCCCACAGGGCGACCCAGGAGGCGATGTCCTTGTCGAGGAGCAGGCGCAGGCCGTGGCGGTACAGGTCCGTCGGCGAGGTGGTTTCGGGCATGGGGGCTCTCCGTCCCGTACGATACGGACCAGCGGTCCGCTTCTCGTGACGAAGATACGGACCGCCGGTCCGCTTTGCAACCCGAGGGAACGCCATGACTGCCGAACGCAAGCCACGCAAGGACGCCGCCCGCAACCGGGCGGCCATCTTCGCCGCCGCGGACGCCCTCTTCACCGAGTGCCACAACCCGGAGGACGTCACGATGGCCGACATCGCGGCGGCGGCCGGCGTCGGCAAGGGCACCCTCTTCCGCTCCTTCGGCGACCGCACCGGCCTGATCCGCGCGCTGTACGAGGCTCGGCTCGAACCGGTCCGGGAAGCGGTCGAGGCGGGCCCGGCACCCCTGGGTCCGCGAACGGCGCCCCTCGAACGCGTACCCGCCCTGCTCGACGCCGTCCTGTGCCTCAAGCTCGACAACCGCCACCTCGCCCTGGCCCTGGAGACGAGCGGCGCCGACAGCCCGTACCGGACGGAACACTACGAGCGGTGGCACGCGCTGCTCCGCGACCTGCTGGAGCGCATCCCGGGTCTGACCTCGTGCGACTTCACCGCCCACGCGCTGCTCGCCGCCACCCGGGCCGACCTCGTCGCGTACCTGGCCGGCGAGAAGGCGGTACCGCGCGAGGAACTCCGGCGCCGACTGGCGGACTTCACCGCCTCGGTGCTCGATGCGGGAGCACGCCGGGCGGCGGAGCGGACGGACCCCGTCCGCGCGGACGTCCTTACGGATCCGTGACGTGCGGCCGGTCGGCCCGCCACGCCCCCCGCCCGCGGCATAGCGTCGGGGCATGCGCGTACTGGTGAGTGGCGGAGCGGGCTTCATCGGCTCGCACATCGTGGCGGAACTGACCGACCGGGGACACGATCCCGTGGTCCTCGACCTGGCGTCCGACGGACGGGACGTGCGGGATCCGGACGCGGTACGCGAAGCCCTGCGCGGGGTGGACGCGGTCTGCCACCAGGCGGCCAAGGTAGGCCTGGGCAAGGACTTCGCCGACGCCCCCGACTACGTCTCCGTCAACGACCTCGGTACGGCCGTCCTGCTCTCCGCGATGGCCCGGGCGGGCGTGCGGCGGCTGCTGCTCGCCGGGTCGATGGTCGTCTACGGGGAGGGCCGCTACGAGTGCCCCGCGCACGGGGTCGTGCGGCCCGGCCCGCGGGCCGAGGAGGACCTCGCGGCCGGCCGGTTCGAACCGCGCTGCCCGGACTGCGGCGCCGACCTGGCTCCGGGCCTGGTGGCCGAGGACGCCCCCATGGACCCCAGGAACGTGTACGCGGCCACGAAGCTCGCCCAGGAGCACCTCGCGTCCTCCTGGGCCCGGGCCACCGGAGGACGGGTGGTCTCGCTGCGCTACCACAACGTCTACGGACCCGGGATGCCGCGCGACACCCCGTACGCGGGCGTTGCCGCGCTGTTCCGTTCGGCGCTGGCCCGGGGCGAGGCGCCGCAGGTCTTCGAGGACGGCGGGCAGCGCCGCGACTTCGTCCACGTGCGGGACGTCGCGGCGGCCAACGCCGTCGCCCTCGACGCCCTGGCCGACGGGCCCGGCTTCACCGCCTACAACGTGGGCAGCGGCGAGCCGCGCACGGTCGGGGAGATGGCCGCGGCGCTGGCCGCCGCGTGCGCGGGACCGACCCCCGTCGTGACGGGCGAGTACCGGTTGGGGGACGTCCGCCACATCACGGCCGATTCGGCGCGCCTGCGCGGAGAACTGGGCTGGACCACGGCGGTGCCGTTCGCGGCGGGAATGGCCGAACTGGCCGCCGGGGCCGGGGCTCCCGCACGGTCCTGACCCGGGGGCGGCGACCCCCCGGCCCGTACTACACGGGGGCCGGGAGGGTCAGCTCGAAGCGGCATCCGCCAGGTACGTTGCGGACGTCCGCGTGCCCGGCGTGGGCCTCGACGATGCCCCGGACGATCGCCAGTCCCAGGCCCGCCCCGGACGGAGGGGTACGGGCCGGAGTACCGCGCCATCCGGTGTCGAACACGCGCGGGAGGTCCTCCTCGGGGATGCCGCCGCAGGCGTCGGTGACCGACACCACCACCGCACCGGCCCGACGCTCGGCGGCGATGGCGACCGTACCGTCGGCCGGGGTGTGACGGATCGCGTTGACGAGGAGGTTGGACAGGACTCGGGTCATCTCCTTGCCGTCGACCTCGACCGGGAGCGGGGCCACCTCGTCACCGGCGAGGTGAACGCCGTGTTGGCGGGCCAGGGCGTCGGCGCCCGCGAGCGCGTCGCCGACGAGGTCGTAGAGCGACAGACGGGTCGGGGTCAGGTTCAGTGCGCCCGCGTGGATGCGGGACAGTTCGAACAGGTCCGTCACCATGGAGTTGAGCCGCTCCACCTCGGCCCGCATCTGGCGGTGGTAGCGCGCCGGATCGGCCACGATCCCGTCCTCCAACGCCTCCGACATGGCGCGCAGGCCGGCCAGCGGGGTGCGCAGGTCGTGCGAGATCCAGGCCACGAGCTCACGGCGCGAGGTCTCCAGGGCGCGTTCCCGCTCGCGGGACGCGGCGAGGCGCTCGCTGGTGAGCGCCAACTCCCGACTCAGCGCCGCGAGTTCCGCGGGGGCCGGCACGGTGGGGGCCGTGAAGGTGCCGGCCTCACCGAAGTCCCCGGCGGCGCGGACGAGTTCCCGGCAACGCCGGACGACCTGGCGACCGAGGAGCAGGGCCGTGGCCAGGGACACGGCGGCGGCCATCGCCACGACGGTGGTCACGACGGCGAGGTCGTGGGAGGAGAGGAACATCGCCCAGGCGACCGTGAGCGTCCCGGCCAGCATGGCGGAGACCGCGACGGCCGCCACGACGGCCAGCGAGACGGCGATGCTGCGTCGGCGCAGGACCCGCAGGGCGGCCGCTCCGAGGAGACCGACGGCACAGGCGCCGAGGAGCGCGTACAGGGCGATCAGCAGCAGGTCACGCATGGCCGTCCTCCGTCCGGACCGCGGTGGGAGCAGCGCCGGCGGCGGAAGCCGTACCGGTGGGAGCAGGGTCCGTCGCCGGGCCCGCCTCGAAGCGGTAGCCGGCGCCCCAGACGGTCTTGATCAGTCGCGGGTTCGCCGGATCGTCCTCGATCTTCCCGCGCAGCCGGCGGACGTGGACGGTGACGGTCGACAGGTCACCGAAGTCCCAACCCCACACCTCCCGCATCAGCCGTTCCCGGTCACAGACCTGCCCCTGGTGCCCCAGGAAATAGGCGAGGAGGTCGAACTCGCGCAGGGTGAGGGCGAGTTCGCTTCCGTTCTTGGCGACCCGGCGGGCCGCCGGATCCATCGTGAGACCGGCGGCGGCGAGCAGGGGGCCACCGGCCCCGGCCTCCGAGCCGCGGTGGGCCGAGGCCCGGCGCAGGACCGACCGTACGCGCAGGACCAGCTCGCGCGGGCTGAAGGGTTTCGTCACGTAGTCGTCGGCGCCGACCTCCAGGCCGAGGATCCGCTCCTCCTCGTCGCCCCGCGCGGTGAGCATCACCACGGGGACGGGGGTCGTTCCGTGTTCGCGGGCCCGCAGGCGGCGGCAGACCTCCAGGCCGTCCATGCCGGGCAGCATCAGGTCGAGGACGATCAGGTCGGGCCGGTGGCGGTCGGCGGCGTCGAGCGCGGTCGGACCGTCGGCGGCCCGGAGCACGGTGAAACCGGCGCGTTCCAGGTAGCCGGTGACCACCTCCGAGACGGTGGGATCGTCGTCCACGACCAGGACGAGGCCGCCCGTCTCCCCCGTGGTCGGTTCCCGGTCGGTGGTCCGATCCGTCCCGGTGCGCTGTTCGTTGCTCGGTGCCATGCCTCCAGGGTGTCACCGTGCCGCCGTGGACGGTGCCCGGACCCTGGGCGTCCGGGGCGGTGTCCGCGTTTCGTAAGGTCTTGAAACGCCTTCACCGGCCGTCCGGTTCCTACGGTGTGGAGGGTGACTCCTTCTGCTTGTGCTCCGCCCCGCGCGGATCTCGTACTGCCCTGCCTCGACGAGGCGCGGGCGCTTCCCTGGGTGTTGGCACGCGTGCCGGCCGGGTGGCGGGCCATCGTCGTGGACAACGGTTCGACCGACGGTTCCGCGGACATCGCCCGCGACCTCGGGGCGACCGTCGTGCACGAGGACCGCCGCGGTTTCGGCGCCGCCTGCCACGCCGGCCTGCTGGCCGCCCGGGCCGACCTGGTCTGTTTCTGCGACTGCGACGCCTCCATGGACCCCGGCCTGCTCGGCGCGATGGCGGCGCGGGTCGCGTCCGGAGAGGTGGACCTGCTGCTCGGTCGGCGCCGCCCGCAGGGCCGCGGCGCGTGGCCGGCGCACGCCCGCGCCGGCAACCTGGCGCTCGCGCGCATGGTGCGCCGCCGCACCGGACTGCGGTTGCGCGACCTCGGCCCGATGCGGGTCGCCCGCCGGGAGGCGCTCCTCGGACTGGACCTGACCGACCGGCGCAGCGGATACCCGCTCCAGATGGTCGTACGGGCCGCCGACGCGGGCTGGCGGATCGCCGAGACGGACGTCCCGTACCTGCCGCGCGCCGGGAGGTCGAAGGTCACGGGAACCTGGCGCGGCACCTGGCACGCCGTGCGCGACATGCGCCGGGTGCTGGCCGAACCGGCCGTCGGCGGCGACGCGCCGGTGCGGGGGGTGTCCGCGTGAGCACGCTCCTCGTCATCGCCAAGGCTCCCGTTCCGGGACGCGTCAAGACCCGACTGACCACGGCCTTCACACCCGAGGAGGCCGCCGATCTGGCGCGTGCCGCGCTGGAGGACACCCTGGCGGCGGTCCTGGCGACGCCCGCCCGGCGGCGGGTCCTGGTCCTCGACGGGCGGCCGGGGGCGTGGCTCCCGGCCGGCATCGAGGTCGTGCCGCAGTGTGCGGGCGGGTTGGACGCCCGGCTCGCCGCCGCCTTCGCTTCGGCGGACGGGCCCGCCCTGCTCGTGGGCATGGACACCCCGCAGGTCACACCCGACGAGCTCCGGCGGGGACTGGACTTCTCCGCGGCGGACGCCTGGTTCGGACCGGCGGACGACGGCGGGTTCTGGGCCCTCGGCCTGGCAGCCCCGGATCCGGCGCTGCTGCGCGGGGTCCCGATGTCGGCGCCGGACACCGGGCGGGTGCAGCGCCGACGCCTGATCGAGGCCGGACTCGCCGTACGGGACCTGCCCGAGCTGTGCGACGTGGACACTCCGGCCGATGCGGCGCGGGTCGCGGCGGCGGCCCCTGGATCCCGCTTCGCGCGCCTGTACGGCGAGCTGTCCGGGGTGACCCGGTGACCGCCCAGCTGACGGAACCCGCCGGCCGCAGCTGGCGCGCCGACCCGTACGCCGACGCCCTGCGGGCGGGCCGGGGGCCGCTCTACCTGCGCCGTCGGGACGGGCGGCTGCTCCCGTTGGAGGTCGAGCGCTGGTGCGCGGACGCGGACGAGGCCGACGACACGGTGCTGGCCCGCTGTACCGGGTCCGTGCTGGACGTGGGCTGCGGTCCGGGCCGACTCGTCGCCGCGCTCGCCCGACTGGGGCGCCCGGCGCTGGGCGTGGACGTGACGCCGGAGGCGGTTTCGCGGACCGTGCGCACGGGTGGCAGCGCCCTGTGCCGTTCGGTGTTCGACCCGCTGCCGAGCGAGGGCGGCTGGGGCACGGTGCTGCTCATCGACGGCAACATCGGCATCGGTGGTGACCCCGGGCGGCTGCTCCGCCGTGCCGCCGCCTTGGCGGCGCCCGAGGGGTCCCTGCTGGTCGAGGTGGTGTCCACCGACGTGGACGAACGCGTCGAGGTGCACGTGGAGGACGGGCGCGGCGGGCACGGATCGCCGTTCTGGTGGGCCCGGCTCGGCGCCCGCGCCCTGTGCGCGGAGGCCGGGGCCGCCGGCTGGACACCGTCGGTGAGCTGGAGGGCGGCGGGCCGGCACTTCGTGCACCTGCGTCGCTGAGCGGCCGGGCGGGCACGCACGGCGGGCGGTGGATCCGCCCGCCGCGCGTACCGGGCCCGCCGCGTCCGCCATGCGTGCCCGGTGCCCCCCGCGCTCAGGGTCGGCGGCGGCGTGCCCGGCGCAGGACGGCTCGGGTGCCCTCGTACCCGAGGGTCAGCACGGCGATGGCCGCCATGGCGAGCAACCAGTTGCGCAGGTAGTCCAGCGGCAGCACCGTCGGGTTCGCCGCGGCTCCGGGGCGCAGCAGCGGGGGCAGGGCGACGGCGGTGAGCGAGCCCGCGACGATCAGGGCGGCGCGCGGGACCGCGCGCATCCGCAGTCCGACCGCGGCGACCAGGGCGGCGACCGCGATCACGAAGGGGGCGACCAGGCCGTCGTGCGCGACGACGGCTCCCCCGAGCCACACGACGATCCGCCACGGCCGGGGTTCCCGACCGAGCAGCAGGCAACCCCAGCCGATCAGGGCCAGGCCGAGGGCTCCCAGCAGGTACCGGATCCGCATCACCGCACCTCCAGTCGGCCGACCCACTTGGTCTGGAGCACGCCGGGCCGGTTCGGGGCGATGATGCGTGCCGGATAGCCGTGGTCGAGCGACAGCACCTCCCCGTTCAGGCGCAGTGCGAGCAGCGTGAGCGGGTCCTGTGCGTAGAGCCGGCCCATGTCCATCACCCGGTAGGCCCCGGCCTCCTCCAGGGACACCACCCGGACCCGCGAGGACGGGCTGCCACCGGCAAGTTCCAACAGGTCACGAACCCGTACACCGGTCCATCGGGCGGACATGCTCCATCCTTCGACGCACGCGATGGGCAGGGTCACCTCGTGCTGGGGCAGGGCGCGCAGCTCCTCCGGCGTCAGGGTGAGCGGGCGGGGGCCGTCGACGGTGAGCCGCCAGCCGGACAGGGACGCCCGGGTGACGCGGGCGGCGGCGGCCGTACGGTTCACCGGCAGCCCCTGGACGCCGTGGGCGGGGCTGCGCGGAGCGAACAGGTCGATCCGGCCGAGCGGCGTGACGGACTGCCCGACGGTCGTGAGGGTGACCGCTCCCACCGCGGCCGCGATCCCGGTGAGGAGCCGGCGCCGGTCGGGTCCGTCGGTCTCGGGCAGGGCGAGGGTGCCGGGCGAGCGGAGGGTGAAGTGGTCCCGGATCCCGGGCCACCGCACCGCGATGTGCAGCAGTAGCGAGCCCATGACGATCCAGGCGACCGCGAAGTGGGTCGCCACGAAGTCGAACGGCCACGGATACCACTGGAAGGTGTTCAGCAGTCCCGTGAACAGCTCGAACAGGGAGGCCCCGACGAGCACCGCGACCGACAGCCGCTCCAACCCGTGCAGCACGGAGCGCACCGGCGGCCGGACGAACAGGCGCGGGTACACCGTCCACAGCTTCGCCAGGAGGAGGGGGATCGCCGCGATGCCCGAGGCCACGTGGAGCCCCTGCGTCAGCCGGTACCCCCAGGAGGGGCGGCTCGGCAGCAGGTCGACCGCCCATCCCGGTGGATGCTGGAGGAAATGGCTCAGCAGGCCGGTCGCGAAACAGACGGCGAAGGCCGGGCCGAGCCACCGGCCGATGGCCGTCGCCGTACGGGCGTCGTGCAGCCGTGCCTTGAAGGTGATCGGCGGTCCGGGGGGCAACGTGAAGCGCATGTCCCCATCACACCCCCGCGGGCCGGTCCGCGGGCCGCCGCGACACCTTACGGAACACGGACGTCGCGGGCGTCGCGGGCCCCGCGAGGGGTGCTTGCTGGAACGCTTGCGCAGGTGAACCCGCGCACCCTCCTCGCCTCCGCCGCCCTCACCGCCCTCGTCGCGGCCCTCGTCCTCACCGTGCGGTACGACGGCCACTTCACGGATCCGGTCGGCCTGCTGGGGTGGTACTTGCTCTGTTGGGGCCTGTTCGTCCTCGCGCTGCTCGCGCTGCGCCGGGTACCGGCCGGGCACGTCGCGCCCCTGCTCGTCGCCGGAGCGCTCGCCGTCACCCTGACCGGTCTGGTCGCGGCGCCCCGCACCAGCACGGACTCGTACCGCTACGCGTGGGACGGTCGCGTCCAGTCCGCGGGGATCTCCCCGTACGACCACGCCCCGCAGGATCCGGCGCTCGCCCGACTGCGGGACACTTGGCTGTTCCCCACCGCAGCGGCTTGCGCGGGCCCCGACCTGGCACCCGTCCCCCACGCCGGTGGGGTGGCCCACTGCACCCGGATCAACAGGCCCGCCGTCCACACCATCTACCCGCCCGTCGCCGAGGTCTACTTCCTGGCGGTCGACCGGCTCGCGCCCGAGGGCTCCCGGTACAAGCCGCTCCAGATCGGCGGCGCCCTGCTCTCCGTCGGGGTGACGGGGGCCTGCCTGCTGATCCTGCGCCGGCGCGGCCGTGACCTTCGCGACGCCGCGTACTGGGCCTGGTGTCCGGCGGTGCCCGTCGAGGCCGTCAACAACGCGCACGTGGACGTCCTGGGAGCGCTGCTCGCGGTGGTCGGCCTCGGTCTCGTCGCCGCCCGGGGGCCGGGCCGGCGGGCCGGCGGGGGCCTGGTCCTCGGCGCGGCCGTCGCCACCAAGCTCATGCCCGCCGTCGTGCTGCCGGGAGCCCTGTCCGGGGTGCGCCGCGTCCGGGACGCCGCCGTCGTCCTGGTCCCCGCCGCCGGCTTCACGGCGCTGGCCTACCTGCCATACGTCCTCGTCTCGCACGGCTCGGTGTTCGGGTACCTGGGCGGCTACGTGGAGGAGGAGGGCTACCAGGACCCCGAGTCCGGTTCCCGCTACTCGCTGCTGCGCCTGGTGCTGCCCGACGCCTGGGCGTTGCCCGTGCTCCTGGCGGCCCTGGCAGCCGTCTGCCTGTACGTGATGCGGCGCGGGGACCCGCGCCGGCCGTGGAGCGGGGCCCTCCTCGTCACCGGCTGGGCGTTCGCGCTGCTGACACCCGGCTACTGCTGGTACGCCCTGCTCCTGGTCGCCCTGGTGGCGCTGGACGGGCGCTGGGAGTGGCTGGGTATCGCGTTCGCGGGCGCCGCCGTGTACGTCCTCGCCCCGGAGTTCGGCCACCGGGCGTCGGTGAGCAACACCGCGTACGGCGCGGCGGTCGTGCTCGTCCTGGCCGTCACCGCGCTGCGCCGACGGGGCGCGCGCCGCGCGGCCGGCGACGACGCGCGCGGGAGCCGTCGTGGCGCAACTGCCTGAGGGCGCACCGCCCGTCGGCGATCGGTCAGCTGCCCGACATCGTTTCCTGGAGCCAGTCGAAGACGACCTCGCAGTGGAGTTGTGGGGCCATGGGCGAGCAGTGCAGTTGGGCGCCCTGGGCGGCGGTCAGCTTCACGTAGTCCTTCGGTGACGTCAGCTTGTCGTACAACTGCCGTGGCTGGCCCGGGTAGAACTGCTCGCCGTCGTAGTCCAGCACCAGGGTGGGTGCCTTGATCCGGCTGACGACGGAGGTGATCGCCAGCGCCTGGATGCGGGTGGCGGGCGTGTAGAAGTCGGTGAACAGCTTGCCCTTGCGGGCGTCGAGCATCGCCGGGATGGAGAAGGGTTCGAACCGCTTCTTCATGACGGCGGCCGCGTCCGGAGGCAGTTCGGGGACGACCTCCTTGTTCCAGATGTTGTTCGTCTCCTCCTTGTTCGGCGTGAGGATCTGCCGGATCTCGGGCGGGAAGCCCAGCCACGGCTCGACGCAGCCCGGCATCGCGACCAGTGCGGCGATCCGGTTCTCGAAGGCGGCGGCCCGCGGTGCGAGGTCCCCGGCCATGCTCAGACCGGTCAGGGCGATCCTGTCGGTGTCCACGTCGGGGCGGGCGGACAACCAGTCGATGAGGGGGCTGACGACCTTCTCCCAGGTGGGGGTGAACACCACTTGGTCGACGAAGAGCAGTTGTCCCTGGCCCGGACCGTCGTAGACGAGCGCGTTCCAGCCGCGTTCGAGTGCGGCGGGCACGCCGTAGGTCCACATGTCGACGTTCTGGCCGTCGCTGCCGTTGGTGAGGATCACGGTGGGGCGGGGGGTGTTCGAGGTGTCGGGGCGGAAGAACCACACCGGCATCGGCGTCGTGCCGTACGGGACGGTGGCCTTCACCGGGGCGGGTTGGCACAGGTCGCAGAAGGTGTCCCAGGCGTCGCGCCCCGATTGGTACAGCTGCTGTTCGCTGCCCGGATCGTCGGAACCGAGGACGAAGAACAGCGCCTGGCCGTAGTACTGGGCGGCGCGCAGGGCACGGAACCGCTTGGTCTGGTCGTCGGCCGGCGCGCCGGGCGGCGCCTTCAGGAGCTGGTCGCCGAGCTTGCGGAAGGTCTCGACGTACGTCTGCGCGGAGAGGCCGGCCCCGTTGATCGTGTTCACCGCGGTGAGGACCTCGCCGACCTCGGCGGAACCGGCGCCGGAGCCACCGAGCGCGAGGAGGCCGTTGAAGTTGTACCCGGGGTCTTTGAACAGCGTCATCACGCCGGGGGTGATGTCGGCCCCGGCTGCGGACGCGCTCGCGCTGGGCGACGGAGTGGCACGCAGGACGGGCGCGGACGCGCCTGACGTGCCCGCGGGGGCGCAGCCCGCGGCGAGCGCCGCTCCCGCGCCGGCGAGGAACAGGGCACGGCGGGTGGGACCGGTTTCCCGGTCGCCTGATATGGACGTCATACCAACCGAACGTAGTCCCGGCCCGGTCCGCCCACCTCTCGCCCTGCTCCGAACGGGGTACCCACCGGCGCCGCACCGGTACCGGCCCCACCGCCGGCCCGCAGGTGCCCCGTCCGACGCCGGGCGGGGAGCGGGGCGGGTGGTCCCCCTCCGTCGTAGGCTGCGTTCGCACGTGAGCGACTTCCTGCCCTGTCGATGCGAGCCGGGTTCCCGCCCGGTTCGCGGGGATCCGCCGCTCGGGATCCACCGGAAGAGGACGTGTGAAACGGCGGCAGCAAATCCTGAGCAGGCCTCACCCTTGGTGGGTCCTGGGCGTGATGGCCTGTGCCTCGTCGATGATCGCCATCGACGCCCTGGTGGTGCTGGTCGCCCTCCCGACCATCCAGCGGAGCCTGGACGCCTCGTCCACCGGGCTCCAGTGGGTCATCAGCGCGTACCTGCTCGGTTTCGCCTCCATGAGCGTGATCGGTGGACGCGTCGGCGACGTGCTGGGGCACGAGCGCACCTTCCGGTTCGGCACGCTGCTGTTCGTCGTCGCCTCGATCGCCGCCGGGACGGCCCAGTCGGAGGCCTGGCTCATCGCCGCGCGCGCTGTCCAGGGTGTCGGCGCGGCGCTCCTTCGGCCCGCGTCCCAGGTACTGATCTTCAAGGCGTTCGGGCCCCGGGACCGGGGCCAGGCCATGGGCATCTCGTCCAGCGTCTCCACGCTCTTCTACGGGGCGGCCCCGCTGATCGGGGGCGTGCTGACGTCGGCGTTCTCCTGGCGTGCGATCTTCTTCGTCAACCCGCCCATCGGCATCGCCGCGGTGGCCCTCGCACGCCTCCTGCTCGACGACGAGCGGCCGCGGCGCGAACGGGTCGATTGGGCGGGCGCACCCCTGTTGATCGGCGCTCTGGTGTGCCTGGTCCTGGCTCTCATGCAGGCGCGGTACTGGGGATGGTCCTCGGTCGCCGTCGTGTCGCTGCTCGCCACCGCGGGCACGCTGATGACGTTCCTGGTCGTACGCGAACGCCGGATCGCCCATCCGCTCATCCACTTCGAGTTGTTCGCCCACAAGGAGTTCGCGGTGGGGGCGGCCGTCATTTCCACGGTGCGTTTCGCGTTCGTGGGATTCGCGGTGTTCGGGGTCATCTGGCTCCAGGACGTCGCGGGCATGTCCGCCTTCGAGGCCGGGGTCGCCGTGCTGCCGCTCACCCTCCCCACGGTCGTGTTCGCGCCCCTCGGCGGACGGCTCTGCGACAGCCGGGGGCCGCGCGTTCCCCTCGGCATCGGCATGGGTCTGTGCGTGGCGGCCCTGGTGTCCGCCGCTGCGGCCCTGCACCGGCAGGAGTACGGCTGGCTGGTGGCCTCGTTCTGCGCGATGGGCATCGGCATGGGGCTCTGCGTCAGCCCGGCCTGGACCACCGCGCTGGGCGGCACCACCCCACGGATGCGCGGCTACGCGGCAGGGGTCATCCAGACCGGGCGGGAGATCAGCGCGGCGCTGGGCCTCGCGGTCATGGGCGCGATCGTGGCACACACGCAGAGCGCCCGGCTCCAGCAGGTCCTGTTGCGGGACGGAAGGCTGCCCTCCGGCCACTTCGAGCGGATCGAGCGCTCCATCGGGAAGGCGGTCGCGGCCGCGCAGCACGGGTCCCCCCTGCCCACCGGGATCCCCGCCGACCTGCTGCCGGTGCTCAGGGGCGCGGTCACCACCGCCGTCTCGGCCGCGTTCCACGTGGGCGCCGCGGTGCTGTTCGTCGCGGCCGTGTCGGTCGCCTTCCTGCCCCGCAAGTTCGCCGAGTCGGGCCGGAAGCCGGACGATCGCGGGTGAGGGGCGCCCACGCCGACGGCGGCGTCCGGTGGACCCCGTTCACTCCTGTCCGCACAGATCGCGGAGGGTGGCCACCAGCGTGTCGCGCGCCAGCGGAACCCTGTACGCGTTGGCGGGGACCGTGCGGGCGGCGGAGAGTTCCTCGACCGCGGCTGCCACGAACCGGTCCGCGTCGGCCGGGGCGCCCCGCAGGACGGCTTCCGCGCGCGTCGCGCGCCAGGGCCTGGTCGCCAGTCCGCCGAGGACGACGCGCACGTCCTTGATCGTGTGCCCGTCGAGATCGACCGCCACGGCGACCGACGCCAGCGCGAAGGTGAAGGAGGCCCGGTCGCCGACCTTGCGGTAGCGGGAGCGGGCCGCCATCGGCAGCGCGGGCAGTTCGACCGCCGTGATCAGTTCTCCGTGCCCGAGCACGGTGTCCCGCTCGGGGTGGTTCCCGGGCAAGCGGTACAAGGTGGTGACGGGAATGCGGCGCGTGCCCGATGGGCCCAGTACGCACACCGTCGCGTCCACGGCGCACAGCGCCACGGCCAGGTCGGAGGGGTGCACGGCCGCACAGCTCCGCGACGCGCCCAGCACCGCGTTGTGCTCGGCGTGCCCCTGCGCGGCGGCACAACCGGATCCGGGTTCCCTCTTGTTGCACGGGGTCTCCACGTTCAGGAAGTAGGGGCACCGCGTGCGCTGCATCAGGTTCCCCGCCAGGGTGGCCATGTTGCGCAACTGCGGTGAGGCACCGGCCAGAAGCGCCTGCGAGACGACCGGGTAGCGCTCGCGCATCTCGGGATGGGCGGCGAGATCCGCGTTGCGGACGGTGGCTCCGATGCGTACGCCGCCTCCGGGGAGGGCTTCGACGCCGTCCAGGGCGAGGCCGGTGACGTCGACCAGGAGGTGCGGTCGGGCGATGCCCAGCTTGAGGTGGTCGAAGAGGTTCGTGCCGCCGGCCACGTACTCGGCCCCGGGATCGCCCTCGACCAGCGCGACGGCCTCCCGAACGGTGGAGGGGCGTTCGTAGCGGAACGGTTTCATGTCCCGTTTCCCGGCTCTGCCGCCTCCATCAGAGCGCGCACATCGAGCGGCAGCCCACGGATCCGGTGACCGGTGGCGTGGTGGACGGCATTGGCGATGGCCGCGGCCGTCCCGACGATGCCGATCTCGCCGACGCCCTTGGACCCCGTGGGACTCGTGTGGAAGTCCTCCTCGTCGATGCAGATCGCCTCGATCCCGGGAGCGTCGGCGAAGGTCGCCACGTGGTAGGCGGCCAGGTCGCGGGTGTGGAAGTGCCCGTACGTCCGGTCGATGACGCCCACCTCGCACAGCGCCATGGACAGGCCCATGACCATGCCGCCGACCAACTGCGATCGCACCGTGACGGGATTGATCACGCGCCCCACGGCGAAGACGCCGAGCATGCGCGGCACCCGGATCTCCCTGGTCGACGTGTCCACGGTGACCTCGGCGAACTGCGCCCCGAACGCGTGCTGGGAGTGGGTGCGCGGCGTGGCGAGTTCGTCGAGGGTGTCGGCGGTGGCCTCCAGGCCGCCGTCCGGCACGCGGCCGCCGCACCGTCCGATGGCGGAGCGCAGACCCTCGCAGGCACGCACCACCGCTGTCCCCCACGATGTCGTCCCGCTCGACCGCCCGGCCCAACTGGCCGCCGGGTGGGCGCTGTCGCCGACCTCGACCGTGACCCGCTCCACGTCGACGCGCAGGGTGTCGGCGGCGATCTGGGCCAGGACCGTGCGCGCCCCGGTACCGATGTCAACGGCCGCGATGCGCACGGTGTAGCGGTCGAGGTCATCGGTGCGCGCGCTCGCCCGGGAGGGGAACCGGTATTGCGGAATGGTCGACGCGGCCACGCCCATGCCGACGAGCCGGCGCCCGTCGCCGCGTTCCGCTCGGAGGCGGTCCCGGTCGGCCCAGCCGAACCGCTCCGCCCCCAGACGCAGGCAGGCGGCGAGGTTGCGGGTGCTGAAGGGCCGACCGCTGTGCGGATCGTTCGCGGTGTCGTTGCGCAGGCGCAGTTCGACCGGGTCGACGGAGCACGCGACGGCCAGTTCGTCCATGGCGGACTCCAGCGCGAACATTCCCGGGCATTCTCCCGGCGCTCGCATCCAGGTCGGGGAGGGAACGTTCAGCCGCGTCCGCCAGTGCCTGGTCTCGCGGTTCGGCGCCGCGTACATGGTGCGGGTGGGTGCGGCCGGGTACTCGCAGTGGTCGCTCGTCAAGGACGTCTGCTCGAACGACACGTGCGACACGGCCAGGAGCCGCCCGTCCGCCTCCGCCCCGAGACGGACGCGCTGCACGGTCGGCGGCCGGTACCCGGCGACGACGCTGAGCTGCTCCCGGGTGAGGGCGGTCCTGACCGGCCGTCCGACGACGAGTGCCGCCACGGCGGCGAGGACGAGATGTGCTCTCGGCGCGGCCTTCGAACCGAAGCCTCCCCCCACGTGTCGGGCGATGACGCGCACCTGGTCGGGGCTGATCCCGAAGAGCCGCGCGAGGATGTCGCGCGTGCCCGAGGGTCCTTGCGTGGTGTCGAAGACGGTCAGCGCGCCGTCGTGCCAGTACGCGACGGTCCCGTGCGGTTCGAGGGCGTGATGGTGGTACAGCGGAGTGGTGTAGGTGGCCTCGATCCGTACCGGTGCGTGCGACAGGGCGTACTCCACGTCGCCGTGCGAGCAGTCGGTGGGAAAAAAGGGGCCGTGGTCCGGAGGCCGGTGGAATCCGTCTCCCGGGGTGTCGGGGCTCAGCCGGTGCGGACCGGGGGCGTAGTCGACGCGCACCGTCCGCGCCGCCTCGTGGGCGATCCGAGGGGTTTCGGCGACGACCGCGGCGACGAACTGGCCCCGGTGGACGACCGATCGGGACTGGAGGACGGCGAGGTCGGCGCCGTCCGTCCCGTTCAGGCGGGGGCAGTTGGCCGCGTGCAGCACGGCCAGTACTCCGGGCCGGGCGAGGGCGTCCTCGGGGTGAACACCCGTGACCCGCCCGTGAATCATCTCCGCCGGGACCACCGCCACGTGCGCCAGCCCCGGCAGGGCCACGTCCGCTGTGTAGCGAGCGCTGCCCGTGACCTTCTCCCGCGCCTCCCGCCGAGGAGGGGACGCGCCGATGGACGCACCGCCGGACCCGCCGGCGGGCGCGCGCCTCACGGCGCCACGTCCGTGATCGCGGCGACGATGTTCTGGTACGCGCCGCAGCGGCACAGGTTCCCGCTCATGCGTTCACGGATCTCCGGCGCCGACAGGGCCCGCCCGGAGCCGGGCCGACCGGTCACGGAACTGGGCCATCCGCGGGCGGCCTCGTCGAGCATCCCGATGGCGGAGCACAGTTGGCCGGGGGTGCAGAAGCCGCACTGGAAGGCGTCACGGGTGATGAACGCCTCCTGCAACGGGTGGAGATCCGGCCCGCCGAGGCCCTCCACCGTCACGACGCGCGCGCCGCCGCAGGCGACGGCAAGGGTCAAGCAGCTGTACACGCGCCGTCCGTTCACCAGAACGGTGCAGCATCCGCAGTGGCCCCGATCGCAGCCGGCCTTGGCTCCGGTCAGACCGAGGTGATCGCGCAGGACGTCCAGGAGCGACAACCTGGTGTCGACCATCGGGCGGCGATCCTCGCCGTTGACGTTGAGCACGACTTCCACGTGGACCACCGGGGTGGCCTCGGCCCCGTGGACTGCCGGGGCCTTCTCGACAACCCCGGGTGATTGGGCTCCGACCATGAGGCACGACCCCCGTTCCAGCGCTGCGGGCCCTGCTCGCACCGGCGGGCGGGCCCTCGTATTCCCGCGGCTCCACGCTACGCCCCTACTGGATCTTCCGCCTTACGAGCGAGGCGGCCGGAAACGGAGCCCTTACTCCATGCGCGTTCATCGCCACGGGACATCCCCTGCCGCAGAGCCGACGGACGGCCACTCCGTGCGATGGTGCCCGTACATTCGGCTACGGGCAAGGAAGAGCCATGAACTCTGCGGCGGGCGTCCTGGGCGTGCATTCCGAGGTCGGAAGGCTGCACAAGGTGCTCGTGTGCGCCCCCGGTCTGGCCCACCGGAGACTCACCCCGAGCAATGCGGACGACCTGCTCTTCGACGACGTGATGTGGGTGGAGAACGCCCAGCGCGACCACGCCGACTTCGTCAACAAGCTCCGCGTCCGCGGGGTGGAGGTGGTCGAGCTCCACGAGCTCCTCGCCGAGACGCTGGCGGTCCCGGGTGCCAGGGACTGGCTGTTGGACCGCAAGATCGTGCCCAACGAGGTCGGTCTCGGACTCATCGACAGCACCCGCGGCTTCCTGGAGTCGCTCACGCCGGCGCAGTTGTCCGAGTTCCTCATCGGCGGTCTCGCCACGACGGACCTGCCCGACGAGTTCCGGACGCCGTACGTCGCGCTGGCCAGGGAGTCCACCGGCGTGCGCGAGTACCTGATGCCGCCGCTGCCCAACACCCTGTACACGAGGGACACCACCTGCTGGCTGTACGGCGGACTCACCCTGAACCCCCTGTACTGGCCGGCGCGCCACGACGAGACGCTGCTCATGAAGGCCGTCTACACCTTCCACCCCGACTTCAAGGACGCCACCGTGTGGTGGGGCGACCCCGAACGGGGTTGGGGCCAGGCCACGTTCGAGGGCGGGGACATCATGCCCGTCGGCAACGGCGTGGTCCTCATGGGCATGAGCGAGCGCACGTCCCGGCAGGCCGTCACCCAGGTGGCCGAGTCCCTGTTCCGCAACGGGGCGGCCGAGCAGGTCATCGTGGCCGGGATGCCCAAGCTGCGGGCGGCGATGCACCTGGACACCGTGTTCACCTTCGCCGACCGGGACATCGTCACGCTCTACCCGAAGATCATGGACTCGGTCCACACGTTCACGCTCCGGCCCGGCGACGCGCCGTCCGGGGTGCACGTGACCGACGAGGGCTCGCGCGCCTTCGTCGAGGTCGTGGCTGCCGGCCTGGGACTGCCTTCCCTGCGGGTCATCGAGACCGGCGGCGACGTGTACGCCTCCGAACGGCAGCAGTGGGACAGCGGCAACAACGCGGTCGCCCTGGAGCCGGGGGTCGTCTTCACCTACGACCGCAACACCCAGACCAACACGCTGCTGCGCAAGGCCGGGGTCGAGGTCATCACCATCGTCGGCGCCGAACTGGGCAGGGGCCGCGGCGGCGGCCACTGCATGACGTGCCCGCTCATCCGGGAACCCGTCGCCTTCTGACGTCCCGTACGCCCGGGGGCAGCGTCCCTTCCCCCGGGCCGCCGCACCCGGCCGACCACTCCCGAGCGCCGTCGAGGAACCGCATGTCCCAGGCAGAAGCGACCGCGTCACCGGGCTCCGCGCCGGCGGCGAAACTCCCCCTCTTCACCCTCACGGCCCTGGTGGTCGGGTCCATGGTCGGCGCGGGCGTCTTCTCCCTGCCGCGCCGCTTCGCCCAGGAGACGGGCGTGGCCGGCGCCCTCATCTCGTGGGCGGTCGCGGGCACGGGCATGCTGATGCTCGCCTTCGTCTTCCAGACGCTCGCCGTGCGCAGGCCCGAGCTCGACGCGGGGGTCTACGCCTACGCCAAGGCCGGGTTCGGCGAGTACCTGGGCTTCTTCTCGGCCTTCGGGTACTGGGCGAGCGCCTGCGTCGGCAACGTGACGTACTGGGTCCTGATCATGTCCACGATCGGAGCCGTCGTTCCGGCCCTCGGGGACGGCGACACCGTCCTGGCGGCCGTCCTGTCGTCCGTCGGGCTGTGGCTCTTCTTCTCCTTCATCCGGCGGGGCGTGAAGGAGGCCGCGGCGATCAACAGGATCGTCACCGTCGCCAAACTCGTCCCCATCATCGTCTTCATCCTGCTGGCGCTCTTCTGCCTCGACCCGGGCGTGTTCGCCGACAACTTCGCGGGCGCCGACTACGCCGGGTCGCTCTTCAACCAGGTGCGCGGCACGATGCTGGCCACCGTGTTCGTGTTCCTGGGGGTGGAGGGGGCGAGCGTGTACTCGCGGCACGCGGAGCGCCGCGAGGACGTCGGGCGGGCCACCATCCTCGGCTTCCTCAGCGTGTTCGCCGTGTTCGCGTCCGTGACGGTCGTCTCCTACGGGATCCTGCCGATGAGCGAGATCGCGGAACTCCGCCAGCCCTCCATGGCCGGTGTGCTGGAGGCCGCCGTCGGCACCTGGGGCCAGGTGCTGATCAGCATCGGGCTCATCGTCTCCGTCCTGGGGGCCTACCTGGCCTGGACGTTGATGGCGGCCGAGGTGCTGTTCGTGGCCGCCAAGGACAAGGACATGCCGCGCTTCCTCGCCCGCGCCACCGCCCAGGACGTTCCGGTGCCGGCGCTCGTCATGACGACCCTGCTGTCGCAGATCGTGCTGGTCGTCACCCTGTTCTCCGACGACGCCTTCAACTTCGCCCTCGACCTGACGAGCTCCCTCTCGCTCATCCCCTTCCTCCTCGCCGCGGCCTTCGCCGTGAAGGTGGCCCTCGCGCCCGCGGACGAGGCCGGTGGGGGCCGCCGGCGCGAACTCGTGGTGTCCGTACTGGCCACCCTCTACACGGCCTTCCTGATCTACGCGGCGGGTCCGAAGTTCGTGTTGATCTCCTTCATCCTGTACGCGCCCGCGACCGTCCTGTTCGTGATGGCCCGGCGCGAGCAGGGGCGCAGGCTGTTCTCCCCGCGCGAGGTGGTCATCCTCGTCGTCTCCGTCATCGGCGCCATCACGGGGATCGTCGCCCTGGCCACGGGCTGGATCGAGCTCTGAGGCGGGAGGACTCCCGCACGACCTCCCCGGCCTCCCCCGCCTCCCCACCTCCCGCTCCAACCGCTCGCGGCGGCTTGACGGTTGTCCGGTGTCGGGTTGCCCGGGTCGCTGGTGCGTGCCCTCCAACTGTGGTTACCTGGGGGCATGACCACCGTACTCGTGACCCGTCGCCACGTGGACTACGTGCGTGTCACGACAACGGCCTGTCCCGCCGCCCTCTGACGCGGCGCCGCGACCGAAGTCGCACCTCCTCCCGATTCCCGCGCACCGTGCCACCGCTGCTGCCCCTCCGCGGGCCCGGCTCACGGCACGCTGCCGCTCGGTGACCCCTCCCGCGCCGTAGTCCCCCCGTAGGCACGGGCTCCGTCGGAGCTCCGTGCGGCGGGCTCCCCTCCCGTGCCACCGCCACTCATCGGCGCCGCACCGCACCACACCACATCGCCCGGCTCCGCCCTGCCCTGCCGGGCACCGTACGCGTACCAAGGAGAAGCATGAGCCAGCCGATCGACGCCGTCACCGCAGGCCACACGCCCCAGGACGAGGCGAGCGGCCCCGACACCTCGGCCTGGTCGTTCGAGACGAAGCAACTGCACGCGGGGGCCGCCCCCGACCCGACCACCGGCGCGCGGGCGGTTCCGATCTACCAGACCACCTCGTTCGTCTTCCGCGACACCCAGCACGCGGCGGACCTCTTCTCCCTCGCCGAGCCCGGAAACATCTACACCCGCATCCACAACCCCACCCAGGACGTCTTCGAGCAGCGGATCGCCGCGCTCGAAGGCGGAGTCGCCGCCGTCGCCCTCTCATCCGGCCAGGCGGCCGAGGCGCTGGCCATCCTGAACGTGGCCGGCGCGGGCGACCACATCGTCTCCAGCGCCTCCCTCTACGGGGGCACCTACAACCTGTTCCGGCACACGCTGCCGAGGTTCGGCATCGAGGTGTCCTTCGTCGACGACCCGGACGACCTCGATGCGTGGCGCGGCGCCATCCGGCCCGGGACGAAGGCCCTGTTCGCGGAAACCCTCGGCAATCCGCGCGGCAACGTGCTGGACGTCCGCGCCGTCGCCGACGTGGCGCACGAGGCCGGGCTGCCGCTGATCGTCGACAACACGGTGCCCACCCCGTTCCTCCTGCGCCCCATCGAGCACGGCGCCGATGTCGTCGTCCACTCGGCGACGAAGTTCCTCGGCGGCCACGGCACGACCATCGGCGGTGTCGTCGTCGACGCCGGAACCTTCGACTTCGGCGCCCACGCCGAGCGTTTCCCCGACTTCAGCGAGCCGGACCCCAGCTACCACGGCCTGCGGTACTGGCCGGCGCTGGGACCGGGCGCGTACGCGGTCAAGCTGCGCGTGCAGCTGCTGCGCGACCTCGGTCCGGCGATCGCGCCGCACTCCGCCTTCCTCCTCCTCCAGGGGGTGGAGACGCTGAGCCTGCGCCTGGAGCGCCACACGTCCAACGCGCAGGCGCTGGCGGAGTGGCTGGAGGGGCGTGACGAGGTCTCGGTCGTGCACTACCCCGGACTGCCCTCCAACCGCTGGTACGAGGCCGGGCGCCGCTACCTGCCGCGCGGCGCCGGAGCCGTGCTCGCCTTCGAGTTGGAGGGCGGCGCCGAGGCGGGCAGGCGTTTCGTGGACGCGGTCGAGCTCTTCAGTCACCTCGCCAACATCGGTGACGTGCGCAGCCTCATCATCCACCCCGCTTCCACCACCCACAGCCAGCTCGACGAGGCGCAGCTCGCGGCCACCGGAACCTCCCCCGGGTTGGTGCGCCTCTCCGTCGGCATCGAGAACCTCGCCGACCTCAAGGCCGACCTGGAGGCCGGCTTCCGGGCGGCGAAGGAGGCGTCCTGAACCCCGACGGGCCGCCCCCGCCACCGGCGGGCGCTCCCGTGGGTCCCCCTCCGGCCACCGGCGCGTGGCGGGAGGGGGACCCGGCGGGGCACCGGCGGTGGCACCACCGGGTGGGTGACCTGCGGTTGGAGGGCGGCGGTCGGCTGCCGGGCGTGACCCTGGCGTTCGAGACGTGGGGGCGTCTCGACCCCGACGCCTCGAACGCGGTCCTCGTGCTGCACGCGCTCACCGGTGACAGTCACGTCGCCGGTCCGGCCGGGCCCGGTCATCCCACGCACGGTTGGTGGGACGCGCTGGTCGGCCCGGGTCTGGCCCTCGACACCGACCGCTGGTTCGTCGTCGCCCCGAACGTCCTCGCCGGCTGTCAGGGCAGCACCGGGCCCGCCTCGCTCCGTCCCGACGGCCGCCGCTGGGCGGGCTCGTTCCCCCGGTTGACGCAGCGCGACCAGGTGCTCGCCGAGGCGGGGCTCGCCGACGCGTTGGGCATCGACCGGTGGGCGCTGGTGGTCGGCGGGTCCATGGGCGGGATGCGCGCCCTGGAGTGGTCGGTGTCGTTTCCGCGGCGGGTGGCGGCGTTGCTGCTGCTCGCCTGTCCCGCGGCGGCGAGCGCCGACCAGATCGCGTGGACCTCGGCGCAGCTCCACGCGATCCGCGCCGACCCCCACTGGCGGGGCGGCGACTACCACGACGCAGGACCGGGGCGCGGCCCGCACATCGGTCTCGGCGTCGCCCGCCGCATCGCCCACACCACCTACCGCGGCGCCGCGGAGCTCGAAGCCCGGTTCGGCCACCGCCCGCAGGACGGGGAGGTCCCTCGGCTGGGCGGCCGCTACCAGGTCGAGTCGTACCTCGACCACCAGGCGGCCAAGCTGGTCCGGCGCTTCGACGCGGCCAGTTACGTCGTGCTGTGCGAGGCGATGAACGCCCACGACGTCGGCCGGGGCAGGGGCGGCACTCGCTCCGCCCTCGGCCGGGTCGGGGCGCGGACGCTGGTGGCGGGGGTGGACTCCGACCGGCTCTACCCGCTGTCGCAGCAGGCGGAGTTGGCCGCGGGGATCCCCTCGGCGGACGGGGTCCGGGTGATCGCATCGCCGTTCGGCCACGACGGTTTCCTCATCGAGACGGAACAGGTCGCGGTGCTGGTGCGGGAGCTCCTGGACGACGGCCACGACGCACGGGGTGCGCGGGATCTCCGCAGCTCCGCGAATTCGTCGAACGGATGAGCCCCGCGCCGGTACCCTGCCCGGCGTGATCGAAATGGTGGGCCGGTTGTGGCGTCGGCGGAACGGGCGCGGCCCCGGGGCGGCGGCCGCGGAGCCGTGGCACGTCCTGGAGGGCGTGCCCGAGGGGCAGGAGGAGATACCCGGGCTGCTCCGCGGCCTGCTCACGCCCGGGAGCCGGCACCGGCAGGTCTCGTGGGACCGTCTGGAGCCCTACCTGGGCTGGTGGCGGAAGCCGGGCATCCTGCGGCCGCTGCTCTCGGAGTTGCTGGTCGTGCTTCCCGAGCTCGATCGACGGCACCGGATCGGCGTGCTCGACGTGGTCATCCGGACCGCCGACGCCCTCCGAGCGGGGTCGCTCCGCGCGGACGCCCTCCTGGAGGCCGTCCTGGTCGATGGCCAGCGTGCCGCCGCCGCCCTGCTCTCCGACGACTGCCCCGAGGTCCGCGCGGCCGCCGCCGGAGCCGCGGAACACGTACGGGCGGCCGATCCGGCCACGTTCGAAGCCCTGCGGCGACAGGCCGACGTGGAGTCCGACCCCTACGTACTGGGCTGCCACCTCCTGGCCGCCGGCGAGGTCCTGGCCGCGCTCGGCGCGACGGCTCCCCCCGACTGGTGGGAGTCCTGGCTGGACCACGCGGATCCGCACGTGCGGCTCGCCGCCCGAACCGCGCAGCCGGCGGCGGGGCAGGCGGCCCGCGCGGAGGAGACCGCCGCACGGGGCGAAACCTCCGGACAGTCCGCGCCGCGTCGAGCGGCCGTCGACCGGGCCGGCGAACTGCTGCGCACCAGGCGTCATCCGCCGACCGGTACCTGGGAGACGGTCCTCGCGGGACTGGCCGACGACGACAGCCTCGTGGCCGGCGCGGCCGGCGCGATCATCGCCGACGCGGGCACCCGGATCTCCCCGTACACCGATCTGCTGCTCCCGTTCGCCCGGCGGGAAGGGCACACCTCCGGCAACGTCATGAGGGGCCTCATCGGGGCGGGTGATCCGCGGGCCCTGCCGCTCGTCCTGAAGCGGTCACACGATGCGTGGCTGGGCGTCGCGTCCCTGCCCGCGCGGTGGGCCCCGGAGGTGCTGCCCGCGCTGCGCGTCCGGCTCGCGGGCGACCGGCCCGAGGAGGCCCTGCTGATCCTCGCCGGTTGGGGTCCGACCGGCGCACCGGCCACCAACGAGCTGATCGGACTGCTCGACACCCCGCACGCGCGGTCGGCGGCCGCGGTGCTCGGCGGAATCGGACCCGCGGCGGGCAGGGCGGCGGGCCTCCTGCACGACCTCGCCCGGGGCGACCTGCGCCCATCGCGCTTCCGCCACCACGGGTACCGCGAGCCCCCGCGCCGGCACGGCGCCCAGACCGCGGCCTGGGCCCACTGGCGGATCACGGGCGATCCGCGGCCGGCGGTCGACGTCATCGGTGCGGCGCTCCGTACCGGGCGCGGCCGGGTGGTGCTGTCCCACCTCGCCGACCTGGGGCCGCTCGCGGCCGACTGCTCCGACGACGTCGCGCCCCTGCTCGGCAGCCTCGGCGAGTGGACCCGGGTCGGCGCCGCCGGGGCGTGGTGGCGGCTGACGGGTGACGCGGACACCGCCGTGGCGGCCCTGCTCCCCGAACTGCGGCGGCTGTCGGACCACGCGGCCGATCCGCTCCTCCTGCGGGCCGTCGACCTGCTCGGCGCGATCGGCCGTCCGGCCGCCGCGGCCGTACCGGCCCTCACCGCGGTCATCGCCTCCGAACGCCGCTACGGCGCGAGCATCGTGCTCGACGAGCAACTGTGCCGCGCCGCGCGCACCGCGCTGGCCGCGATCGGCTGACGGGGCCGGAGCCCGCCTTGCGGCCCGTACTCAGGGCAGCCGGCGCGGACCGGTCTCCTTCTTCCGCGAGACGATCAGGAGCGAGAGTGCACCGGTCACGACCAGACTGCCGATCAGGATCATCGCGACGCCGATCACGAAGAGCCCGCTGCCGTCGTCCGACCAGTCGTAGAAGGCGGCACCGGCCAGGCCGAGGCTCGTGCCGAGCACGGCCGCCGTGACGTAGCGGCGGGACGCCGCCCAGTACACCGGCACCAGCAGGGTCAGCACGAGCCCGATGACCTGCCACGCCTCGTAGGGGCCGGTCGTGGAACCGTCCGGGTGCACGTCCCGTTGCTGGTCCCAGCCCAGCCACGCGGCCCACAACGCTGCCGCCACCGCGACGAGCAGCAGGGTCACGAGCAGTTCGGATACCGGCTTCCGCAATCCATTTCGCATGGCCCCAGTCTCGGCTCCCCCACGCGGCCCGGACAGAGTGGGAGTACTCAAACGCACCTGAGTAGGTTCGCTGTCGGTGCGACGGTCTAGCCTGCCGCACATGATCCAGGGGGAATTCGCCGCGCCGTCACCGGGTGCGCTCGCCGACGAAGTCGCCGCCGTGTCGGCCGACCGCCACGACCCGGGCGTGGGGACGTTCGAGCGTGTCCTCAATGCCGTGGTGGCCCACGGTCACCGCGACCGGGAGGCCTTGGCGCGCGCCCTGACCGGCGTCCCGCGCGAGGTCGGCGGAGCGGCGGGCACCCAGGTGCGCGGCCTCGCCGTCGTCGTCGGCGCCGCGGTGGGTACGGTAGGGGTGGCGGAGGACGGGAAGGGTGCCGGGGCGGGTTGGCTCGAACTGTGTCAGCACGCGGCCCTGGACTACGTCGCGGGCGCGCGCGTGGGCGAGCTCGCCGCCCGGCTGCGGGCGGGTGACACCGTCCCGTTCCTGCTGTCCGTACCGAGCCGCGGCTCCGGAGCCGTCGAACCGCACGAGTTGGTCGCGCGCCTCGCCGAGTACGGGCGCCTCGGCATCCGGCCCGGACCCGCCGACCTGGGACAGGCGCTGCTGCGTTGCGGGGGCCCGGTCGATCCGGAAGCCGTGCGCGCCGCGGAGCGGTTGGACTCGGCCGAGGGACCGCGGGTGGCCGCCTGGCTGCGCCGGGGCGGTCTGCCGGGGCCGCTGTCCCGGCGGGAACGCGAGGCCGGTGTGCCGGAGCGTCCCAGCCGGCGCCGGGGCGCACGGGCGGGGCGTCGGATCCTGGTGGGGCACGAGGCGATCGAGGGCCGCGGAGACTTCCCCCGCCGGTTCTGGTCGCTGTTCCGGAAGTTCGAGCCGCACATCTCCTGTCCGCACTGGACGCTGCCCGACTTCCGCAACGCGCACACGGTCGCCGCGCTGCCCTGGCATCCCGAGATCGCTGCCGCCCGATTGCTCACGGGGGTCGCTTCGGCGGCCGACCAGGGCGGGCAGGGCGGCCGGGGCACCCCCGCCTTCCTCGACGCCCTCGCGGCCACCGACGGGCCGGCCGGACCCGCCGTGCACCTCGCGCTCGCGTACGGGCTCGGCTCCGTCCCGCAGGCGGACCGGGACGCGGCCGTACGGTCCCTGGTGCTGCTGGCCGCGCGCGGGCGGCTGGACGGGGAACTGCTGGGTCGGGAGCTCACCGAGCTCGTCGGGCTCGGCACCCTGAAGGTGCCCCTGGTCACCGAGTCCCTGCGGGCGGCCGCCGGCACCGCGCGGGGGGCGACGGCGATCTGGTCGGTCCTGGCCGGCGCACTCCCGGGGCTCCTCGCCCACACCCGGCCGCAGGCGCACGGTGCGCTGCTCGCCGTCGCGGCGGACTCCGCCGCACTGTCGGGGGCGCGCGGCGGGTTGCCCGAGGTGACCGCGCTCGCGGAACGGCCGGGTTCGTCGCAACTGCTCAAGCAGGCGAGGCGGTTGCGCGACACCCTGGGTGGTTGATCCGGTGGGGCGAGGATCCCGGGACGGTCCGGGCCGGTCGGGCCTTCGGGATCATCCCGGTCCGGTCCGGCGGTCGGCGGCGTCGAAGCGGGCCAGTTCCAGGGCTCCGCGCCGCAGGGCCTGCTCCAGGGCCGGGGCGAGCCCGTCCTCCAGGCCGCCGAGGGCCTCGGCGGTCTCCTCGATGGCGTCCCGGGCGATCTCGGCCGCGACCTCCTCGGCCGGGGTGCGCGGACCGAGCTTGCTGACGGCGGCCGCCGCCCGGGCCGGCGTGAGCAGGGCCGTGACCTGGGCAAGGAGCCAGCCGGGCGCGCCGGCGGCGCCGTCGGCGGGTACCCGGTAGGGCCGCGAACCGTCGAAGCGTTCGTCCTCGGCGAAGGCCGGGTGCTTGAACTTGCCCACCGGCCGCGCGGGCGGTGCGCCGGCCGCGGCGCCGCCGTCGGTCGCCCACCACTCGTCGGCGGGTTTGACGACCAGCCCTTCCGCGAGGTTTCCGGGCAAATCGGGCAGGCCCAGGAGCGCCGGTACGCGGGTCGGGAAGTCCGGGGTCCGTTCACGGACCCGGGCGAGGGGGCCCCGCGCGAGCAGCGGGGCGCAGTGCAGGCCCGCGACGGCCGCCGCCTCCCGCAGGGACCGGTCCCCGACCCAACGGACGCCGTCCGCGGTGACGACGGTGGCGTCGAACGGCAACCAGAGCAGCCCGGGCGCGTACCAGACGCCGGTCTGCACCGGCTCGGTGTTCGGATCGGGGGGCACGTCCGGGTGCGGGTATCGGCCGCCGGCCAGTTCGCCGTAGACGGTGACGGGCGCCGTGGGGTCCGCCCCGTACGTCCGGCGCAGGGCGGTGGCGCAGCGGTCCGCGGCGACGGCCAGGGCCGGCCATATGCGGCCCACGCCGAAGAAGTCGTCGAGTCCGCTCTCGCCGAGCAGTTCGCGGCGTTTGGCCGGGCGGATGCCCGCGTCGTCGCACACGACGGCGAAGTTCGCGCCGTGGACCTTCTCCAGCGCGACCCATTCGCGGGCGCGCGCTTCGCCCAGCCGGGCGCGGGCGGGGATCTTGGGGTACGGGGACCAGTGGCCGTCAGGCATGCGCACCGCCGTGCTGGTGCTGCTCGGGGAGCCGGTTGTCCGGGTGCGCCCACAGCAGTACGTCGTCGGGGCGCCGGTCGCCGAAGAACGCGTCGACGGCGCCGCGCACCCCGTGCAGGCGGCATCCGGCGGCGGGGTCGTAGGCGGTGGCGTGGTCCGGTGGTTCGGCCGAGGCCTTCTGGAAGGTCGCGACGAACGGCAGCGCGGCGGCCGGCAGGTGGACGTCGACGCCGGCCGGCCTGGCGGCGAGGTGGAAGAACGTTTTGTCGTCCGCGCGGGAGTACCCGGTGAGCGTGAGCTCGGTGGCGGGTGTGCGCCAGGTCTTCCACTGGCGGAACGGGTGCCCGTGCTCCAGCCGTTCGGGATGGGCGGGTGTCCGCGCGGGGGCCTGGGTCATCGGTGCCTCCGTCGGACCGCCGGGATCGGGTGAGTGCCCGATCGTAGCGGGCGGCGCGAAGGGGTGGCCCGCCGTTTTCCGACGGGCCGGCGGGGTGCCCGAGCCACCACCGCACTCCCCCGTCGCACTCCCACGCCGGCCGGTCGCAGGGCGAAAAAGCAAGAGACGAGACGGTCCGGTCCGTCCTACACTGGCGGCATGTACGTGCGCTACTTCTTCCTCTGAGCACCGGGCACGACCCGGAGGCGGCCGGTTCCCCTTCCCCGGTCGCCGGTTCGTGCAGCCCTCCGCCGCCAGGAAGCAGGCCCTCGTACCCAAGGACGCCCCATGCGCTCGCACCCCTCTGCCGCAACCGCCGAAACCACCGCCCCCGCCGGTCCCACCGTGTCGCAGCTCGCCCTGCGCGACGTGTCCAAGACCTACGGGGACCGCCTCGTGCTCGACCGCGTCTCCTTCGCCCTACGGCCGGGCGAGAAGGTGGCCGTGATCGGCGAGAACGGCTCCGGCAAGTCGACCCTCATGCGGCTGATCGCCGGAACCGAGCAGCCCGACGAGGGCAGGGTCACCCGTTCCTTCCCGGGCGGTGTCGGCCATCTCGCGCAGACCCTCCCCCTTGACCGCGACCGCACCGTCCAGGACGCCGTCGACGCGGCCCTGCACGAGCTGCGGACCCTCGAAGCCCGCATCCGGGCCGCCGAGGGCGCCCTCGCGGACGCCGGCCCGGCGGAACTCGACGCGTACGGGGACCTCGTCACCACCTACGAGGCCCGCGACGGCTACGCCGCCGATGCCCGCACCGACGCCGCACTGCACGGGCTCGGCATCGGGCACATCGGGCGCGCGCGGACCCTCGGCTCG
The DNA here is from genome assembly GCF_042887545.1 of Streptomyces sp. NPDC057939. NCBI lineage: Bacteria > Bacillati > Actinomycetota > Actinomycetes > Kitasatosporales > Streptomycetaceae > Streptomyces > Streptomyces sp. NPDC057939. The sequence goes on from NZ_JBHVPG010000002.1 coordinate 85,034, forward strand.
CTCTCGGGGGGCGAGGAGTCCCGGCTGGCCCTGGCCTGCGTGCTCGGTGCCGCCCCGGAGCTGTTGCTGCTCGACGAGCCGACCAACCACCTCGACGGGCCCGCCGTGGCCTGGCTCGTGGAGCGGCTCCGCGGCCACCGCGGCACCCTGATCGTCATCACGCACGACCGGGCCTTCCTGGAGCGCGTGGCGACGACGGTCCTGGAGGTGGACCGGGACCTGCGGACCGTCACCCGGTACGGGGACGGCTGGGCGGGCTACCGCACCGCTCTCGCCGCGGCCCGGCGCGGAAGGCAGCAGCGCCACCAGGAGTACCTGGACGAACTCACCCGTACGCAGCGGCTCGTCGACTCCGCCGGACAGCGTCTGGCATCCACCGGTAAGGACCCCGGCCAGGGCTTCGGCAAACACCGCCGCTCGCACGAGGCCAAGTTGTCGGGCCGGGTCAGGGCGGCCCGCCGGCACCTGGACCAGCTGCTGCGGGAACCGGTCGCGGCGCCGCCGGAGCCGTTGCGGTTCGCCGCCCGGATCGAGGAGGACGGCGCGCCCCTGCCCGAGAACGTCCCCCACGTGGCCGAGCTGACGGGGATCCGGGTCGGCGACCGGCTCTCCGTACCGCGGCTCGCGGTCGCCCCGGGGGCACGCCTGTTGGTGTCCGGGCCGAACGGGGCGGGGAAGTCGACGCTGCTTCGCGTGCTGGCGGGTGACATCGCGCCGGACCAAGGCACGGTGCGGCGCCACACGTCGGTCGGGTACCTCCCGCAGGAGGTCGCCTTCGACCCGGCGCCGCACCCCCTGCTGCACGGCTTCGCCGAGGGCCGGGCGGGCGACCCGGACGAGTACGCCGACGAGTTGCTCGCGCTCGGCCTGTTCCGCCCGGACGACCTGCACGTTCCCGTGGCGGCGCTCTCCGTGGGGCAACGGCGGCGGCTGGAGCTGGCGCGGCTCGTGACCCGCCCCGCGGGGCTGCTCGTCCTGGACGAGCCGACCAACCACGTGTCACCGGCCCTGGTCGAGGAGCTCGAAGGGGCACTGGCCGCCTTCCCCGGTGCGGTCGTCGCGGTCTCCCACGACCGGCGGTTCCGCTCCGCCTTCACCGGCCCCCGCCTCGAACTGCGCGCGGGCTCGGTGCGGCAGGGCGCAGGGAATTGAGGGGCTCCGCCGCCGACCCTCTGCGTAGGGTGGCCGGATGAGCGTGATGGAGATCGTGCCCGACCAGGGCGAATGGCGTGGCGGGTTCGACGAGCGGGTGCTCGCGAGGTACCGGGCCGCGGGGTGCTCGGAGCCGCTTGCCCGGGCGCTGCTGGAGCGGACCGTGGAGAACGTCGACGGTTGGACGGTCGCCACGGACGGCTCCGGGTGGATCGCGGTCGAGGTGACGCAGGACAACGGGACGACCGTGGGACGCATCCACGACCTGACGGCGCCGGAGGGGCGCGCGTGGGCCGAGCGGTGGTGCGCCGAGCAGGGTGCGCGGCGCGTGGAGGTCCGGCTCACGGGCGGAGCCGGAGGGTTCGCCGACTATCCCGTGCGCCAACAGATACGGATCCGCGCCGCGGCCGAACAGCCGCAGCTGCCCGTGGGTCTGACGGTTCGTCCGCTCACCGAGGAGGAGTACCCGGCCTGGTACGCCGGCGAGGAGGCCGGGTACATCAAGGACATCGTCCGGGCCGGCGCGCTGACCGCGGAGCAGGCTCGGAAGAAGTCCGATCGGGACTTCGCCCGGCATCTCCCCGAGGGGTTCCGGACCCCGGGTCACGCCTTCTACGCGATGGAGGCCGACGGGCAGGTGGTCGGCACCGGCTGGGTGAAGCACGCGTTCCTGCCGGGTGTGACCTTCGGCTTCTCCCTGGAGGTGTACGAGGAGCACCGCGGCAAGGGCTACGGCAGGGCCGCGATGGCCGTCGGCGAGTGGGCCGCCCGGCACGGCGGCGACGGCGCGATGATGTTCAACGTCTTCGGCGGCAACGAGGTCGCGATGAGTCTGTACGACAGCACCGGTTACACCGTGCTGGACGAGTACCGGTCGATCAACCTCCCGGCCCGGTAGCCGATGCGGCGGCCCGCGACCGCGCTGCCGGTCGCGGGCCGCCGGGGCGGGGCGGGGCCGTGGCGCTCCGCACGTACGATGGGCGCAGGGGGCGGAGGCGTAGCGCAGAGGTCGTCGCGCGCGGTCTCCAAAACCGTGAGGACGCCGGTTCGAATCCGGCCGGCTCCGCCCCTCCCGGCGCCCCGCGCCTTCCCTCGCCCGCCCCGGTCCGCCGGAGCGGCCCGGGGGTGAGGGACTTCCTAGGAGGCGTCCTCGGGGCCGGACCGGCGCGATTGCCGCAGGGCCGGGAGGCCGACGCCCAGGGCGGTGCCGATTCCCATGCCGAGGGCCAGGCCGAGTCCGATGTTGTCGAACACGAGGAGCCCCAGGGCCACTCCGAGGGAAACGCCGATCGAGAGGCCCACCGCCAGTCCGGTCGCGGCGGCCGGGTTCTCGGGCGCGTCGGACGGCGGCTCGGGCTTCACGGGCTCCCCGTCCACGGACGGTTGTTCATGTGTCATGCACACAGTCTGGCAGAGGCGGCGCACCGCGGTTCGGGAGCCTCCCGACGGCTCGCGACGGCCCCGGCGGCCCCCGGCGGGTCAGTCCTGGTCGAGGACCTCGCGGAGGGTCAGGGCGAAGGCCTCCGGTTCTCCCTGTTGGCCGTACTCGCCGCCGAGGAAGCCGCCGTGGTGGCTGGGGAACAGGACGGTTCCGCCGCCGAGCGCCTCGGCGGCACCGGCCGCGGCGCGCGCGGGGAACTGCCCCTGCGACTCCTTGCCCTCCGCGATGACGATCCGCGTCCCCGCGGCCCGGAGCGCGGCGAAATCGGGCCGGTAGGAGGTGCAGCCGCGCATGTTCTGTCCCAGCAGGGGATCACCGCGCGTGCCGTCGTCCTCGACGGGCAGGCCGAAGGCCGCCGGGTCCGGCGCGGGCTCCTCCCGCCAGTTCGCCGGGATCGGTCCCGTGCGGGTGGCCATGACCAGGAACTTCGCCATGGCCGGGCCCATGCCCTCCCGCAGGTACGTCGCGTGGATGTCCGCGCACACCTCCAGTGCCGCCTCCCGGTCGGGCAGGACCTGCGCCAGCGGCGGCTCGTGCGCGACGAGGGTGCGGACCAGATCCGGGTACCGGGCCACCAGGGCGAGCCCGTTGACGGCTCCGCCGCTGCTCGCGAAGACGTCGACGGCACCCGCGCCGGCCGCCTCGATGACCCTGCGCAGGTCCTCGGCGTGCTCCTGCGGCAGCGTCTCGGCGGCGCCGTCGGTACGGTCGCTGCGGCCGGTGCCCCGCGGGTCGTACGTGATGACGGTCCGGTCGGTGAAGTGCGCGGCCAGGCTCACGAATCCGGCCGCGTCCATCGGGGAACCGATCAGGAACAGGGCGGGCCGGGCCCCGCCCCCGGGCCGGCCGTCCCCGCCGTGCACGTCGTACGTGATGGTGGCGCCCGTGGATTCCAGCGTGCGGGTCACGATTGCGGTCATGGGGTCCTCCTGCGGATGTGTGCTGTCGGAGGGGTTGACCGTCGGGGGCGCCGGAACTCATCGCTCGGCGGCGTACGGGTTTCGGCCGTGCCGCAAAAGGCCGGGGCCCGTGTCACCGTACGGGCGGTGGCACGGGCCCCGGATGGAGCGGAAGGGTGCGGTCGGTCAGCCCGCGGCGGCGGCCAGCAGGACGTCGACGAGCCGCTCCGCGGCGTCGGGCCGGCCGTGCGCGCGTGCGCGCTCCGCCATCGCCGAGCGGCGGGCGGGGTCCGTCAGGAGCGGGCCGAGGGCGTTCCAGAGGGTCTCCGGGGTGACGTCCCCGAGCAGGGCGACGGCCGCGCCCGCGTCGGCCAGGTGCTGCGCGTTGTGGGCCTGCTCGTTGCCCGCGGAGGTGGCGAGCGGCACGAACACGGCCGGCTTGCCGAGCGCGGTCAGTTCGGCCAGCGTGCCGGCGCCGCTGCGCGACACGACGACGTCGGCGAGCGCCAGGACGTCGGGCAGTTCCGGTCCGACGAAGCCGGTGAGGTGGTAGCGGCCGGCGAGGACCGGGTCCAGGCCGGCGGCGGCCGCGCGGAGTTCGTCCACGTTCGCCGGTCCGCACTGGTGGATCACGTTCGCGTGGCCCAGGAGCCACGGAAGGACGTCCCGGACGACCCCGTTGATCTGCTGGGCGCCCTGGGCGCCGCCGGTGACGTACACGGTCGGCAGCCGCCGGTCGAAGCCGGTGAGGTTCAGCGCGTACACCGCCTTGTCGGGGTGCCCGGTCAGCACCTCCGGTCGGACGGGGTTGCCGGTGACGACGGCCGCGCCGCGTAGCTCGGCGGGGAGCAGGTCGAGCGAGGAGTCGGAGGACAGGGCGATGCGGGTCGCGGAGCTCGCCAGCTTCCGGTTGGCCAGTCCGAGGCGGACGGTCTGCTCGTGGAGGACGAGCGGGCGGCGGCACAGGCGCGCGGCGAGGCCGGCCGGTACGGCGACGTAGCCGCCGGTGGCCAGGACGACGTCGGGCTCGAACTCGGACACGATGGAGCGGGCCTGGGCCACGCCGAGCGGCACGCGGGCCATGTCCTTGACGTTCGCGGCGGACAGCATCTTGAGGGGGTTGGCCGAACGCCGGATCTTGCCGGTGGCCACCGTCTTGAAGGCGATTCCCTCGGCCGGGGCGACGCGCGCTTCGAGACCGTCGGCCGTGCCGATCCACAGAACGTCGAGGGTGCTGCCCTGGGCCGCGAGGCGACCTTGCAGCGTCCGGATCGCCGTCAGCGCGGGATACGTGTGACCGCCGGTCCCTCCGCCCGTCACGAGCAACCGGAAGGAACGCGGGAGTGCGGAAGTGTTCACCCTGCACACCCTACTGGCCTCGTACGCGCGTCCTACGATCGCGGGTCGGCGCGGGTGCCCGGGCCCGCCGCGAAGGAGCCGCCCACGCACGAAGGTCCCGACCCCTGAGGGGTCGGGACCTTCGGATCGGAGCGCTGGGCAGGCCTTGCACCTGCATTTCCCCACGGGAAGTGGGGCGTCTTTCCTTGGACCACCAACGCACGGGCCGCTGCCGTGATCACGGCGGCGAGCTCAAGATCGACCCTAACGCATTCGGCGGGCTATTCCCAAAGGCGCCGGAGGTGGGCGTCGAGCACGTCCCGCGCCTGCGACCGCGCGAGGTGGCCGATGAGGACGTGGGTGGTGAGGCCGTCGGCGAGGGCGAGGAGCGTACGGGCCTCGCGGTGCGGGTCGAGCGGAACGGGTCGACCGGTGTCCGCGCCCGCGCGGGCCTCCACCTCGGCGCCCGCCTCGGCGTCCGCGTGCCCGGACGCGCGGGCCTCCGCGATCAGGCGGGCGAAGGCCTCCTGGAGCTCCGCGTAGTTCGCCCTCAGCGGTGTGGCGAGCGCCTCGCTGACGGCCGCCTGCGCGACGAACGCGAGCCAGACCCTGGCTTCGGCCCGGTGTTCCTCACGGAGCAGCGCGACCTCGGTGGCGGCGTGGCCCAGGGCCGTACGCGCGGACTGGGCCGGACTCCTGACGAGGCGGGCCTGGACGCGTTCGCCGATCAGCTCGCCGATCTGGCCGAGCGCGAACACGAGCATCTCCTCCTTGGTGCGGAAGCACCGCTGGACGGCGCCCATCGACACCTGCGCACGGGCGGCGACGTCGCGCAGCGACACGCCCTCCAGGCCGTGCTCGTCGGCGAGCTCGCAGACGGCCTCGGCGATGACGCGCCGCCGGCCCGCGTGATCCACCTGTCGGGGCATGTCCGGCCGCCTCCTGGTTCCCGTGTGTCCGTCGTCCCGCGCGCGCCGCACCACGGGCACGCGCGCACCGCTCACCAGGCTACAGTTCCGATGCGTTCGCATTGCTTCCGGGCGGGGGCGGGGCGGTGCCTCGGATCCCACTTGTGCCGCGGGGGCCGCTTCGGCGACGATCACGCCATGACAATGCGAAAGGGCGTACTCCGCCCGGGCCGGTGAGGCCCGAACCGCCGGGCCTCCACGGTCCGGCCGACTGTGTGGAGACCTGGATCCACGAGGTCCTCCGCGACCCCGCCTCAGCCCGCTGCGGCGCCGCGCGCAGGGCGATCTTCGATGCCGTGGGGAAGGACCGGGGCGGGCCCGTCACCGGCCGGTTGCTCGCCGAGGTCCGCGCGGCTCCGGTGCGACCGCGCCTCCTCCTCCTGGAGTTGCTGGGCGGCCTGTGCGGGAACGGTGACGTCCCGTGGCCCGGTGTGGCCGCCGTCGCCGTGCTCCTGACGCGCGATCCCGACGCGCCGGTGCGGCGGGCCGCGGCCTGGCTGCTGACCGCCGCCGATCACCACCGGGCCGTCGGGCTGCTCACCGGATCGGACGCCGAGCGGGATCCCGTGGCCCGGACGGCACTGGCCGAGGCCCTGCTGGCGCGGGGCGACGGGCCGGACCGGCCGACGCTGCGCGCCGACCGGGACCCGGCGATCCGACTCCGCGCCACCCTGCGGCCCGACACGGACGCGGTCCTGGCCGACCTCGACGCGGCCGGAGCCCGACTGGGCGGAGCGGGAGGCCGGGTGCGGTGGGGCGCGGGCACGGTATGGGGGCTGGCCGCGACCCGGTCCGGCGACGCGGAGACCTGCTACGCGGACATCGGGCTGCTCGCCGCGCACGGCACCGTGGTGGCGCGGCGTGCGGCGGTCGACATGGCTGCGATCGCCCTGCGGGAATGGCGGACGGCTCCGCAAGCGCTCGTACCGCACCTGCGACCGCTGCTGGGCGGCGCGGCGGACCCCGGTGTACGGGCGGCGGCCGCCGCCGCCGTCGCCGGTCCGATGGCGACCACCCGGCTCTGCGCCGAGGAACTCGCCCGACTGCTCGACGAGTTGCCGGACGTCGCCGCCCCCGCCCTGGCCCGGATCGGCGACGTGCGGGCGCTGCCGCGGCTCTGCGGTCTCGTCGGCGGGGGCACGTCCACGCGAACGGTGTCGGAGGGGGTCGACGGGCTGGCCCGGGCCGGTTGCGACCTGGGGCCCCTCGTGGCGGCGGCCGCCGACTTCCTCGACCGGCACGCGGGAGCGGGTGACCGTGGGGTCCGGGCCGCCGTGGGCGTGCTGCGCGGCTGCGGGCCCGCGGCGGTGGACGCCGTACCGCAGTTGCTGCGCGTGCTCGCCTCGGACACCGACGGTGCGACGGGGCCACGGACCCTGGCCGTCCTCGCGCTCGGCGGGATCGGCCCCGGGGCGGCCGCCGCCGTACCGCTGCTCGACAGCCTCCGCGGGGGCGTCGTCGGGCGGTTCACCGGGGAGGTGGAGATGGCGCTGATCCGGATCACCGGGGACCGGCGGCGGGCCGAGCGGGTCTTCGCGGGGTTGCCCGAGGGGCGGCGCGACCTGCGCCTGACCGCGCGCCTGCTCGAATGGCTCGCCGGGCACGGCGGGCTTGAGCCGCGCCACGTCGCCCACCTGCGGGAGGCATGCGCGGACCCGGCGGGGCGGGCCGTGCACCCGGGGTGCGCGGGTACCCTGTGGCGCCACGAGGGGGACGCCGTCGCGGAGCTCGCCCTCGACGTACTGCTGCCCCACGTGGTCGGGGAGGTGCACGGCGTGTACGTCTGCACGGTCCTGGGCGCCATGGGTGCGTCCGCCGCCCGGGCCGTACCCGCGTTGCGCGAGGTGGCCGGGCGTCGGGAGCGGGTCCGGATGTACATCGGGGACTTCGACGAGGAGACGCGGGCCGACGAGCGCCTGGCCGCGGCGGCCCGGGCGGCCCTGTGTCGGATCGCCGGCGCCCCGGCGAGCCGGGACGAAGGCCGCCGGCGGCCACCGGCCCCGTTCTGAAGTCCCTCCGGCCCGGCCCGAGGCGTCCTCCTCGGTGGTACGGGTCGGGACGTGCGGATGGGCCGGGCCCGTGGGGATGCGGGTCCGGCCCGCCCGATCGGGCGTCCGTCAGGGTCAGACGCGGTCGGCCGCGATCAACAGGTACTGGAAGGAACCGTCCTTGTACGAGTTGATGAACGCCTCCTCGATGCCGGTGACCAGCGAGGACGTGGCCCGCAGCTCCCAGTAGGGCAGGGTCGCCGGCGTCAGGTCGATGACGGCCTGCGGTACGAGACGGTTGTCGGCCAACGCCCGCATGTACTCACGGCGGGAGTGGATGTTGCACTCGAAGTGCGCGTTGATCTGCGAGACCCACTTGGAGGGCTGCCCGTAGCGGGGGTTCCAGCAGCCGGTGATGGTCACGTACCGGCCTCCGACGGAGAGCACCCGGGAGTGCTCGGCGAAGAGGTCGTGCAGGTCGACGTACATGCTCGACTCGTTGTTCCACGAGCCCGCGGCCCGCCCCGTCTCGAAGGGCATGTCGAGCATGTTGCAGACCCGCGCGCGGACGGAGTCGGCGATGCCCAGTTCCCGGGCGCGCTGGTTGGCGAACTCGGCCTGCTTGGCCGACAGCGTGACGCCCTCCACCTTGCATCCGAACCGCTGGTGGGCCATGACGGACGAACCGCCGCGACCGCAACCGGCGTCGACGAGGGTGTCCTCGCGCCCGATGGTCCCGAGGTGGTCCAGCAGGACGTCGGCCTGGGCCGACTCCAGGCGGTGCAACTCGGCGATCAGCTTCTTCTCGTACTCGCTGTCCGCGCTGTCGCCGAGGGCCGCGTGGTCGACGTCGCCGATGCCGTAGTGGTGGTGGTAGAGCCCGTCGACGTCGCCGAGACGAAGATTCACCGGCCGGGCCTCGTGGTCCCAGTAGCGGGCGATGTCACCCTGGTAGGGCGTCGCCGGGGCCGGGATGAATGCCGAGGGGGTCGCGGTGGTGAGCTCGGTGTTGGTCACAGATGAATCCGTCCTTACCAGAAGTCGGGCAGGCTGTAGCGGAAGGTGTTGGTCTGGTGCCAGTAGTGGTTGCCGTCGACCCACACGGCCACGCCCCGCAGGAAGCGCAGGACGTTCGGGACGGGGCAGGCGGCCGCCAGGTCGGCGGCCTCGGCCTCGAAGGAGTGCATGAGGTCGTTGTGGACCTCGACCGCCTTGAGGTAGGCATCGCGAACGGAGCAGTCCTCTCGTTCGGCGATCACCACGGGCAGGTTCAGGTGCGTGCCGGGACTCGCCAACTCCTTGGTGTAGGAGTACAGGTCGTTGACGATGGTGGTGGCGTTCCCGGCGAGCGCGAGGACACGTTGCATCGCCGGTTGGGCGTGCAGGTCCGCCGGCAGTTCGTAGCCGCCGACGGTGTCGGTGATGGTGGGGCACGGGCGGAAGTTGTTGAACTGCCGCATCGAGAGGTACTCCCACACCTCCGGGACGTAGTCGGTCTCGGCCCAGGCGGCCTCGGCGAGGTAGCCGAGGTGCAGGCGGGCCATGTCGTGCCGGTACCGGTCGGCCTGTGAGGGGGTGGCTTCCTCGAGGAAGTACTCCATGGCCGATCGGTAGGCGCGCCGGGGCGCGTCCGCGTGGAGGGACCGCGCCCAGTCCGGTTGGTATTCGGCCGTCGTGTGGAGGGGGTCCAGGGCGGTGTGGGCCAGCAGGAGGCGTCCGCCGAGGCCGATGGGCGAGCCTCCGTGGTCCTCGCAGTAGCAGTCGTCGACCGCGTTCTCGGCGGCCATCAGCCGGGTGGCGATCATCAGGTGGTCGAGAGTGGGGGCGTCCGGATGACAGGCGACCATGTACCGGCCCAGGGAGAACCCGTCGAACTGGTCCTCCCAGTCCGGCGGGAACAGCTCCACCTCGTCGACCGCCCACGCCTTGATGCGGCGGCCGACCTCCTCCACCCGTACCGGGTCGGGTTCCGCCACCGGGTGGTGGTAGAGGCCCGGGACCGGGTTGCCGGCGGGCGCTGCGGGCGGGTCCCCGGGCGCGAGGGGTTCCTCGCGCGGCCGGGTGAGGTAGAGGCCGGCCGTGCCCAGGCCGCTGGGACCGCGCAGGATCCGCTCCAGGGCGGGCCGCGGGGCTCGCGCGGCGGCGGGAGCCGGGCCGTCGGGCGGCGCGGGTGCTGCGGGCCGGATGGGCACCACCGGCGGAAGGGGCACCACGGGTGAGGGGGGTGCCGCCGGTGGCGTGGGTGGCGCCGGCGGGGTGGGTGCCGCGGGTGGGAGCGGCACGACGGGCGCGAGGGGCACCGCGCGAGGGGCCGGGGTCTGCGCAGGGGCGGGGGCGGCGAGCGGCACGGGGGCCGCGTCGGGCGGGGTGGGTCGTGCGCCGCCGAAGGCTTCGATGCCCCGGCCGTGGCCGTGGGCCCCGAAGCGGGCCGCCGCGCCGGGCAGGCTCGACTGCAGGGGGGAGGGCCCGGGGTCGGGCATCCGTGACTCCTTGCTGGGTGATGGGGCTGTCCCGGATCCCGGGCGTGTGGGCGGACCGGGACGGACTCCCGGCCCGCGCGGCGGGCGGGCCGGCCCGTACGGGCCGACCCTTCCGGATCGTGCCGGGGCGCGCGGCCCGGCCGGGGCCTGGCCGGCTAGTCGGGCCTGCGGGCGATCTGTACGTTCTCCAGCACCCCGAGCGCGTCGGGCACCAGGATGGCGGCGGAGTAGTAGGTGGTGACGAGGTAGGAGATGATCGAGCGCTCGTCGATGCCCATGAAGCGCACCGACAGCCCCGGCTCGTACTCCTCCGGCAGGCCGGTCTGGCGCAGTCCGATGACGCCCTGCTTGTCCTCGCCCGTGCGCATCACCAGGATCGAGCTGGTGTTCTCCTTGCTGATGGGGATCTTGCCGCAGGGCAGGATCGGTACCCCTCGCCAGGCCGGCACCTGCTGGCCGCCGAGGTCGACGTGGTCCGGGTAGAGCCCTCGCGCGTTGAACTCGCGGCCGATCGCCGCGATGGCCTTGGGGTGGGCCAGGAAGAAGCGCGAACCGCGGCGGCGGCAGAGCAGTTCGTCGAGGTCGTCCGGGGTCGGCGGGCCGGAGTGGGTCTGGATGCGCTGCTTGAAGGCCGCGTTGTGGAGCAGCCCGAACTCCCGGTTGTTGATCAGCTCGTACTCCTGGCGCTCGCGCAGCGCCTCGATGGTGAGCCTGAGCTGTTCCTCGGTCTGGTTCATCGGCTGGTTGTAGAGGTCGGCGACCCTCGTGTGGACGCGCAGGACCGTCTGGGCGATGGAGAGTTCGTACTCGCGCGGATTGAGCTCGTAGTCGACGAAGGCGCCCGGCAGTTCGGCCTCGCCGGTGTGGCCGGCGGACATCGCGATCTCGGCCTCACCGTGCCGGTTCTGTCGCTGGAGCGGGAGCGTGCCGAACCGCTCGACGTGGGCCCGGAGGTTCGGAGCCGAGGACAGTACGGAGTCGAACTCGGCGCGGTCGAGGGTGAGGAGGGTGCCGGAGGTGGCGGCGGTGGCGGTGTGGTCCCACGTCGCGTCGGTGTCCAGCAGGGCGTTCTCGCCGAAGCGGTCGCCCTCGGCGAGCACCGCGACGGCGACCTCGTCACCGTACTTGCCGACGGAGGTCTGGTTGATGCGACCGTGGGCGATGAGGTGGATCCGCTCGGCGGGCGCGCCCCGTTCGACCAGCACCTCGCCGGCGCGGAAGTCGCGCTGCACGCACCGGTCGGCCAGCGCGGTCAGCACGCCGATGTCGTCGAAGCCGCGCAACAGGGCGAGTTCACCGAGCTCGCGGGGGATGACCCGGACGCGCGCGCCGTCCTGGAGGAACTCGATGCGCCCGTCACCGACGGTGTAGCTCAGGCGGCGGTTCACCCGGTAGGTGCCGCCCTGGGTCTCCACCCAGGGGAGCATCTTCAGCAGCCAGCGGGAGCTGATCTCCTGCATCTGCGGGGCGGACTTCGTCGTGGTGGCGAGGTTCCGGGCAGCGGCCGTTCCGAGGCTGCTCTGCGGGGGCGGCTCCAGCTGCGCCTCTGGGCTGGTGTCCACGGTCATCGGACAGGTTCTCCTTCGTAGCGGCGGTGATCGGCGCACGTGTATGCCACCCACGGGAAACGAGGGGGCGAATATCCGGGCAATCCGTCCAGATCCGGAAGCACACTAACCACGGGCGGGGCCGATCGGCCCCAAGATCCCGTGGGCATTACCTCAATGCGGTGATCTTGCGGCGCGGGGCGTTTGAAGCCCGTTCAGACGATATTCGGACATGCCAAATGACCTGATTCGCAACCGACTTGGGGCCCCGCGACGGCAGGAACGATTCGTCCGGACCCTCCCGGGTGATAGCCGGACACGTCCGGCCCGTCGCACCGGCCGGGGGACCTCCTCCTCACCACGATGTGCCGGTGATCTCCCCGCACGTGATCGGTGCGCTCTCCGCACTGGCACTCCTCGCGCCCTCGTCCGCCCACGCGGCCCCCCTTCCCTCCGCTCCCGAACCGTCCGCTCCCGGCACGGCCGCCGAGAGGGCCGTCGACCGGTACCTGTCCGGTCTGCACCGGCAGCCCGGGCGGTTGCGGGACTTCTTCGTCGACCTTCCCAAGGGCGGCGACCTGCACAACCACCTCGCCGGCGCCGTCTCCACCGAGTTCCTGATCGAACTGGCCGCCGAGGACGGGTTGTGCGTCGTCACGGCCACGAGCACGGCCGTCCCGCCGCCCTGCGGCGCCGGCACCCGTCCGGCGGCCGACGCCGTGACCGACGCGGAGTTCCGCCGGCAGGTCATCCGGGCCTGGTCCATGCAGGACTTCCCGGCCGACGGGAACGGACACGACCACTTCTTCGCCACCTTCGGCAAGTTCGGTGAGGTCACCTGGCGCCACCCGGGCCGGATGCTCGCCGAGGTCGCCAACACGGCCGCCCGGCAGAAGCAGTTCTACCTGGAGACGATGATCTCCCCGGCCTCCACCGAGGCCCGCGCCCTCGCCGACCGGGTCGGTTTCGACGCCGACCTCGACCGGATGCACGACAAGCTGCTCGCCGACGGCGCCCTCGACGCGGTCGTACGGCAGGCGCGCGCGAACGCGGACACCACCGACGTCGAGTTCCGCGCGGCCGCGCACTGCGACACCCGGCGCCCCGACCCGGCGTGCGCGCTGCCCCACCGCTGGATCTCGCAGGTCGGGCGAGCGGGCTCGCCGGAGCGGGTCTTCACCCAGATCGCGCTCGGCATGCGACTGGCCGAGCGCGATCCCCGGTTCGTCGCCGTGAACCTGGTGCAGCCCGAGGACGACCCGGTGGCCCTGCGCGACTACCGGCTGCACATGCGGATGCTGAACTACCTCAAGTCCCAGTACCCGAAGGCGCACATCACCCTGCACGCGGGCGAGCTCGTCCCGGGCCTGGTCAAGCCGGAGGACCTGACCTTCCACATCCGTGAGGCCGCGCAGACGGGTCGGGCCGAGCGCATCGGTCACGGCGTGTCCGTGCTGCACGAGGACCGGTGGGAGTCCCTGATGCGCCACATGGCCGAGCGGCGGATCGCGGTGGAGGTGCCCTTCCACAGCAACGAGCAGATCCTGCGGGTCTCGGGGGACGCGCATCCGTTCGCCACGTACCGCCGCTTCGGCGTTCCGGTGGTCCTGGCCACGGACGACCCGGGCGTGTCTCGGATCGGGATCACCGACGAGTACCGCCGGGCCTCGGAGATGTACGGGCTTCGCTACCGCGAGCTGAAGGACCTCGCGCGGGCCTCGCTCGACCACTCCTTCCTGCCGGGGCGGAGCCTGTGGCAGAGCGACGTCCGCACCGGCTACCGGCCCGTCGCGGCGTGCGCCGCCGAGACGCCCGGCTCCGAGCACGTCGGCGAGCGGTGCGGGCGGCTGCTGGAGTCCAGCCCGAAGGCCCAGGTGGAATGGCGTCAGGAGGCGGCGTTCGTCCGCTTCGAGGCCGATCGCGCCCGACGGGGCCGTCCCGGTCCGCACTGACCGGTCCGCACCGACCCGGACCACACCGACCCGGTCGGCGCCGGCCCCGAGCGGTCCGACCCGGCCGACCCGGCCCGGCCCCCTCGCGGTTCGACCCGCGGCGGGACGGGTCCGGGCCACCACCGGCCCCCTCCGTCTGGCGCCCGCCGCGGGCCTCCCGCAGCATCGGACCATGGCCGACGGTGACGAGTGGGTGGGCCCGGCCGGGCGGGAGGCCGCCGCCCGGCAGCTGCGCCGGGGCGTGGACGTCGTCCAGGACGTGAGCCGGCGCGGCGCCGAGCTGCCGTGGCGGACCCTGGTGATCTTCCTCGTCGTCGTCGCGGTGGTGTGCGGCGCGGGGATCGCCCTGTACTTCGACGAGCGCAACACCCGTCAGCAGACCGTGGTCGTCGGCCCCCAGCACGCCGCGGACCGGATCGACGTCCATGCCGACGTCCAACGCACCGACCCGGTGCTGCGCCAGATCACCCTGAGGGTCACCCTCACCCCCTTCGGCCGCTACGCGGGCCCCGACGGCTACCCCACCCAGAGCCTCACCCTGTACGCGAACACCACCGGGCAGCAGGAGCTCGGGTTCCCCGCGGGCAGCGGATTGTGGGTTCGGGACATCCAGGTCCCGCTCTCGGACGGCGCGTCCTCGGACTACCCGTTCGACAAGTACACGGCCGACTTCGCGTTCGCCGCGACGGCCGGTTCCCTGGACACCCGGGTACCGGTCGTCCTGCGCCTGCACGACCAGGACCCGAACTTCGCGTACAAGAACGGCGAGGGCTCCTACGAGGGGCAGGCCGCGTACCTGACCAGTGAGGTCAAGCGCTCGCGCAGCACCTTCATCCTCGCCTGGTTCATGATCGCCGCCATGTGGGCGGTCGCCCTCGCCATCGTCACCGCCTGCTGGCTGGTGGTCGGGCAGCGGCGCGGCCTGCTGTGGCCGGCCCTCGGCTGGATGGCCGCCAGCCTCTTCGCCCTCGTCGGCCTGCGCGACGCCGCGCCGGGCTCGCCGCCCAACGGCTGTCTGCTCGACTACCTCGCGTTCTACTGGGCCGAGGCGCTGATCGTCCTCAGCCTCACCGTGCTCGTCTTCCACGGCATCCGCATCGAGCACGGCCTCGGCGGCCCGGTCACCGACCCCCGGCAGGACGCGGCGGCCCGACGGCGCCGCCCGGCCCGGCGGCGCAGCGTTCCGGCGGGCCACCGCCGCCGCTCCTGACCCACCCCCGCACGACCTTTCGTCAGGGCCGCCCGCGCTCCTGGGTACGGGCCGTGGCGCGCAGTCGGGCCACCGAGTAGGGCGGTGCGCCGAGCGTGAGGAGGCGGAACAGGCCGGCGGCGGCGCGGTGCCCGATGCTGATGCGCTCCATCACCCGGTGTTCGCCGACGCTCTCCCAGCCGGGTGCCAGGGCGGCGAGCCCGCGGCCGCCGCGGGCGCCGGAGCGGAACCGCGCGCCCGTCGCCTTGACGATCGGGTGGCGGCCGCTGAGCGCGACCTTCGGGTGGAAGTAGTCCGCGACGAGTTCGGCGGCGGGGAACGCGGTCCGGCAGGAGACGAGGAAGGACCGCAGACCGGCCGGGTCCAGGTACATCAGGACCCCTTCGGTCAGGACGAGTACGTCACGGCGTCCATCGACGAGCGGCAGCAGTTGCCCGGCCCAGTCCGGATCGGTGATCGAGGCGGCCACGACCCGGGCCCGGTCCCGCGGAAGCAGCCGGGCCCGCAGTTCCACCACTTCCGGTACGTCCACCCCGAGCCAGGTCACCGTTGGGGGCAGAGTTCCCGCCAGTCGATCGGCGCGGGTGTCGAGGCCGATGCCGGCCGAGATGACCACCGCGTCGGGGTGGGCCCGGCAGAAGCGCGCCGTCAGTCCGTCGAAGACGATGGTGCGGTGGATCGAGCCGACGGCGTTGCCCCGGTCGGTCAGCACTTCGGGGGCCCGGTATCCGGTGGAGGCCAGTACGGCGGCCGCGGCGGGATCGCGGAACGCGGTTCCCGGGAGGAGTTCGGCGGCGTGGGCGCGGCCGTACAGCGGGGTCAGCAGGGTCATCGCCACGCCGCTGAGGCCGTGGGCGGAACCCCTGTCGTCGGAGGGGGTCGGCATGGGCGTGGCTCCTCGTGTCGATGGACCGGCGGACCTGGACGGGCCCGTGGTCGGGGCGGGGAGCGCGGGGGCGGCCCTGGTCGGGGCGCCCCCGCGCGACGTCTCAGCCGCGGTGGAACACGACCTCCGGGTCGGCCGGCGTCGGGCCGTTCAACCGGGGGGCGGGCAGGCCGCGCAGGTGGAGGTCGAAGAAGTCACCGACGTAGGCCCGCGTGATCTGCTGGGAACGGGTGCCGGAGAGCGGTGTCTCCGGATGGGCGTAGCCCACCTGGTCGCCGAGGACCGGCCAGTCGGTGAATCCGGGGTGGCCCGCCCCGGTGACGGTCAGCCGGCGCTTCCAGCCGTCCAGCCGGGGCCAGGTGTCCTCCCAGGAGGTGTCCGGGAAGTCGGGCGGGAGCAGGGCGGGGTCACCGGCGAGCATGAGGAAGGGGCGTCCCGCGAGCCCGCTCTGCGGCACCGGCGTGAAGAACGTGCCGTCCATGTTGACCCCGGCGTCGACGCGCGGGTCGGCGGCCATGGTCGCCGAGGCCGCCGCGCCTCCGATGGAGTGGCCGGCCATGCCGATGTGGTGGGGGTCGATGAGTCGGGAGTACCGCCACGCGGGGTGCGGGCCGGTGAGTCGGTCGAGGACGAACGGGATGTCGCGGGCCCGGCCGTCGGAGACCCGGCGGAGGGAGCCGTCGGGGAACACCTGCTCGCACGCCTTGCAGGTGAGCAGTCGCCCGCCGGGGAAGACGGTGCCGTCCGACTCGTAGGCGTGGTCGACCGCCGCCACGACGTAGCCGCGGCCGGCGAGTTCCTCCGCCAGGACGCTCAGCGAGGCGCGCGGCATGGTGAAACCGGGCGACAGCACGATCAGGGGGTAGCGCTGCGCGGAGGGGCGGGGCAGGGCGCCGGCGCGGGACTGCGTACGGGTGGCGGCGACGCGCTCGGGCGTGACGTACTCGCCCAGTTGCCCCCGATCGGTCAGCAGGGCCTTGGCCTCCGGGACGCTCATGTAGGGCGCGGGCGTGCCGGTGTGCGGGAGCGCCGGGTAGTACAGGGAGAGCAGTAATTCCCGGTCGGCGGTGGGGACCCAGGGGTCCTTGCGGTCCCGGTCGACCAGGTGGAGGGTGTCCCGGCCCACGGCGAAGGGGCCGGTGGGGCGGGGGAGTTCGAGTCGGGTGGATTCCCCGGGCGGGGCGGCCGTGGCCGCGGCGGGGGTCGCGAGGGTGACGGGTGCGGCGAGGGCCAGTCCGGCCGCCGCGGCCGTCAGCGCGCGAATGATCTTCTTCATTCCCGCATCCTAGAACCTTTTAGGCAAGCCTTACCTAACTTTTTCGACGCCGAGTCATGCATCCACCGCCATGACCCCCGACCCTTCGGTCGAGGGGAAAGGCGACAGGGGCCCCTCTGTCGCGCCAACAGCACGTACACCTGGAGGGGATCGACCACGCCCCCGAAGATCCACCCAAGGGGCAATCAGCGGCTCCCTTGGGGCCATTCACAGCTCCACCCACACCCGGGAAAACAATTCTGAGGATGCGTCATGGGTGGTGGAGATCGTAAACTTCGACCAGGCCGACGGGCCGCCCGGGACCGACGGTCCGACCGTGCACGACGTCGGCCGTCGGGTCCCCGACCGCCTTCTTCATCGCCGCCACCGCCCCCTCGTACGTGACACGCTCCGGCCCGTTCGGCCGTCGGCGTGCTCCGTGCTGCGCTCCGAGGAGTTCTCCGTGACCCTTTCCGACGATCCGACCACCACCCCGTACGACGCGGGCACGATCACCGTCCTGGACGGCTTGGACCCGGTACGGCTACGGCCGGGCATGTACATCGGCTCCACGGACGAACGGGGCCTGCACCACCTGGTGTACGAGGTGGTGGACAACGCCGTCGACGAGGCGTTGGCGGGCGTCGCGGACACCATCGAGGTGACGGTGTTGGCCGACGGCGGGCTGCGGGTGACCGACAACGGTCGGGGCATTCCCGTCGACGTCGTCGCCTCCGAGGGAAGACCGGCGCTGGAGGTGGTGATGACCGTGCTGCACGCGGGCGGAAAGTTCGGCGGCGGGGGCTACCAGGTGTCGGGCGGACTGCACGGCGTGGGGCTCTCGGTGGTCAACGCGCTGTCCACCAAGGTGGTGGCCGAGGTGCGCAAGGACGGGTTCCGGTACAGCCAGTCCTTCGAGGCCGGTGTGCCCGTGGCACCGCTGCGGTGCCACGGGGCGACGACGGGGACCGGCACCAGCATCACCTTCTGGGCCGACGGCACGATCTTCGAGACCACCGACTACGCGTACGAGACCCTCGCGCGGCGCTTCCGGGAGGTGGCGTTCCTCAACCGGGGCCTGACGGTGGGTCTGACGGACGAACGGCCGGGCGCCCGGGAAGCCGTTCGGTACCGGTTCGACGGGGGGATCTCCGACTTCGTGGGCCACCTCAACTCCCGCAGGGGCGAGCCCGTCCACCCCACCGTCATCTCGTTTCGGGCCACCGACCCCGGGCGCGTCCTGTCCGCGGAGGTCGCGCTCCAGTGGAACACCGGTTATCAGGCCGACGTCCATTCCTTCGCCAACGCCATCCGCACCCACGGCGGGGGAACCCACGAGGAGGGGTTCCGCGCCGCGATCACCGCGCTGGTCAACAAGTACGCCCGGGAGAAGGGGCTGCTGCGGGAGAAGGACGACAACCTCGCCGGCGACGACGTCCGCGAGGGCCTGACGGCGGTCGTCTCGGTCAAGCTGGGCGAGCCGCAGTTCGAGGGCCAGACGAAGGACAAGCTCACGAGCACGCAGGCCAAGGCGTTCCTGCAGAGGGTCGTCCAGGAGCACCTTTCGGACTGGTTCGACCGTCACCCCGACGAGGCCGGTGACATCGTCCGCAAAGCCGTGTCGGCCGCGACCGCCCGGGCCGCCGCACGCAAGGCCCGCGACATCACCCGGCGCAAGGGCCTCCTCGAATCGGCCGCGCTGCCGGGCAAGTTGTCCGACTGCCGGTCGAACGACCCCGCGCAGTGCGAGATCTTCATCGTCGAGGGCGACTCCGCCGGTGGTAGCGCGAAGTCCGGTCGCAACCCGACGCACCAGGCCATCCTGCCGATCCGCGGCAAGATCCTGAACGTCGAGAAGGCCCGGATCGACAAGATCCTCCAGAACACCGAGGTCCAGGCGCTGATCAGCGCCTTCGGCACCGGCGTGCACGAGGACTTCGACATCGGGAAGCTCCGCTATCACAAGATCATCCTGATGGCGGACGCCGACGTCGACGGCCAGCACATCAACACCCTGCTGCTGACCTTCCTCTTCCGCTTCATGCGGCCCCTCATCGAGGCCGGGCACGTGTACCTGTCCCGGCCCCCGCTCTACAAGATCAAATGGAGCCGGGACGAAATCCGGTACGCGTATTCCGACGGGCACCGCGACAGCCTCCTGGACGAGGGCCGGCAGCACGGCAAGCGGCTGCGGGACGACACCGTCCAGCGCTTCAAGGGTCTCGGCGAGATGAACGCCGAGGAACTGCGCGTCACCACCATGGACGTCGACCACCGCGTGCTCGGCCAGGTCACCCTGGACGACGCCGCACTGGCCGACGACCTGTTCTCGGTGCTGATGGGAGAGGACGTCGAGGCCCGACGCTCCTTCATCCAGCGCAACGCCAAGGACGTCCGGTTCCTCGACATCTGAGCCGGTCGCGTCGACCGGCCTCCCCCGTCACCCCGCGGTTCGGGCGTCCATCGACCGCGCGAGGGAGAGCGGGCGCAGGTCCGTCCAGTGGGTCTCGACGAAGTCCAGGCACGCCTGCCGCGTGTCCTCGCCGAAGGCCGCGCTCCAGCCGCCCGGCACCTCGGCGAAGGCCGGCCAGAGCGAGTGCTGGCCCTCCGCGTTCACCAGGACCAGGAAGCGGCCTTCGGCATCGTCGAATGGGTTGGTGCTCACGTTCGGTGCCTCCTCGCCACCCCTGTCCGGGGGTGGACCTCCAAGGGAAGGAAACGTCATGCTTAGGTTAGGCTCGCCTAATTGGAACGAGCTTAGCGTTCTCCCCTTGCCCCTCACAAGGAGACCTCGATGCGCCTCGTGACCGAACGGAGGGCCCGGCCGTGAGCGATCCCGCCACCGGCTCCGGAGCCGCGACGGAACATCCCTTCGCCTCGTTCGGGCTGCCCGGCAGACCCGGTACGGACGGGTTCTGGGCGGCGGCGCGGGCAGCGGGGGGACCCGTGTCCGTACGGTCCGACGGCGGCTGGGTGACCCTGTTCCTCCGGCGCGGCTCCCCCGCGCGGGTCGACTTCGAGAGCTGGTCCGAACCGGTTCCCCTGCGGCGTTGGGGCGACTCGGACTGCTGGTACGCCGAAGTGCCCATGCCCGCCCGGCTACGGGTGACCTACCGGTTCGTCACGGACGACGGCGCGGACGCCGACGCACTCAACCCGGTCGGCGCCGGCGGGAACCGGTCCATCGCCACCACCCCCGACACCCCCGCGCAACCGCACTGGCCGGCCGTCGGCCCGGACGACGTCCTGCCGCTTCCCGACACCCGGGTCCGCTGGGCCGGCCGGCGGCTCGGCGGCCGACGGACCGTACGGGTACACCCGGCCGGCGGTGGTGGACCGCTGGTGCTGCTGCTCGACGGGGACGACTGGTTGTACCTGCACCCGGCCGCGACCGCCTTCGACGCGGCCGTCGCGAGCGGCGCCCTGCCGCCCGTCACGCTCGTCTTCCTGCCGACCCGGGACCGGGAGGCCGAGTTCGGTTGCCGGCCGGAACTGTGGGAGGCCGTCCGGGACGAACTGCTGCCACTGGTCGCGGACACCGGCGTGGTCGCCGACCCGGACCGGCTGGTGGTCGTCGGGCAGAGCCTCGGCGGCCTCAGCGCGATGTACGCGGCGTTGGAGTTTCCCGAGCTGGTGTCCCGCGTGGCCTGCCAGTCGGGGTCGTTCTGGTGGACCCCGGGCGCGGCCGCTCTCGCCGACCCGTTGGCCGGCCCGGTCGGCGGCGCCCTCGCCGCACGCCTGCGGGAGGGACCCGACCTGTCCGGCCTACGGGTCGCCTTCGACGTCGGGGAACACGAAACCCGGATGCTGCCGCACTGCGAGCTGACGGAAGCCCTGACCGAGCGGGCCGGGGCGACCGTGAGCGTCTCCCGGTCCCCCTCCGGCCACGACCGGGCGGGCTGGCGACACGCCCTGCTCAGGGACGTCGCCCGGGTGCTCGGACAGGGCCTGTCGTCGGACTCCCGTCGCCGCCCTCGCGCCCGTCCCGCGGCGTCAGGAGGGTGACGAGGAGGTCGTCCGGCAAGGGCCGGCCCCATCGGGGGCGACGGCGGTCGGGCCGCCGTCGCCCCTGGCCCGGTCGGTCAGCGGGCCACCGCCGCGCAGTAGTCCTCGTCGCCGGCGAGCAGGTTCCGGTGGGTGTCCTCGGCCGTGATGACGCCGTCGTCGAGGACGAGTACCCGGTCGGCCGCGTCCAGGAGCGCCGGGCTGCTGGTGATCACGACGGTGGTGCGGCCGCGGCGCAGCTCGGCGAGTCTGCGGGCGATGAGCTGTTCGGTGACCGCGTCGACGGCCGTCGTCGGGTCGTGCAGGACGAGGACGTCGGTGTCGGCGGCCAGTGCGCGGGCCAGGGACAGTCGTTGGCGCTGGCCGCCGGAGAGGTTGGCGCCGCGGTCGCGGACGCCGTGGTCGAGCCCCTCGCGGTGGAGGGCTACGACATCGGTCAGCATGGACGCCTCGACGGCCTCGGCGACCATGCGGCTGGTGCCCGCCGGATCGATGTTCGTCCGGAGGGTGCCCGCGAAGATCTCCGCCTCGTACGGGTTCACCAGCATGTGCGCGCGGACCGCCTCGATCGACAGGTCGCCGATCTCCTGCTCGCTGACCCGCACCACGCCGTCGTAGGCATGGGGCGGGACCTTCACCGACAGGATCGAGGCGAGGTCGGCCGCGGCGCGCGGCTGGTAGGCGGCGATCGCCACGAACTCTCCCGCGAGCACTTGGAACTTGAGCTCGCGCAGGACGCCGTACCGGACGCAGTCGATTTCGAGGGACCCTCCCGCGGCCGGGCGTTGCGGTCCCGGGGTGGTCACCGGCGGAGCCGTCAGGACCAGCGCCATCCGCTGCGCCGAGGCCCGGGCCATCATCACGTACTTGGGCATGTCCGAGAACATCTTGAGGGGCTCCATGATGAACTGGGCCAACCCCACCGCCATGACGAGTTCGCCGATGGTGATCTGCCGGTCGAACGCCAGCCAGCCGGCCGTCAGGGTCACGGTGGCGGCGAGGACCGCGTTCAGGGCCATGGCGGTGCCCGCGTAGGCACCGTTCGCCATGGCCACGGTGACGGCCTGGTGCCTCGCCTCCGTGCTGACCTTCCGGTAGGAGCCGAACGCGGCGTGGTTGCCGCCGAATCCGTGCAGCGGGCGCAGACCGGTGATCAGGTCGGCGACCTTCGCACCGGCCCGCGCCACCCGGGCCTGCTGTTCCCGGGTGCTGGAGCCGATGCGCTTCGACATCACGCTGAGGACGAGCAGGATCGCGACGGTTCCCACGATCACCAGCAGGCCGAGTCGGCCGTCGGCGAGTCCCAGGGCGACCGCCGCGATCAGTACGGCGACCAGTGAGCTGATCAGGAGCGGCACCACCTCGATGATGTCGGCCGTCTGGTCGGCGTCCTCCGTGGCGATGGTCAGCACCTCGCCGGACTTGAGACCGGTGTCCCTGGGCACCGGCTGGAGTCCGCAGTCGGCGACCTGTACGCGCCAGCGGTGCGCTTCGGTCGTGTTGGCCTTCTGCAGGATGCGCATGCCGAACCGCCACGACAGCGACACGGTCGTGATGATCACGGCCAGCGCGCCGATCGACAGGGCGAGGGCGCCCGGGCTGCGGTCCTGCATCGTGTGCTCGACGATCATGCCGAGCGCGATGGGGAACGCGGTCTCGCCGGCCTGGTAGAGGCCCATGAGAACGGTTCCCCAGAACATGGCTCCGAGGTTGCGGCGCAGTGCCGTCCGAAGGATGTCGGACCCCGTACGGGGCCTCTGCGTGTCAGGAGTTGTCATCGAGGTGGCGTGCAATCGCTTCCGGGGTTCGTAGGGTGAACAGATCGCGGACCGTGACGACGGGACCGTACTCGCGGCGGAGCAGTCCGATCAGCCGCACCGCCAGCATGGAGTGTCCGCCGAGGGAAATGAAGTCGCCCACTGCGCTCACCTCGTCGTCGTCCAGGTCGAGCGCCTCGGCGAAGAACTCGCACACGGCGGTCTCCGTCGCGGTAGCCGGGCCCCGCTCCCCCGCCGTGGTCAGTGCGCCGAGCGGCCTGGCCTCGGGCAGGGCCTTGGTGTCGGCCTTCCCGTTGACGGTGAGCGGGATGCCGGCCACCCGGGCGTAGTGGGTGGGCCGCAGGAAGTCCGGCAGCCCGGCGCCCACTTCGGCGGCGACGGCCGCGAGGAGGGCGCCCCCGGCGTCGTCGCCCCGATCACCGCCGCCGTCTCCAGCGCTGTGGCCGTCGTCGAGTACCAGGTAGGCGGCCAACCGGTGCGTGCCGTCGACCTGCGGGTCGGGCTGGGCGACCGCCGCGACGAACCGTACGGCGGGGTGCGCGGCGAACGCGGCCTCGACCTCGCCCAGCTCCACGCGGTGTCCCCTGATCTTGACCTGCTGGTCGGTCCTGCCCAGGTACATCAGGTTTCCGTCGGGCCGCCTGACGACCAGGTCGCCCGTGCGGTACATGCGTTCGCCGGGCGGGCCGAAGGGGCACGCGACGAACCGGTGGGCGCTGTGGGCGGGTTGTCCGAGGTAGCCGCGGGCGATGCCGATGCCCGCCACGTACAGCTCGCCGGGAACCCCGTCGGGCAGGGGGCGCAGCCATGGGTCCAGGACGTGGACGTCGGTGTTGTCGATCGCCACGCCCACGACCGGGTCCTGGCATTCGAAGGTGCCGACGCCGAGGGTGTTGATGGTGTACTCGGTGGGTCCGTACAGGTTGTAGCCGGCCGTGCCGTCGGTCGCGGCGAGCCGCTGCCACAGTGTCGGGGTGACGGCCTCGCCGCCCAGGAGCACCAGGGCCGGCCGGCGCGCCGGGTCGTCGAGGAGTCCTTCGGCGACGAGCTGCTGGGCGTAGGTCGGGGTCACGTTGATGACGTCGATCCCGTGGCGGAGGCAGTACTCGACGAGCCGGGGGGCGTCGCGGCGCAGCTCCTCGTCACAGACGTGCACCTCGTGGCCGTCGGCGAGCCACAGCAGTTCCTCCCAGGACATGTCGAACGCGAACGACACGGTGTGCGCGATCCGGAAGGTGCGGTGGCCGTGTTCCGCGAGGACGGGCTCGAAGATCCGGCGCTGGTGGTTGATCAGCATGTTGGTGAGCCCGGCGTACTCGGTGACCACGCCCTTGGGCCTGCCGGTGGAACCGGAGGTGTAGATCGTGTAGGCGGGGTGGCGGAGCCGGTGGGGGTCCCGCGGTGCGAACGTCACGAGCGGCTCGGCATCGGGCAGGGGCCGGTCCAGCTCGATCAGGGCGGGCGTCGGGGCTCCGGTCGGGGCTCCGGTGAGGCGGGGTGTCACGGAGCTCACGGTGAGGACGGCGTCCGGGTGCGCGTCCGCGACGATCGCCGCGATCCGCTCGTCCGGATGGTCCAGTTCCAGCGGTACGTACGCGGCGCCCGTGCGCAGCACGGCGAACAGGGCGACGATCGAGTCGAGGGAGCGCGGGAGAGCGAGGGCCACCGTGTCCTCGGGGCCGATGCCGCGCCGGGCGAGGACGCCGGCCACCGCGCGGCTGCGGTCGCGGAGCCGGCCGAAGGTCATGGTCCGGCCGTCGGCGACGAGGGCCACCCGCTGCGGATCGCGGTCCGCCGCCCGGTCGAAACGGTCGACGACGGTGTCCGTGCCCACGTCCGTGCGGGCTCCGGGCCGGGGGTCGGGGCCGAGGCCCCGCAGGGTGCCCAGCGGCCCGGTCCACCGGGCCAGGTCGTCGAGCACGCGCAGGTAGTCGTCCAGGAGGCGGCGGGCGCCGGGGGTGTCGTCGTCGCGGTGTTCCAGTTTGACCGTGAGTCGTTCGCCGGGGGTGACGACCCAGGTGAAGGGGTAGTGCGTGGAGTCGTCGGCCCGCACGGCGGTGATGCCGTGTCGGGCGTTCATCGCGGCGAACGCGTCCATGTCCAGGAAGTTCTGCAGGACGAACAGGTTGTCGAACAGTGCGTCGTGGCCGGCGGCGCGTTGGATCTCGCCGAGTCCGAGGTGTTCGTGTTCCATCGCGGCGACCCTGGCGTCCTGTACGGCCGACAGGTATTCCCGGACCGTGTCGCCGGGCCGGGCCCGGGTCCACATGGGCACGGTGTTGAGGAGCACGCCGACGACGTCGGACAGGCCCTCGCCCTCGCGGCCGGACACGGTCACGCCGAACACGGCGTCGGCGCGGCCCGTGCGGGCGCCCAGCAGGAGACCGAAGGCTCCGGTCAGCAGGGAGTTCAGGGTGACGCCGTGGGCTCGGGCCGCTGCCCGCAGCAGTTGTGACCGTTCGTCGGAGAGGGTGTGCACGAGGGTGCCCGGCAGGCCGTCGGCGAGGGTCGGTGCCGGTCCCGCGAGCAGGGTCGGTCCGGGCAGGCCGGTCAGGTGGTCGGCCCAGAAGCGTTCCGCCGCGGCGGGATCCTTGGCGGCGAGCGCGCGGGCGTGGTCCTCGAAGCCCGGTACGGCCGGGGTCGGATCCGTCAACGCGCCGGCGAGCGCGTCCCGGTAGGCGTCGAACAGGTCCCGCAGCACGATCTCTCGGGACCATCCGTCCCACAGCAGCAGGTGGTAGCTGAGCAGGAGGGCGTCCCGGTCGTCGGGCAGGCGGATCACGGTCAGCCTGATCAGTGGCGGTCGGTCCGGGTCGAATCCCGTGTCGCGGTCGCGGGCCAGGAGGGTGTCGATCTCCGCGTCCGTCGAGAGGGTGACGGTGCGGACGTCGACGCGCCGGCCGGCGCCGAGGACCTGGACCGGGTTCCCGTCGTCGTCGGTGGTGAAGCCGGCGCCGACGACCGGGTGCCGCGCGATCACCCATGTCATCGCCTCGGCCAGTGCGTCGGTGTCCAGGCGCCGGTCGAAGGTGAAGTGGCTCTGTGCGACGTAGTGTCCGGCGGGTCCCGCCAACTGGGCCTGGAAGAGGAGTCCCCGCTGGAGCGGGGTGACGGGCGCGGTGCGCTCGGCCGTCGTCGCCGCGTCGGCGAGGGCCGTCAGGGCGGCGGACCAGTGTTCGGTGATCGTGTCGGGTACGCCTTCGGCCAGGGTGAAGGCCGCGTGCAGGCTTCCGGTGTCCGCGTCGGTCCACGCGTTGACCTCGACGGCGTACGGGCTGCCGCGTTCGACCCCGGTGAGCTGCGGGGCCTGCGACTCGCCGCTCCGGCCGAGGTAGTTGAACAGCACCTGCGGGCGGGCGGTGAGCAGCGGGGCCGTCTGCGGGTCGAGGTACCTGAGCCGTCCGTAGGCGACGTGCGCGCGTTCGTCGGGTCGGCGCTCGGCGAGTTCGCGCGCCGCCGCGACGGGGTCGGTGTGCGCCGTGAGTCGTACGGGGGCGATGGCGGTGAACCAGCCGACGGTGCGGCTGTAGTCGTGGTCGGGCAGTGCGGGAACCCGACCGTGGAGCTCCAGTTCGATCGCGAGGTCGGTGGGTGTGGGCTGGATTCGGGTCAGGGCGGTGCGCAGGGCGCCGCATAGCAGTTCGGTGAGGTCGACGCCGAGGGCTGCGGGCGCGGTGCGGGTGACGAGGTCGCTCACCGCGGGCGGAAGGACGACCGTGGTCCCGCGCGGGGCGCCTGCTCCGACGACGGGGAGCAGCGGGGGTGCCTGGAGCGTGGTGATCCAGTGCCCGAGGTCGTCGATGTCGTGGGCGGACCCGTGGGCGAGTGCCGCCGCGTAGGCGGCGTAGGAGGTGGTAGGCGGCGGCAGCGGCGTGCCGCGTAGGGCGGTGGTCAGGTCGTCCAGCAGGACCAGCCAGGAGACCGCGTCGACGGCGAGGTGGTGGACGGTGACCACGAGGGTCCGGCTCTCCTCCAACCAGGCGAACGCGATGACCTCGCCGGCCTCGGGGTCGAGCCGTCCTGCGGCCTCGTCGGCCACGGCGGTCGCGCGGCAGAGCCCGAGCGGGAGACGGGTGTCGGTCGGATCGGAGGTGTCGGGCGGGAGGGGGCTTCCGGTCGCATCGGAGGTGTCGGGCGGGAGGGGGCTCCCGGTCGGGTCGAGGGTGTCGGGCGCCGGCGGCGTGACCGTCCGGTGGGAGGTGGCCGTCGTGGCGGGTCGGGTGACGGTGACCTCGCGGGCGGGTCCGGTGCTCAGGGCCCAGACCCCGTGTTCGACGCGCAGTCGCATCCGGAGTGCGGGGTGTGCTGCCACGACGGCGTTCGCGGCGCGCCGCACGTCCGGGAATCCGACGCCCTCGGCCACCCGAACCGTCCTGGCCTGGGCGAACCGGTTGAGGGGACCGCCCAGCTCCCGTTGGCGCAGGATGATCGGTGTCGGTGTCAGCGGGCCGTCGTGGTGGGCTGGGGGTGCGGTCGGCGCCGCCCGCGGTGTGCTCGTGGTGAGGTGCTCGGCGAGGGCGCGCGGGGTCCTGAGCAGGAACACGTCGCGCGGCGTGATGGCGAGGCCCAGTGCCCGGGCCCGGTTGACGACGGTGATGGCGAGGATGCTGTCGCCGCCGGCCCGGAAGAAGTCGCAGTCGCCGTCCACGGCGGTGCCGGGCAGCGTCTCGGTGAAGATGTCGACGAGTGCGGTGAGGGCGGCGGGCGCGGGGCCGTTCCCCAGTGGCGGGGTGTCCTGTCGGGCGGCGCGTTCGGTGAGGGACTTCCGGTCCAGTTTGCCGTTGACCGTCAGTGGCAGGGCGCCGACGGTCAGGGCCCGGCCGGGCACCATGTGCGCGGGCAGCTTCGCGGTCAGCAGGGCGGTGAAGTCGTCCGGGATGCGTCCGACGACGTGCGCGATCAGGTGGTCGCCGCTGTCGGCCACCGTGACGGCGACGTCGACGACGCCGTCGAGTTCCCTGATCCCGGACTCCACCTCACCGAGCTCGATGCGGAACCCCTTGAGCTGGACCTGGTCGTCGGCGCGGCCCGTGAACTCCAGTTCCCCGTCGGGGGTCCGGCGGGCGAGGTCGCCCGTGTGGTACATGCGGGAGCCGTCACCGGCGAACGGATCGGCCACGAACCGGCCGGCGGTCAGCGCCGGCCGGCCGAGGTAGCCGAGGGACACCTGGTCGCCCGCCACGTAGATGGCGCCCTCCCGGCCCGGTGGCACCGGCCGGAGCCGGTCGTCGAGGAGGTGCGTGACGAGGCCGGGGATGGGGGCCCCGATCGGGCTGACGTCGTCGCCGCGGTCGAAGTCCTCGTCGGTCAGGACGCGGTGGGTGACGTGCACGGTGGTTTCGGTGATGCCGTACATGTTGACCAGCTGGGGGGTGGTGGTGCCGTGCCGATCGACCCAGCCGCGCAGCCGCCCGAGGTCCAGCGCCTCCCCTCCGAAGACGACCCGACGGAGGCTGGTCGGCGGGGATCCGGCGTGCCGGTCGGCCTCGATGAACTGGTGGAAGGCCGACGGCGTCTGGTTGAGCACCGTCACTCCGCGGTCGCGCACCAGGCGGTGGAAGTCGACCGGCGAGCGGGTCAACGCGTGCTCCGGGATGAGGAGTTCACTGCCGTGCGCCAGCGCGCCCCACAGTTCCCAGACCGCGAAGTCGAAGGAGTAGGAGTGGAACTGGACCCACACGTCCTCCGGGGCGAAGTCCATGTCGTGCCAGGTGTTCGCGAGCAGCGTGACCACGGCGGAGTGCGGGACGACGACGCCCTTGGGGGCGCCGGTGGATCCGGACGTGTAGATCACGTACGCCGGATCCTGCCCGACGGCCCGGGCGGTCGGCGGGGCCGCGGTCGTGGGCGCGACGTCGTCGGGTGCGGGCGCGTCCCCCTGGACGAGCACGCGGGCCGGCACTTCGGCCCGGGCCAGCAGCCGTGCGAACCGGTCCCGCTGCTCACGGTCCACGAGGACGACCTGCGGGGCGGAGTCGGCCAGGATGTACTCCAGCCGTTCGTCCGGGTAGGCGGGCTCCAGCGGTACGTAGGCGCCGCCGGCGGTGACGACGGCGATCAGGGCCGTGACCTGCTCCACGGAACGCGGTACGGCGACGGCGACCCGCTCGCCGGGCCCCACTCCGGCCACGCGCAGGGCGGACACCAACGCGTCCCGGGCGTCCGCCAGTTCGCCGTAGCTCAGGGACCGGGTTGCGCCGTCGATCGAGCACTGGGTGACGGCGGGGGCGTCCGGGTCGCGCTGTACGGCGGCGTCGAACAGGGCGCCCAGGGTGGTCGGGTTGACGCGGGCGGGACGCCGGGTGTCCTCGGGGAGCACTTCGCGCAACGGGTCGTCCGGTCGGCCGAGCAGGCCCGTGAGGGTGCGGGTGAAGGTGGCGAGCAGGGCGCGGGCGGTGGACTCCCGTACCAGTGCGGCGTCGTGGATGAGGTTGAAGCGCGGGCGGCCGTCGGAGGTCCGTTCCACCACGAGCGTGAGCGGGTAGTGCGGGGCGCCCTCGTTGACGACGTCGGTGATGACGAGGGTGTCGTCGGGGCTCCTCAGCTTCGCGAGGTCGGTCGCCACGTCGAACACCACCAGGGTGTCGAAGAGGGGGCCCGTGCCGCTCCGGCGGCTGATCCGCGCCAGGGAGACGTGTTGGTGGGGCCGGACGGCGTCCTGGTGTTCGCGCACCGAGGTGAGCAGTTCGCGTGCCGTGGTGGTCGGGGTCCATCGGGCCCGCACGGGAACGGTGTTGATGAGGAGGCCCACCATGTCCGCGATGCCGGGGACGTCCGCGTCGCGCCCGGAGACGGTGGAGCCGAACACGACGTCCCGGGTGTGCAGGACGCCGCCCAGCGTGAGGGCCCAGGCGCTGTGCACGGCCACGCTGAGCGGGACCCCGGCCGAGCGGGCGGCCCCGTCGATGTCGGCGTCCGGTTCCTCGACCGCGTCGGCGAACCGGTCGGACGGTGGGTTCCCCCCGGCGACCAGGGACGGGCCGGGCAGGCCGGCGAGCTGTTCGTGCCACACCCGGTCGCTCTCGTCCTCGTCGAGCGAGGCGAGCCGTCGCACGTGGTCGCCGAAGTCGGCGCGCGGGTACCCGGTGCCAGGGGCGTGGTACTCGGCGAGCAGGGCGCGGAGCATCGGCGGTACGGACCAGCCGTCGGCGACGATGTGGTGCACGGTCTGTACGAGGACCTGCCGACCCGAGCCGGCGCGGATGAGGGTGTAGCGCATCAGCGGGCCGGCGGCCAGGTCGAAGCCGGCGCGGCGGTCCCGTTCGGCGTGGTCGCGGATCTCCTCGTCGGTGATGCCGGGTCGGTCCAGGGTGGTGAACGGGGCCTGCGCGCCGCTCTCCAGGACGGAGACCACTCGGCCGTCGGCGAGGGCGACGAACCGGGCTGCGAGGTTGGGGTGGAGGGCGAGCAGTCGGGTGGCCGCCGCCGCGAGTCGGGTCTCGTCCACCTCTCCTTCCAGGGTGAGCAGTTGCTGCTCGACGTAGCTGCCGTCGGTGTCGTCGTCGAAGACCGAGTGGAAGTACAGGCCCTCCTGAAGCGGGGTCAGCGGCAGGACGTCCCGCAGCGTCGGGCCGTCCAGGTCGTCGACGTCGCGCTGGGTGAGCGCCAGCGGGGCGAAGTCGCCGGGAGAGTGGCCGCCGACGGGCAGGGTGGCCAGGGCGGCCAGCCCGGTGAGGGCCTCCCGGAAGTACGCGCCGATGACGGACGCGTCCTCGTCCGTGAGCAGCCCTTCGGGCCAGGAGAGGGTGGTGACCAGTTCGTGGCCGCCGGTCGCGTCGGGTTCGGCGATGGCGTTGAACTCCAGGGCGCGCGGCAGGCGCATCCGTGGATCACGCCGCTCCCCCAACTGGTCGGTGGCGTAGGCGAGTTCCCAGTCCCCGGCGGATCCGGCGTCGAAGCGGCCGAGGTAGTTGAACAGGACCTGTGGGGCGGGGTTGTCGAACTCGGCTCCGGTCAGGTGCCGCAGGACTCCGTAGGAGAGGCCGCCCCGCGGGGTCCGGGCGAGGTCGTCCTTGACGGCCTTGAGGGCGGTCGCCAGGTGGCCGGGGTCGGTGCGGTCGACGGCGGGGCCGGGGTCGACGGTCACGGGGAAGAGGGTGGTGAACCATCCGACGGTGCGGGACAGATCCGGTTCGAAGCCGGCGCTGTCGGCCACGAACCGGGCTTCGCGGCCGTGGCCCTCCAGTTCGACGTGCGCGAACGTCTGGTCCTGGCCGAGGTCGCGGCGCCATCGGGCGAGGGCGACGGCCAGCGCGGTCAGGAGCACGTCGTTGGCGCCCGCGTGGAACTTCGCGGGTACCTCGCCCAGCAGTGCGGCCGTGGTGTCGGGGTCGACGCGCACGGTCGTGGTCCGTTCCCGGGCGACGGTGTCGGCGTCGGACAGGGCGCGCCTGCCCAGCGGGGCGTCCGGTCCCGGCAGGGGGCGTTGGTAGCGGGCACGGTCCGGGTCGAACGCGGCGCGCTCCAGCAACTGGGTCCAGCGTCGGAACGAGGTGCCCGTGCGGGGCAGTTCGACGGGCTCTCCGGAGGTGAACCGGCGCCATGCCGTGGCGAGGTCCTCCATCAGGATCCGCCAGGACACTCCGTCGATCACGACGTGGTGGGCGACCAGTACGAGTTGGCGTGCCGTGCGGCGCCAGACGGCCCGCAGCATGACGCCGTCGTCCGGGTCCAGTCCGTCGGTGGCGAGCGCGACGCAGGCGTCGAGCGGCCGGTCGCTCTCCTGCCAGATCCGGGCGGCCGACCGGTCCGGCTCCGGAATCTCGAAGCCCCATCGGTCCGCGCGCACCAGCCTGGCCCGGAGCATGTCGTGGCGGTCGAGCAGGGCGGTGAGTACCGCGTCGAGGCCGTCGGCGGTCAGGTCCGGCGGGGTGTTCAGCACCACCGATTGGACGAAGCCGTCGATCGCGTCCGTGGTCTCGCCGAGCCATTGCACGACGGGTGATCCGACGACGGCGCCCGTCGCCACGTCGGCCTGGTCCACGCCGACGGCGGCGCCGCGGTTCGCGACCGCCGCGAGCGCCCCCACGGCGCTGTTCGTGAAGATCTGGCGTGCGGTGACGTGGAGGCCCGCTTCGCGCAACGCGCTCAGCAGGGAGATCGCCAGGATGCTGTCCCCGCCGAGCTGGAAGAAGTCCTGGTCCACGCCGACCTCGTCGAGGCGCAGCACGGTGGCGACCGCCGCGCACACGAGGCGTTCGTTCTCCGTGGCGGGTGGGGTGGCCGCGCCGGCGGTGAGCGCGGGCTCGGGCAGCGCGGCCCGGTCGATCTTGCCGTTCGCCGTGAGCGGGAACTCCTCCAACACGACGACGTGGGCGGGGACCATGTACTCGACCATGTGCCCGGCGGCCCACGCCTTGACCTCGTCCGCCCGCAGCGCCGCGTTCCCGGCGGCCGGGATCACGTAGCCCACCAGGTAGGTTCCGCCCGCCGTGTTCTTCCTCGCGACGACGCAGGTGTGCCGTACCGCGGGGTGTTCCGCGAGGCCGACCTCGACGTCCTCGATCTCCAGCCGCATGCCGCGGATCTTGATCTGATTGTCGGAGCGGCCCAGGAAGTCGAGGGAGCCGTCGGGGGCGAAGCGCGCGAGGTCGCCGGTGCGGTACAGCCGGGAACCGTCGGTGGCGAAGGGGTTCGCGACGAAACGCGACGCGGTCAGGCCGGGCGCGTTGACGTAGCCGCGGCCCAGGAGGAAGCCGCCGACGTAGAGTTCGCCGCCCACGCCGACGGGTACGGGGCGGAGTTCGTCGTCGAGGACGTAGAGCCGGGTGTTGGGGTTGGCCTTGCCGATCGACGTCGACAGGCGTTCCGCCGTGCCCCGGTAGATGACGTGGGAGACGCCGATGGTCGTCTCGGCCGGGCCGTAGCCGTGGTACATCGGTATGTCGAGGCGGGTGCGGAAGCGTTCGTACAGCTCCGGGGTCAGTACCTCGCCGCCGCACCACACGTGCCGCAGGCAGTCCAGCCGGCCGGATTCGCCCGCGATCTCCAGCAGGACGTCGAGCATGGACGAGACCAAGTAGGTGAAGGTGACGCGCTGTTCGGCGATGACCTCCAGCAGGTGGTGCGGGTCGCGTTCGCCGCCGGGGCGCAGCACCACGAGCCTGCCGCCGGACACCAGGGGCAGGAAGATCTCGTTGATGGAGATGTCGAAGGACAGCGGTGCCTTGAACAGCGAGGCGTCGTCGGGTCCGAAGTGGAGGATCTCGTCGACCTGCCACAGCAGGCGCTCGCTGATCGCCTCGTGGCGGATCATGGCGCCCTTGGGCCGACCGGTCGACCCGGACGTGAAGATCACGTAGGCGAGGGCGTCGCCGGGGACGACGGGTCCGGCGCCCAGGTCGGGGCGGGAGCCGAACCGCCAGTCGCCGAGGTCGACCGGTACGGCATCCGGTTCGTCGGGGGCGTGCTCGCCGGAGGTGTTGATCTGCAGGCCGACGCGGGCGTCGGCGATGACCACGGCCCGGCGCGCGGCCGGCCATTGGGGATCGAGGGGTACGAACGCGGCGCCGGCCCGGAGCACGCCGAGCAGGGCGACGACCATGTCGGCGGATCGGCCCAGCGAGATGCCGACGACCTGTTCGGCGGCGACTCCCAGCTCGACCAGATGATCGGCCAACTGGCCCGATAAGCAGGCTGCTCGACGATACGTCAGAGTGCGGTGTTCGTCGACGATCGCGATGGCGTCCGGCCTGGTCCGGGCCTGTTCCAGGAACATCTCGACGATGGTCGGCCGGAGTCGATCCGCGTCGGTGTCGTTCCACCCGGCGAGGGCCGCGATCCGCCCCGCCGCGCCGGAGGGGCCGATGGTGGCGACGGGCCGGTCCGGGAAGTCGGCGAGGTCGTCCAGGGCGAGTTGCGCCTCGGCGCGCACGACGCCGTCCGGGACGGCGATGCTCCGGCCGTCGGCGCCGACCTCCCAGTCGGCAGGTCCGACCCCACCGTTGTCCACCCACGCGAGGACGTCGACGAACAGGGTGCCGGGGGTCAACTCCAGGCCTTCGGGGTCGCGGCCCGTGGCCCAGTACGACAGCCCGATCGCGCACGCTTCGGCGATGGTCCGGTCGGAGTGCTGACCGGTTCTCCGGCGCACGTCGGCCAGGCGTGTCGCAGAAAGCAGTACGTGACGAGCTGTCGGTTCCGTCATCGGAGACTCAACGTCCTTTCTGTTTCACCATCCGGTCCCGTACGGAGCCGGGGTCACTCAGCTGCCTTCCCGCCACGCCTGCCACAGCCTCGCGTAGCGGCCGTCCAGGGCCACCAGTTCCTCGTGGCTGCCCTGTTCCACGACGCGACCCGCGTCCAGCACGGCGATCCGGTCCGCCGCCACGGCCTGGGTCAGGCGGTGCGCCACGAACAGGGTGGTGCGTCCCGTGCAGGCGGCCAGCACGGCGCGTTCCAGCTCGGCCGCGCCCTCGCTGCCCGCCTCCGCGGTCGACTCGTCGAGCACGACCACCGGCGCCCGGCCCAGGACGAGCCGGGCCAGGGCGATCTGCGCGACCTTGGTGACGTCGAGCCGCTCGCCGCCCTCACCGACCGGGGTGTCCGGTCCGGCGGGCAGGGCCCGGACCCAGGTGTCGGCGCCGACCGTGGTCAGGGCCGCCATCACCTCGTCGTCGGTCGCGTCCGGAGCTGCCAGCCGGAGGTCCTCGGCGAGCGGTCCGGAGAACACGTGGGTCTCCTGCGTCAGGATGCTCACCAGTGCCCGGGCCCCGGCCTCGTCCACTCCGGCGAGGTCCGTCGGGCCGATGCGCACGGAGCCGGCCTGCGGGGTGCCGATGCCCGCGACCAGGGCGGCCAGGGTCGATTTTCCCGCGCCGGTCGCCCCCACCAGGGCGAGCGAGCCACCGGCCGGGATCGTCAGGTCGACGTCCCGCAGGACCGGTTCCTCGGTGTCCGGGTAGCCGAACGTCAGCCCCCGCACCGTCACCGGGTGGCGCTCGTCCGCGGCCGAAGCGGCGGCCAGGGCGCCGACGAGGCGATCCTCCGCGTCCTCCCCCAGTACTCCGACCAGCCGGGTCAGGCTCGCGCCCGACTTCTGCGCCTCGTCGAAGGTGAACATGATGGAGCCCAGCGGGGTGAACAGTCGGTGGAACAACAGCGGCGCGGCCGACACCTCACCCAGGGTGGCGGCGTCGGCCTCCAGCAGGGCGTACCCGACCACGATGATCAGGACCAGCCCGATGAACTCGGCGCGGTTCTCCCTGCCGACGAAGCGACCGAAGAGCCGGAACACCTCGACGCCGAGGTTGCGCACCCGCCACGACTCGCTGGTGACCTTGTCCCGGACGGCCCCTTCCAGGCGGTACGCCCGGACGGTGTCGATCCCGTTCAGTCCGCTGATCAGCGCCTGCGCGCGGTCGGCCTGGGCTGCGCGCTGCTGCCGGTAGAGCGGGGCGGACACCGGCAGGTACCAGCGCAGGGCCAGCGCGTACGCGGGCAGCGCGCCGGCGCCCGCCAGGCCGAGCCGCCAGTCCAGGCCGAACATGCCGACGGTGGCGATGACGACCAGCACGCCCGCCGAGAACACCGTGGGGACGGCCGTACGGATGCCCTTGGACAGCACGGCCACGTCATCGCCGACCCGGGACAGCACGTCGCCCCGGCCGACCTGTTCGATCCGTGCGCTCGGCATCCCCAGCACGGCCCGGACGGCGCCTTCGCGCAGCCGGGCGAGCAGGTCGGCGCCGAGGCGCCCCACGAGGTACGTCGACACCGCGGTGGCCGCCGCGCCGAGCAACGCGGCGGCCACCATCACCACCCCGGTCGTGATCAGGATCGACCGTGACCCGCCCGCGACGACCGCGTCGACGACCCGGCCGAGCAGCAGCAGCGGGAGTACCTGGAGCGCCGCCCCGGCCACCGTGGTGAGCACGGTGGCCGAGGTCAGCCAGGGCCGTTCGCGGCAGTGCGCGGCCACCCAGCGGGCGGCCTCCCGTCCGGTCGTCGTGTGCAGGGTGGACTGGGCGGCCCCGCGCGTTTCGGTGGTGGTCACCCCTTGCCGACCGACTTGACGAGTTCGTCGATGGCGTAGGGCAGGGACAGCAGGGTGCCCTGGGACATGGCCGCGCCGACCGCGGGTCCCTCGCTGTCCAGCAGGTAGGACACCTTGCCGTTCTTGACGGCGGACAGGTTGGCGAAGAGCTCGAACTTCTTCAGGGCTTCCGTGTCCGCCTTGTCGTTGATGACGAAGAGCCGGTCGACGTCGATCAGGTCCATGCGTTCCGGGGAGAGCGTGGTGAAGAACTTGCCGTCCGCGATCCTGTCGATCTCGGTCTGCCCCTTGAAGCCGATGCCCGTGACGAGCCGTCCCCGTACGTCGGTGGTGGTGAACGGGGCCGCCGCGTCCTTGTACCAGGACAGTGCGACGGCGGTCTGGGAGGCGAACTCGGGGTGGGCGGCGCGGGCCGCGTCCAGCTTGTCCTGGATGCCCTTCACCAGCGCGGCGCCCTCGTCGGCCTTGCCCAGGGCCTTGGAGATGTGGAGGGCGTTGTCCTGCCAGGGAGCGCTGAACGGCTCCTTCTCGGCCTTGGTGCGACCCACCGTCGGTGCGATCTTGGAGAGCTTGTCGTAGGCGGCCTGGTCGATCTCGGAGTACACCGCGATGATCAGGTCGGGGCGCAGGGCGGCGATCTTCTCGTAGTTCGGGCCGGCGTCGCCGTTGTTCATGACGACCTCGGGGCGGGTGGCGCCCCACTTCTCCTTGACCCAGGGCCATTGGGTGTTGATGTCGGGAGCCGTGCCCGGCGGGTTCGGGTACTGGTCGACCATCCCGACGGGCTTGATGCCGAGGGCAAGGATGGCTTGGTCGTCGGTGTAGCCGACGGAGACCACCCGCTGGGGCGCCTTGGTGACCTTCGTCGATCCGAACGCGTGCTCCACGCCGACCGGGAAGGCGCCGGTCGCGGCGGCCGGGGCGCCGTCGCTCTTCTTGTCCCCCTCGCCCTTGGTGTCCGAACCGCACCCGGCGAGGAGGCCGAGCCCGAGGGTGGCCGCGGACAGTAACGCCGCCGCCCTTCGCCGGGAGTTCGTACGCGTCGTTCGCTGGAGAGGCATCCGCAGTCCCTTGCTGTCGTACTGTCCGTTGCAGTCCGTGTCGCGGTTCGACTCGCGGTCCGCGTTGCGGCCGTGTCGCCGTCCGCGTCGCCGTTCCCGTTCGTCTCGTCCTGCCCGAAGGCAGGCAAACCCTACCGTGCGCAAGTGAGGCTAGCCTAGCCTTACTTGCTCCGTATCTTTGTCCGACCTCTCGACCCGTACGTGGGCGCGGCCGATCGGCACGATGAGCGGTCGGTCGCCGACCGGATCGTCGATGACCTTGGCGCGCAGACCGAACGCCTCGTACAACAGATCGGCGTCGATGACGTCGCCGGGATGGCCCTGCGCCAGGATCGAACCCTCCTTCATGACGATGAGGTTGTCGCTGTAGCGGGTCGCCAGGTTGAGGTCGTGGAGCACCATGACCACGGTGCACCCCGACTCGTGGAGGTCGTCCACGAGGTCGAGCACGTCGATCGCGTGCGCGAGGTCCAGGTAGGTGGTCGGCTCGTCCAGCAACAGCAGGTCGGTGCCCTGGGCCAGCGTCATCGAGATCCACACGCGCTGGCGCTGTCCGCCGGACAGCGCATCGACAGGGCGGTCCGCCAGGTCGGCCACGCCGGTCATCGCCAATGCCCGTTCCACGACGGCCGCGTCGTCCGACGACCACTGCCGAAGCCAACTCTGGTGCGGATGGCGGCCCCTGGCCACCAGGTCGGCCACCGTGAGGCCCTCGGGCGCCACCGGGGCCTGCGGGAGCAGGCCGAGCTTCTTCGCCACGTCCCGGGTCCGGAGGGTGGCGATGTCCTCGCCGTCCAGCACGACCGTCCCGCTCGTCGGTTTGAGCAACCGTGACAGGGTCCGCAACAGGGTCGACTTCCCGCACCCGTTGGCGCCGATGATGGTGGTGATCACCCGTGGCGGTACCGCCACGTCGAGGCCGTCGATGACGGTGCGGGCGCCGTACCCGACCGTGACGCCCCGGGCCGCCAGCCTGGAGGAGCCGTCACCTCCGGAGGCGGCGCCGTCACCTCCCGGGCCGGTCCCGGTGATGTGTTGAACGGACACGTTTCCCCCCCAGATCCCGACTTGCTCGAACGTGTGCACCGGTCAGCGGACGTTGGCCCGCACCAGTAGGTAGACGAGGAAGGGGCCGCCGACCGCCGCGGTCACCACACCGACCGGCAGCGTGATCGGCAGCGCCGCGCGCGCGATGAGGTCCGCACCGATCAGCAGGAGCGCTCCGACCACGCCGGAGGCGATCATCGGCGGCGTGGGGCACCTGACCAGCCGCATGGCCACCTGCGGCGCCACGAGGGCGACGAACGGGACCGGACCCGCCGCGCTGACCGCCACCCCGGCCAGTAGGACGGCGCACAGGAGCAGGACCGCCCGGACCACCGCGTACCGGACGCCGAGGCCGGCGGCCACCTCGTCACCGAGGTGCATCGGTTTGAACTGGAAGGCCACGCACGCCACGACGGCCATCAGGACGAGCGTGGACCGGAGCGCGACCGTGATGTCGTCCCAGGAGCGGTTGTCCAGCGAGCCGATCAGCCAGGCCTGCGCCCTGGCCACGTCCCGGATGTCGGCACTGACCAACAGCCAGGTCGTGATCGCCTCCATCACGGCGCTCACCGAGATCCCGATGAGGATGAGCCGGAAGCCGTCCACGCCGCGCCGCCACGCGAGGAAGTACACGAGGAGCCCCGTACCGAGACCACCCGCGAGGGCCGCCCCGGACAGGCCCACGGAGTTGACGACGGCGGTCGCGGTCCCGCCGGACACCGTCACCAGGAACACGGCGACCGCACCGGCGCCCCCCGTGATGCCGAGGATGTCCGGACTGGCCAGCGGATTCCGTGCGATGGACTGGGTGATCGCCCCGGACATGCCGAGCGCGACGCCGACGACGCATCCGGCCAGGGCGCGCGGCATCCGCAAATCCATGATCACGAACTCGTCGACCTGCTCGCCCCCGCCCAGGATCGTGGCGATCACCTGCGGCAGGGCGATGGGGAAGTCCCCGACAGCGATGGACAGGCAGAACACGAGGAAGGTCGCCGTGGCCAGCAACACGGTGACGGCCACCATCCACGGCCGCCAGACGAACGACACCCGGCCCAACCGCACGCCGGGCACCACGGGCGACCTCGCGCCCGACGACCCGGCGTTCGACGACGTCGAGCCCGACGACCGCTCGCCCGGCGACCCGGTGCCGGACGGCCCGGTGCCGGATGACTTCACATCGGATGCCTTCATGACCGCGCCCTCACCTCCGATGCGTTCGTGTCCACCGACATCACGCCCGACGCCTTCGCCTCCGACACCTTCGCGCCGGACGCCTGCACGTCGGATCCCTTCGCGCCCGATGAAGCGACGCAGGACCCGTTCACGCGCTCCTGAACTTTCCGCGCCACACCAGGAACGCGAAGAAGGGAGCGCCGAGGAGGGCCACGACGACGCCCGCGTCCAATTCGCCCGGGCGCACCAGCAGGCGTCCCACGATGTCGCAGACCAGGAGGACGATCGCGCCGAGCAGGCCGGCGTACGGGACGAGCCAGCGATAGTCGGGGCCGGTCAGATATCTGGCCACGTGCGCCACCATGAGGCCGATGAACGCGATGGGCCCGCAGGCCGCGGTGGCAGCTCCGGCCAGCAGGGTGATGGCGATGATGCCGGTGGTGCGGATCAGCGCGACGTTCACCCCCAGTCCCCGCGCCACGTCGTCGCCCAGGTTGAGGAGGTTGACGGCCGGCAGCGTGGTCAGCGCCAGCAGCAACCCGGCCCCGATGAAGGCGGTCACGGGCCAGATCACGTCGAACCCGACCCCGGCGACGGAGCCCGCGTTCCAGAAGCGCAGCGCGTTCAGCGACGCCTTGTCCGAGAGCGCGACCGCCGTCGTCATCGCTGCGAGGAACACGGTCACCCCCTGTCCGGCGAGGGCCAGCGTCAACGGGTTGCCCGCCCCGCGGCCCATGCTCGCCAGCCCGAACACGACGACGCCGGAGACCGCGGCGCCCAGGAAGGCGAACCACACGTACTGGAACGGGTTGACGAACCCGAACACGGCGATCACCGTCACCACCGCGAACGAGGCGCCGGAGTTCACCCCCAACAGGCCGGTGTCGGCGATCGGGTTGCGCGTGTAGCCCTGGATCAGCGCCCCGCCGACCCCCAGGGCGATGCCCGCCACGACCGCGAGCACCGTCCGGGGCACCCGTACGGTCCGCACGATGAGTCTGATCTCGGTGAGCCGCCGGTCCGAGTCCGGCGCCCCGATCAGCCCCTGCCACACCTCCCCGGGGCTCAGCGCCCGGGCCCCGACCGCCAACGACACGACCGCTGCGGTCAGGAGGACCAGCGAGAGGACAAATACGCCGGTAACTCTGCGGTTCTGAAGGTCAGTTGCGCCTTTGCGCGCCGAGCGCTCCACCGTGGTCGTGCCCATGTCGCTGTACGTTATCCCTTCGATCCACCGGGTGAACCCGGATCGGCGGCCCTCACCACCGGCGGCCGCGCGGATGGACGTCGCTCGATGCCGGACGAAGTGTGGCTGGTACTCGAAGCAGGAGGAACGGGACGCACGGGATCGCGGTCGCGTGCAGAACTTAGGCAAGGCTAAGCTGATCTTTTACGGCTGTCGATAGACAAAACGGGCGGGCGGGAGCGCGCGGCCCCCGCACCACCCCCACCCCTGTCCAGGACGGCCGCGCGTTCAGGTCCCGAGGACCTCGCGGATCACGTGACGGGCGTTGGCCGAGATGATGGCATTGGTCGTCCGGTAGTAGGGCAGTTGGATGACCGCCATGGACAGCGCCCAGCCCCGGCTGCGGGCCCACGTCGCGTCGTCCACGTCCACCGCCTCGCGGTAGGCGTGCCGCGCCGGGGCGGGCAGCAGGTTCCAGGCGGGGATGAGGTCGGTGGCGGGTTCTCCCATGCCCACGGTGCCGAAGTCGATGACCGCCGAGACGCGGTCACCCGCCAGCAGCAGGTTGCTCGGCATGAGGTCGGAGTGCGTCCAGCACGCCGGGCCGGTCCAGGGCGGGGCGGCGAGCGCTTCCTCCCAGGCAGCGGTGATCTCGTCGGCGTCGAAGGGCTCGTCGGTGTGGCGCAGCGCCTCGATCGCGGCCCGTACTTCCCGGTCCTCGGTGATCAGCGGCTCGCCGCGGTGCGCGGGCGGACCGTCGGCCAGGTCGACGTTGCGGAAGGCCACGGCGAACTCGGCGAGGTCGCGGGCCACGGGGCCGGG
Organism: Streptomyces sp. NPDC057939; assembly: GCF_042887545.1. Taxonomy (NCBI): domain Bacteria; kingdom Bacillati; phylum Actinomycetota; class Actinomycetes; order Kitasatosporales; family Streptomycetaceae; genus Streptomyces; species Streptomyces sp. NPDC057939. Next base: position 126,219 of record NZ_JBHVPG010000002.1, read on the forward strand.
CTCCGCCAGGTCGCCCTCGACGGGGTTGCGGCCTTCGATCCACCGGTACACCGACCAGTGCAGGGGGTACCCCTCCCCCGGAACGCCGGTGACCACGACCTCCGGGATCGGCAGCGGCAGTAGCGGAGCGAGCCGGGGCAGCAGCCGCGCCTCCATGGCGATGGCTTCGCCGCCGCCGGGGCGCAGCGGCAGCCGCACGGTCAGGTCGTCGCCGAGCCGGTAGATCGCGTTGACGGTGCCTCCGGAGGCGAGCCGGGTGACCGGGAGGTCCGCCCACTGGGGGAACTGGGCGCGCAACAACCGCCGGACCAGGCCCGCGTCGGTTTCCGCTTCGTCCGCGTGCATCCTGGCCATGCGCCCCCACCTGCCCGTTCTTCCGGCTCCTGACCCGGATCGTCGCACGACCGCGCCACGCCGCGGAACCGATATTCGCCGTGCCCGCACCGGGCCGGCGCCGTTACCGTGTACCGGCCCCGCCTGCGGCGGGAGCCGGACGGCCCGGACGGCGGTGGCGGGGGATCCGCGTTACCGCTCTCCGGTGGAAACGGAAGAGGGAGAGGACGAACCGTGCTCGACCGAGCGGGCCCACGCCCCCACGGATGGCTTCCGGCTGCGGTCGCCGCCACGACGAATCGGCGGTGGGCGGGATGAACAGCGAGCTGCGGCATGCGGCCGTGGCCGCGCTCGTGGAGTTGGGACGCAGCCACGACCACATCGATCGGGCCGACGCCGGTCAAGGGCTCGCAGCCCTCGCCGAGATGCCCGGAGCCTCCGAACCACTGCGGAGCCTCGTACTCGACCATGCCGACACCTTCGTCACCCGGGTGACCGCGGGGGCCCTGCTCCGGCGGGGGGACCCGGCCGCGCTGAGGGTCGTCGCGTCCGCCCTCGCGGTCGCCGACTCGAATCACGCCGATTGGATCCACACCGCGATCGACGACGTGTACGGCATCCGCTCCGACGACCGGGACGAAGCGGCACGGCTGTGCGCGGAGATGGTCCGCGACCCCGACGGTCGCGTTGCCGAGGGGGCGCGACAACTGCTCGCCGCCCTGGCCGGGATCGAGCGGGTCCTGCGTCCGTTCCGGCCCGGCACGAACGCCGACGTGTGCACGCCGGCCGGCTGATCCCGCAGGAGACGTCCGCGACGCGCATCGGCGGTGGATCGTGCACGTAAGGTGTCGGCATGTCGCTGAGCCACATAGTCCTCTCGTCCGGTCGATCGATCGAACTCACCGGGCTGCGGATGTCATCGACCTATGCCGGGTTGTTGGAGGGCTACCCCTGCAAGGTCGTGAACGACATGCAGGTGCGCGGCCTGCTGTTCGAAGCCGAACGTGATTTCTCCTCCGGGCCCGTCCATCTCGTCCCGCCGTCGCGCGAGTATCCGGACGGGAGCGGTGGCGCCTTCGGCCCTGTCGAGGTGCTGCCCGCCGTGGCATGCATCGGGGCCTTCAGTTCGACGGCCATCGATCCCGACCTCGACCCGTTCCTGCACCGTTCCGCGCTCACGGTGGCCTGGTTCCAGCCCCTCCCGGACGTCCCGTCGGGCGAGGACGCCGATCCCGCGCTCCGCGACATCCGCTGGACGGAACTGGCCCGCGACCACGAGCTCTAGCGTCGGGCACCCGGGGCGGTCCCTCGCCGAACCGGTCGGACCCGGCACGGACCCGGCACGGACCCGGCCCGGATACCCTGCGGCGCATGGGTATGGAACGTGTGATCGTCGCCGGGATCTCGGGATCGGGCAAAACCACGATGGCGACGGCGCTCGCCGCTCGCCTCGGGTTGCCCCGAACCGAGCTGGACGCCCTCTACCACGGTCCGAAGTGGGTGAAGCGCCCCGAGTTCGAGGACGACGTCGCCAGGTTCACCGCCGAGCCCCGATGGGTGTGCGAGGAGCAGTACCATTCCACGCTCGGCGGCCTGTTGTGGACCAGGGCGGACACCCTGGTCTGGCTCGACCTGCCCCGACGGACGGTGATGTGGCGGGTCGTGCGTCGATCGGTCCTCCGGGTCGTCACCCGGCGTGAGTTGTGGAACGGGAACCGGGAGACCCTGCGGGAGTTCCTGTTCGATCCCGAACACCCCATGCGCTGGGCCTGGACCCACCACTCGGTGAGGCGCGCAGCCATCGGTGAGCGACTCGCGGCCCATCCCCACCTCGTCGCCGTCCGACTGCGCGACACCCGGGAGGTACGGCGGTGGCTGAGCGACGTCCGGGCCGGCTCGTAGGGCCAGTCGTCAGGACACCAGGCCCTGTTCCTCCAGTTCGGTCAGCTTGACGGTGCACAGGCCGCCCCGCTCGGTCGTGACGCCCGTGACCTTGAACTGCGTACCGGGCGAGAGGATGAATTCCTCCTCGTCCGTGAACGCGGAGAAGCGGCGGATCCCCACCGCCCGGACCGGGACCACCTCGAAGAGCGTCCGCTTGCCCCGGTTGCCGAGGAAGGCCCGTGCCACACCGAGTTTCGACGTGCACGAGGACACGCCCCACCAGGTCACCGTCCGCCCCAACGGGTACTGCGCTCGCAGGTCCAGGGCCACCCCGCGCCACAACGACTCCGTGCGGGCCGGGAGATGCGACACGGCGGAGAACAGCAGCCGCAGGTACGGCAGGTACGGGACGACCTTCGTGCGGTCAGGGGCACGTAGCACGGCGTTGATCTCGCGGTAGAACGCGGACTCGCACGTGTAGAGGTGGAGCGCGGCGATCGCGTCCGCGGACAGGCCGTCGGCGCCATCGTCGGCCCGCGACCTACCGAACTCGTAGGACCGGTCGACGTGCCGGCCGAGGTCGCGGAGCAGCGCGGCCACCGGAGCGACGGCTTCACCGAAGCCCATCAGCGGGGTGTCGAACACGCCGGTGATCGCCGGGAGGACGAGGCCCTCGTCCTTGACCCCGGAGAGGCGGTCCAGGTAGAGCTGGTGCTGTTCCATGGTGGACGCGATGAACGCGCCCATCCGATCGGCCGTGCCGTCGTTCGTCCCGCCGGCGCCCGCCGCGGCCCGGTTCCACCCCTTGCTCGGCAGCCAGTCGATCCCGTCGGCGCCCAGCGACGCGAGGGCGTCGTTGACCATGCGGAAGTGGTCGCCCTCGCAGAAGACGTCACCCTGCGCGGCCGGGTTGGGGTGGTCGATGTGCCGGACCTCGACGTCCGGGTACTTCTTCTGGAGCCGCAGGACGACGTTCTTCAGGGTGCGTGCGTGTGCCCCCCACCAGGCGAAGACGACGCCCCGGTCCTCCTCGGCCGCCTCCTGCTTCGCCTTGAGGATCTCTTCGACGATGCGCTCGACGACCGGACGCCAGAAGGCCGTGTGCCGTCCGGCTCCCATCGCTCCGTCGGCGCTCGCGGTGAGCGCCGCGTTCAGCAGCAGCACGCCCTGCGTGAGCATCGCCTGGAACCACTCGGGCGGCTGGACCACGTCGTGCTCCGCCAGGAGGGCGCGGACGTCGGCGATCGGGGTCTTCTTGGGGATGCCGTGCTTCCACATCGCTGCCGCCTTGATGATGCAGCGGATGCTCACGACCTTGCCGAACTGACTGTCCTTCCAGTCGTGGAAGGTGTTGTCGAACATGGCTATGCCGGTGGCGCTCTCGGGCCGCGGGTACGGGTTCTGCCCGAAGACCACGACCTTCCACTTGTGTGGCGGATGGGGCTTGAGGGCCTGGAAGGTCAGTTCGCGGACGGGGACGACCTCCGGGCTGCGGCCCTGGCCGATGAAGCCGGACGCTTCCGGTTGCGACTCGATGACCTGCTTCAGCAACGGCAGCCACGGTTCGCCACCGCCCTTGAACAGTTCGGCGAGGGCGAGCGGGTCGGTGAGCGCGCCGGCCTCGGCTCCGGCGTCGACGGGGACGTCGAAAGTGGCGTCGGCATCGGGATCGGCATCGGGATCGGGATCGACCTTGGCATCGGCCGGGGCGTTTTCATCGCGCATCGTGAAGGCACTCCGAATCGTCGGGCGGGCTCATGGCCACAGGGGCGAAGAGGGTGGGGTTGGGGCTGCTGGGGTGTGCCGGCGCGGTCGCGGGCCCCGGAATGGGTGCGGCACGCATCCCGAGCGCTCCTGGGCGGGGCGTCGGGCGTGGGTGGGCCGGTGGGGCCGGGCAGAGCCGTGCGGGGGCGGGCCGGCATGGGTTTCGGGACCGCGTCGGCGTAAATCTGGCGGCAGGCTAACACCGGGCTCGGACACCCGCAATCATGACGGTACGTCACGGTCGGGCTCCGTCAGCCGCGTTGTCAGTGGTGCGCGATAACGTCGTGAGCAGTGCAAAAACCCCTGTCGATCGGAGTGGATCATGGCCGTGGATCTCGTGCAGTCGCCACTGAGAGTGGTACTCGCGGACATCAACACCGAAGTCGTGGCGGCATGGCGGGCGGCATTCGCCGACACTGCCGGGATCGAGATCCGCGAGGGTTCGATACTCGACGAGGAGGTCGATGCCTGGGTCTCCCCCACCAACTCCCGCGGCCGGATGGACGGTGGGGTGGACGCGGTCATCAAGCGGCACCTCGGAGCGGGCATCCAGTTGCGCGTGCAGCGGGCGATCCGCGACCGGTTCGCGGGAAGCCTTCCGGTGGGCAGCGCGGTGACGGTGCCGTCCGGGGCCACGAACCCGAGGTTCCTGATATCGACGCCGACGATGGAAACGTCCGCGGAGAACGTGAGTGACACGTTGAACGTGGCCCTGGCCTGCGCCGCGGCGTTCCAGGCCGTCCACCAGCAGAACCAGCGGGTTCCCGGCAGCATCTCGTCGGTGGCACTGGTCGGCATGGGCGCCCGCACCGGCCGGGTTCCGGCGCGGGTGTGCGCGAACCTGATGTGGACGGGCCACACCCTGTTCAACGACCACCACTTCGAGGACTACGAGGAGTTGCGTCGCACGGTCGTCGCGCAGCTCGACGACATCGACGATGCTCCCACCGACACCCGCATACGCATAGCCCCGCCCCAACGCTCACGATTGGGCTGACACCCCCGAGACGTGATGCCGCCACCAACCGGCATCACGAACTCCGCCCGTGGCATTGGACGTTGTGATGAGCAGGCCCTTAGCGGTGTCGGGGGATGCTGTCACACCGTCGGAAGCCAACAACCGTGCAGGCCGAGCGGGACGCGTACGGGAATGCGTGCGCGGGCCACCGGGCCGGAGGTGGGGTCCTCGGCCGGGATGACCAGGAACCAGCTCGACCCGTCGGTGCGGTCGGTGGCGAAGGTCAGCCAGTAACCGTGCTCGTCCGAACCGGTGCCGCCCGCACCGGATCCGGATCCGTCCGTATCGCGTCCGGGCTCGGGCGCGAAGACCGGCTCGCCGACGGACAGGTTCCCGGCCGACCAGACTTGGCTGGTGCCGGTCTCGGTGTCGTACCAGCGCACGGCGTCGTACTCCCCGGGCAGTAGGTCCGTCCGGCCGGTGTCGGTCGCCAGTGCGACATGGCGGTGGCGGCTTCCGATGCGCCGGTCGTCGATCCGGGGGAACTCCACCCGGGTGTCGTCGAGCATGGTGCGGGCCATACTGCCCGCGACCGGATCGATGCGGGCCCGTACGAGGCCGCCGGTCACCGGGTCCGCGGTGTCCTCGGAGCCCCCGCCGACGGTCAGCCGGCTCCATTGCACGTAGTCGAGGACCACCGGGGCGTCCGCGCCCGGCCCCTCGTCGTACGCGTTCACGGTGTGCCACATCCAGAATGCCTCGTCGGAGGCCCAGCGCAGGGGCCCGCCGTCGCGCGGGATCAGTGCCACGCGGGTGCCCCGCTCCGGCCGCCAGGCCAGGAAGGAGCCGCCCGCCATGGCGGCGCCGAGGTCGAAGAAGACGGGGGCGAGGACGAGAACGGCGTAACGGGCGGTCAGGGCCATGTCGTGGATCATCATGGGCTCGTCCACCCCGTCGACCGGGGTGGGACCGCGCGTCACCGCGCCGTCGCGGTCGATGACCGACCAGGTCAGATGGGGCGGCTCCAGGCCGTAACAGAAGACGACCATCTCACCCGTGACCGGATCGATCTTGGGGTGGGCGGTGATGCCCGCGGGCAGTGCCCCGCCGAAGTCCTCCTTGCCGAGGGTCTCCAGCCCGGTGCCCATGCGGAAGGGGCAGTCCGACTCGGCGAGCGCCAGCAGGCGTCCGCCGTGCCGGACGACGTTGACGTCGGGGAGGTCTCGGAAGGTGCCCGCGAGCTCCGGTCCGACCTGATCGGCGTCCGGCGTGATCATCGATTCGAGGCCGCCCCACAGCGCACGACCCGCCCTTTCCTCGGCGAGCAGCGCCGGGGTACGAACGAATCGGTTCCGGTACCGGGCCCGGCCCTCGGAGAGCCATATGCCGTGCAGCATGCCGTCCCCGTCGATGGGGTAGAGGAAGGAGCCGATCGGCGTGAAGCGCGGGTTGGGCCCGTTGCGCAGGTAGAGACCGTCCAGTGCGTCCGGCAGCACGCCCGTGACCTCCAGGTCGGCCGCCTCGACCTCCTCGGTCACCGGCGCGAACGAACCCTGCAGGTGGGCGACCCTTGTGGGGTCGAAGCGGGGTGGGGTGTGCGTGTTCACGGGACCTCCCGGCATGCGTCCGCGACCGGAGGGCTCCCTACCGACGCGACGGATCCTCCGCGGGCGCGCGTGTGCGGCACCTTCCAGTGAAACCCGGGCCCGCCGCGGGCGCCAGGCGACGACGGCCCGCCGGGCCGGGGACGCGCCGCCGCCCCGGGGCTCGGGCGAGGTCGGGCGGGCCAGTACGGTGAGCCGACCGGGCGTCATGTCCCCTGTCGCGTAAGCACGTCACCGCGTCCGGGAGCGTGTCGTCCGGTCGACCGATCCGTTCCCTGCGACCGAAACGACTCATGACTGTGAACGACATGGACCGAGCCCCCATCGACGACACGCTCTTCGGTGGCGTCACCGTTCGCCAGGACGGCCAGGACCGCATCGAGGTCGATGGCCGGGAGATACCCCGCGCGGTCCTGGAGCGTTCTCCCGGCACGGAGGTGGACCCCCAGATCGCGATCGGCACGCGTGACCCGGCCCTCCTCACCCTGACCGTCGACGGCCGGGAGGCCGGGCTGACGCCGGCGAAGGGCGGGCTGAGCCGACGCTCGTACCGGGTGGACGTGACGTACGACGGAGCCGTCTACCGGCTGGTCCCCGACTCCGTCCCCAGCAGCAGGCTGACCCGCGACGGTACGCACCTGGGCGACTTCTCCAGCGACGGTGACGAGATGGTCATCGCCGAGTGGCAGGAGGGAGCCGAGGTCCGGCCGGTCGACGCCTCGATCGGCTACGCGCTGGCATCGGCGTTCGGCACGGGCGCCCAGCCCATGTGGATGATGATCGTCGACGGTGTGACCAGCGCGCTCCCGTAGCCGCGAGCGCGGGCGGCAGCGGTCAGTCCGCGTGTACGCGCGTACTCCGTAGCGGGTGCGCGGGAGCGGACGCCGGCTCCCCCTGGCGGAGCTCCTCCAGGAGTTCGTGCTGGCCCACCAGCAGCTCGGTCAGGATCCGGCGGGCGGCGCGCAGCAGTTCGGCGACGTCTCCGCCGGCCAGCGCGTAGCTGACGGTCGCGCCGTCGCGTATGGAGACGACGATGCCCGACCGACGCAGCACCGCCAACTGCTGCGAGAGGTTGGACGGTTCGATGTCGATCTCCGCGAGGAGCTCCCGGACGGGAACGGGACCGTTCTGGAGCAGTTCCAGCACACGGATGCGGACGGGGTGGCCCAGCATTCGGAAGAACTCGGCCTTCGCCTGGTACAGGGGTACCTGCATTCCCACGCATGCTCCCGCCGTGTGCGTGGAACGGTGCTTGCCGTTCCGGGGGTTCGGAGTCGGACAGCTGTCGGAACCCATCTTCCCGTTCCGCGGGCCCACGCATGTCTGAGGTTGACCGGTTTCAGATGTGCCGAGTTGAAGAATCCTTCAACTCGTGGGCATGCGTGGGCCCGGGAAGGCCGTGCTACACCTCCAGGGCCGCCTCGATGCGCTTCAGCTGGTGGCGGGCCATGGCCAGGTTGGAATTGCCCTTGTCCAGCACGACGTAGAGGAAGAGCCCGTCCGTACCGCGCCCCCTGAGCAGCCGGATCAGGTGGTACTGGCTGCCGAGGGTGATCAGCAGGTCCTCGATCTCGTCGCGGAGGCCCAGCATCTCCAGGGTGCGCACCTTCGCGCGGATCACATCGGTGTTGCCCGCGGCGGCAACGACCAGGTCAAGGTCCTTTCCACCGCCGAGAGTTCCGAGCGCCATGCCGCTGGTGTAGTCCACCAGTGCCGCTCCCAGCGCCCCCTCGATCGAGGTCATCGTCTCCTTCAAGGACACTTCCACGTTCGCCATCGGTCCAGCTCCCTCACGTGCCGTTCTCCACCGGGGTCCGACACCCGCGTGCACGAAGTCGGACCGATTTCGAAACTCACGCTACTGAGCGCACCCGACGGCGTGCGGAGAATGACGAACATGGCGGAAACCGCTCCCTCCGCCGAGCGCCTCCCGAAGCGCACGACGGGCGGCAACGGGGTTCTCGACGGGCCCCGCAAGTCCCCGATCGAGTGCTTCGGGACCCTGTCCACTCGAACGTGTGAGTTCGGGATCCGTCGCGCCCGAGGGAACCGCCCGGCACCGCCGTTCCGTAATTCCGTTCGAAATCCTCGCCCTCGGGGGCCCGTTACGGTGCCCTGAGGTGAAGGGTTGTTCGAGCACCGCTCGGTTCCGCGTCGACCAGGGAGGCCCCTTGCAGACAGCGTTCGACCACCGTCAGCCAGGTGGGGAAATCGCACGGGACGCCGTCGGGGTCCGCCACCTCGGCGAACACGGCCCCGGGACCGTCCGGTGAGCGGCCGCGAGCGCTACGCGTTGACGGTCGACGTGCACCTGATCCTGGCCCGCGACGGGGCGACCGGCACGGAAGTGCTCTTGTCCCGGCGGTCCGGTGCCGTGTACGCCTCCGGGTTGTGGCACCTGCCGTCGGGGCACCTGGACGGGCCGCACGAGGACGTGGTCGACGGGGTGATCCGCGAGGCGTCCGAGGAGACCGGTGTGGCCATCGACCGGACGGCGGTGGCCCTCGCCACCACCGTCCACCACCGGAGCCCCCACGGCCGTGCCCGCGTCGGCTTCTTCTTCGAGGTCCGGCGCTTCACCGGCGAGCCCGGAATCATGGAGCCCGAGCTCTGCGACGCCATGGGCTGGTACGCCCTCGACGCGCTGCCCGAGCCGATGGTGGCGTACTGCCGCGCCGGACTGGACGCCTACCGCGGCGGCCACCCCGGCGCCCTCCACTTCCAACAGCCCGGCGACCCGGTTCCCCACGAACCCGGCGGACCCGTACGCACCCGGCTGCTGACCGGCCCCTCCCGCGCGGGCGGTGCTCCGTCGCCGGCGCGGGGGCGGACGGGAGCCGCGTACGCGCGCACAGCATCCGACCTGGCCCGGACGCTGCGTCGCGCCCTCCTCGGAGGTCGGTGACGTGCCCCGGGTGGGCGTGGGAGGTGAGGAGACCCGGCTCGTGATCCTCCGGGGCAACTCCGCATCGGGCAAATCCTCGGTCGCGGCCGGGGTCCGTGACCGATTCGGTCGCGGCCTGGCCCTCGTCGGCCAGGACAACGTGCGGCGGGTCGTCCTGAGGGAGCACGACGTGCCCGGCGGCGCCAACATCGGACTGATCGACACGATCGCCCGCTACGCCCTGGACGCGGGCTACCACGTGGTGGTCGAAGGCATCCTGTACGCCGATCGATACGGGGACATGCTCGCGGGCCTGCTGGGCGACCACCGCGGGGTCTCACGCTGCTACTACCTCGACGTCCCGATCGAGGAGACACTGATCCGGCACGCCTCGAAAACCGACCACGAGTACCTGATCCGGGTCACCGAACGGGAACTGCGCACCTGGTACCGCGAACGCGACCTCCTCCCCGGCGGCCCGGAAACCGTCATCGGAGCGGACAACACCCTGAACGCGACGATCGACCTCGTCATGAACGACACCGGGCTCGCCGGCCTACCCCCGCGCGTCGACCGCCCCCGCTCCCCGTCCGTCACGGTCGACCACACCGCCCTCCCCGTCGAACCCCACGACGGAGGACCTCGCCGGTGACCGGGGCTCCTATGCTGCCCGTTCGAGCAACGCGTTCCGGGGAAGAGATGAAACCGCCGATCGCCGAAGCCCCGAAGGAAGGACCGAGCCGACATGTCCCGTGCCGATCTCCTCGCGGTCTACGCCCATCCCGACGACGAGTCCCTGTCCGCCGGTGGTGTCCTCGCCCGGCACGCCGCGGCGGGCGCGCGGACCGGCGTCGTGACGGCGACCTGGGCGCCCGACAGCCACCGCGCCGGTGAGCTCGCCGACGCCTTGCGGATCCTCGGGGCCGGGGAGCCCCGCATGCTCGGCTACGCCGACCATCGGGTTCCGTCGTCGGCCCCCGGGCGGCCGCGGTGGTGCGACGCTCCGCTCGACGAGACCATCGGGCGGGTGGTCGCTCACGTGCGGGCCTTCCGGCCGGCCATCGTCGTCACCCACGACTCCCAGGGGGACTCCGGCCACCCCGACCACGTCCACACCCACCGCGTGACCCTGCTGGCCGTGCACGCCGCCGGACTCGAAGGGTTCCTCCCCGAGACAGGTCCCCCGTGGCGGCCCGGAGCCCTGTACCTGTCCTCCCATCCGCGCTCCGCCTCGGGCGAGCTGGACGAGCTGCTCGCCGGGGTCGGCAAACGGGTGCACGCCGTTGCCGACGACACGATCGGCGCGACCGTCGACGTCCGCCCCTGGATCGAGCAGAAGTGGGCGGCGATCCTGGCCCACCACTCGGAGGCGTCCCGGGCGCGCTCGCTCCCCGGGCTCCTGTCCGGGGTGCCGGCGGCGGCCCGGGAACGGATCCTGGGCACGGAACGCTTCGTGCGGCACGACCTCACCCCGGGCTCCGGGGGCCTGACGGAGCTGACGGCATGAGCCCGTCGGCGGTCCGCGGGGTCACGGGATCGGGGCCGGATCCGACCCCGATCGGGGTCCTTCCGAGATTCGGTTTTGCATGACCATGCATTATTGCGCATACTCTTCCTATGTCTAAGGTTCTCACCTCCCTTCCCGCCGGCGAGCGCGTCGGCATCGCCTTCTCCGGCGGCCTCGACACCTCCGTCGCGGTCGCTTGGATGCGCGACAAGGGCGCCATCCCGTGCACCTACACCGCCGACATCGGCCAGTACGACGAGCCCGACATCGCCTCGGTGCCCGGCCGTGCGAAGACCTACGGCGCCGAGGTCGCGCGCCTGGTCGACTGCCGGGCGGCGCTCGTGGAAGAAGGCCTGGCCGCGCTGACGTGCGGGGCGTTCCACATCCGCTCGGGCGGGCGCGCCTACTTCAACACCACGCCGCTCGGCCGCGCCGTCACGGGGACGCTCCTCGTACGGGCGATGCTGGAGGACGACGTCCAGATCTGGGGCGACGGATCGACCTTCAAGGGCAACGACATCGAGCGGTTCTACCGCTACGGCCTGCTCGCCAACCCGCACCTGCGCATCTACAAGCCGTGGCTCGACGCCGACTTCGTGACGGAGCTCGGCGGCCGCAAGGAGATGTCGGAGTGGCTGCTGGCCCACGACCTCCCCTACCGCGACAGCGCCGAGAAGGCGTACTCCACCGACGCCAACATCTGGGGTGCCACCCACGAGGCCAAGACCCTCGAACACCTGGACACCGGCGTGGAGACCGTCCAGCCGATCATGGGCGTCCGGTTCTGGGACCCCTCGGTCGAGATCGCCACCGAGGACGTGACCATCGGCTTCAACCAGGGCCGCCCGGTGACGATCAACGGCAAGTCCTTCGGATCGCCCGTCGACCTGGTGATGGAAGCGAACGCCATCGGCGGTCGGCACGGCATGGGCATGTCGGACCAGATCGAGAACCGGATCATCGAGGCCAAGAGCCGCGGCATCTACGAGGCGCCCGGCATGGCGCTGCTGCACGCGGCGTACGAGCGGCTGGTCAACGCGATCCACAACGAGGACACCCTCGCCCAGTACTACAACGAGGGCCGGCGCCTCGGCCGCCTGATGTACGAGGGCCGCTGGCTGGACCCGCAGGCGCTGATGGTCCGCGAGTCGCTGCAGCGCTGGGTCGGCGCGGCCGTCACCGGTGAGGTCACGCTGCGGCTGCGGCGCGGTGAGGACTACTCGCTCCTCGACACCACCGGCCCGGCGTTCAGCTACCACCCGGACAAGCTGTCCATGGAGCGCACCGAGGACTCCGCGTTCGGTCCGGTGGACCGGATCGGCCAGCTCACGATGCGCAACCTCGACATCGCCGACTCGCGCGCCAAGCTGGAGCAGTACGCCGTTCTCGGCCTGATCGGCAGCGACAACCCCGCGATCGGTGCCGCCCAGGCAGCCGCGACCGGGCTCATCGGCAGCCTCCAGGAGGGCGGCGCCGAAGCCATCGCCTCCCGCGGCGAGGTCTCCGCCGACGAGGAAGTGCTGGACCGCGCCGCGATGGAGTCCGGCACGGACTGATCCGGCGCGCCGGGCGCGGGCCCGGTGCTCCGACGGGACGCGTCACGCGAAGGGCCGTCCCGGCGCCCCATGGGTGTCGGGACGGCCCTTCGCGTGGTCCGGGGCCGGGGCGGGCGAGCCGCGCGGTGCGGCCGGGGTGCGATCAACCCGGTGCGGGGGTGCGATGGAAACCCGGCGTCGAGCCGTCGCGCGACCAGCGGACGGTCGGCCGGAGATTCGGCGGTGATCACCGTGGACGCGCAGCCCGACACCCCCTCCCGAGCCCCCCGGCACCGTCGCCGGGCCGCCCCCCTCCGGGCCGCCCCGGGACACGTCGGTCCGACGGCTGCCGCCGGTCCCGCGTGGCTCGTCCCGACCCTGGTCATGCTCCTGGCCCTCGTACTCGCCCTCGCCCCCGCGGGCCCGGCGGCGCGGGCGGCCCCGGCCGACCGTTGCAGTCCGGGCTGGGTGTGCGGTTGGACGGACCCCGGCTACGCGGGTGTGGCGAGCCTCGTGGCGCACGACATGCCGCGGTTTCCCGCGACGACCGCGTACGTCGGGTTCAACGACGGGGCGTCGGTGTGGAACGGCGGCCGGACGTGGCGCGACGGCGGCGGCCGCACGTGGGGGCGCTGCGTCACCGTGTACAGCGGTGTCGGTTACACGGGGAAGCAGCTGACCGTCCGTCCCGGGCAGGGTGTCCCCCGGCTCCCCGCCGACTTCGACGCCGTGCGGTCCGGCCGGTTCCACGTGTGCCGCGTGTCCTGACCTCCCCGTCGCAGGGGCGGGCGCGGCGTGCTCAGCCGGTGGTTCGGACCGGGAAGGTGAACCGGTAGCCCTCGGCCGAGAGCCAGGGGAGGTACTGGCGCAGCGCGGCGACGGTCTCGCTGCGGTCCCCGCCCCCGTCGTGGAAGAGCACGGTGGGCCGGGTCGGCAGGTCCTTCTCCACGGCCGAGACGATGGCATCGAGGCCCGGCTTGCTCCAGTCCTTGGGGTCCACGGTCCAACCGAGCGGCCGCATGCCGTTCGCGGCGGCGATGGCGCGGCTCTGCGGGGTGAAGGCCCCGCCCGGCGCGCGGTAGTAGTCCACGGAGACCCCGGGGGCCGCCTCCTCGATCATCTTCTTGCCGTCGAGGATCTGGCGGCTCTGGTAGTCGACGGGCTTGTGGTCCATCGTCACGTCGTGGTCGACGGAGTGGTCGCAGAGCCGGTGCCCGGCGGCGGCGACCTGACGGACCAGGTCCGGGTGCGCCCGGGCCTGCGTGCCGATCATGCAGAACGTGGCCTGGACGTGGTTCTCCTTCAGGACCTCCAGAACCTGCGGGGTCCACCGGGGGTCCGGGCCGTCGTCGATCGTGATCGCGATGTCACGACCGGTTCCCTGGGCGAGCCGGGATATCCCTTCCGGCGTGCTCGCGGGCGCCGCCCCGGGGACCTGCGGCTGCGCCTGTACGGGACCGGAACCGGAACCGGGCGCCGCGGGCGCCTGTCCCGGGGTGCCGCCACCGGCAGCGAGGGCCGGTGCGCCGGCCGCGGCCAACAGGCCCAGGACGGCTGCCGTCACGGTGATGCCCGTACGACGGCGGCGGCTTCCGGAGGTGGTGGTGCCCATGGATGTGCTCTTCCCTTGCACTCGGCCCCCCTGGACTCGCGTTGCCCGTCCAGGCTAGGCGGCGGGTCGGGCGGCGCCCATGGGCCGAACGGCCCATGCCGGCCGTACGGGGCGTGAGAACGGCCACTCGGCGCACGGGAATGGGCCGGGGCCGGCGCGCGGGAGCGCCGCGCGGGGTGCGGCGCGTACGGGCCGGCGCGTGCGGGCCGGCGCGTGCGGTCGGTCCTCCGCGGAGGACCTCGTACGACCCTCCCCGCGCGGGTCCGCGCGGGCGGCCAGTCGGGTCGATTCGGGACGCCGTCCGTGGGCAGGCCGGGCGGGAGGGGCATTTTTTCGGCGCCTGCGGGCATCCGGACCGGCATGACCGTATACGTCGTCACCGTTCCCGGGACCCTACTGACCGAGCTCACGCCCGACGCGCGCGCCGAGCTGCTCCGAGCCCTCCGTCCGGCCGACCCGCGCACCACGGACGTCGGCGTGGAGGAGGACCTGCACCTCCTCTCCCTGTATCCGGAATCGCCCGGCTTCGCCCTTCACCTGGAGGTGGAGGCGGCCGACACGGGGTCCGCCGAGCAGAAGGCGCGCGATCTGGCGACGGAGGCGCTGGGACGCGCCGGTCTGGGCGGGGAAGGGGCCCGCCTGGGTGATCCCGTCATCACGGGCATCGCCACCGAATAGGCGGGCCGGTCGGGCGCCGCCGCGCTTCGTCCCGGCGGCGTATCCGCGTACCGCTCAGGTCGGAGCGGAGTCGTCCCGCAAATCATCATCCGGGCGCATCGGTCGGCCCGTCGCCGCCGTCATGATTTCGAGCATGGATCAAGAACTCGGCACCCTCGCCCAGCAGACCGCCGACCGACTCGGGCAGCAGCGCGTCGGCGTGGTGGTGGCCGCCGTGGCCGGGGACCACGTGGAGATCAGGGGCACCGGCAGCACCGGTGGGGACCTCGCCCGCGCCCCTGGGCCGGACACCCTGTTCGAGATCGGGTCGGTGACGAAGTCGCTCACGGCCCTCACCCTGGCGCGCATGGCGGTACTGGGCTCGGTGGACCTGGACGAGCCGCTGCGCGACCTCCTGCCGAGCGGCGTGGTCGTGCCGTCGCGCGCGGGCCGGCAGATCTCGCTGCGTCACCTCGCGAACCACACGTCCGGCCTGCCGCGCCTGCCGCGCGGCATGATGCTCCAGGCCCTGCTCCACCCCTCCAAGCCGGATCCGTACGCCGACTGCACCGCGGACGTGCTCCTGTCCGGGCTCGCCCGGACCCGGCTGCGGGCAACCCCGGGGCAGAGGTTCCACTACTCGAACCTCGGAGCCGGACTGCTGGGACTGGCCCTCGCCCGCCGGGCGGGCACGGACTACGAGAGCCTCGTGACCCGGGAGGTCTGCGCTCCGCTGGGCATGCGCGACACCCTCGTCACGGTGGACGGCACCAGGGCGGAACGGTCCGCGCGGGGTCACGGTCGGCGCGGGCGCCCGGTCCGGCCCTGGAACCTGGCCGACCTGGCGGGGGCGGGCGGCCTGTGGTCGACCGCGAACGACATGGTGGCCTTCGTACGGGCGCAGCTCGACGGCGGTCCCGCGGAACTCGCCGACGCGATCCGCACGACCCGGGCCGACCAGCACCGTACGAGTCCCTTCGGCTGGGTGCACCTCGGCTGGACGGCTCACCGCCTCCACCCTAAGCAGGGCTCCCACCTGCAGATCTGGCACAACGGGGGGACCGGGGGCTTCTCCTCCTTCGTCGGCTTCGACCCGGAGACGCGCTGCGCCGTCATCGCGCTCGCCAACTCCGCGCGCCCGGTGGACCGCCCCGCCCTCGACCTCCTACGAGCCTTGCAGTCGCAGGCCGCCCGAGGGACGTCGGGACGGTAGGACACGCGGCGCGGGCAGCTCGCGGGCGGGGCGGTGGTGCGTGCGGCCGACCGCGCCCCTTCGTCGGATCCGGTGGACTCCGTAGCCCGTACCGGCGGGCCCGCGACGTCTTCCGGGCGTGTACGGCCCGCCGGAGCCGCTCCGCCTGCCACCCTCGGCACCCATGGATGTCAGCACCTTCTACGCCCTGTTCTCCGCCACCTGTTTCACCCTCGTCGGGCTGTGGTGGAACGTCGTGCAGAGCCACCACGACTGGATGCGCGATCCCGCCCTGCGACGCGTCGTCGGCGGGATCTACCTGTCGTTCCTGCTCCCCGCCCTGATGGGGCTGTTCGCCCAGGTCGGCGGCACCGAGCAACCGCAGATCTGGCGCGGGGCCTTCATCGTGCTGGCCATCATCGGCTGCGGGTGCACGCTGCGCCTGCTGTCCCTCGGGCGGGGCAACCGTTTCCTGGTGTGGCAGCAGGCCGGGGCCGCCGTCCTCTACGCCCTGATCGCCGTCGTGGGCGCCTTTCCCGAACTCGGCCGCCACACCGGTCTGCGCCCCATCCAGGCCGAGGCCATCATGCTCATCACCCTGATCGTCCTCGGCCACGCCCTGGTCTGGCGCTTCATGGCGGGCGAGGGACGCCAGCCGGAAGAAGCCTGACGGGCAACGGCCACCGGGCGACGGCCGCCGTCCGGGCGGGCGTTCGGCGGTTCCGTGAGGGCGTTCGGACTGTACCGCGCAACGGCGGCTCCGGGCACGGGAATCGACGTATCCGGAGCGCGGCAGCGGTCGGCGGCGCCAGGATGGGTGGATGGATCCTGGGAATGTGGTGCCGGGCGGATCACGGCCGATCGTGGTGCGGGTGCCGGTGGAACCGGTCGAGGCCGTGGTGGAGGCCGACGCGATCGACGCCGTGGTGGGCGCGGGCGATCCGGCGGTGCGCGGTCCCCTCTTCGGGGTCGCCGAACAGCGGGCCGGGGACGCGCCGCGGTGGCGGGTGGTGATCGAGGTGACGTTCGGTTGTCCGCAGCAGGCACGTGACGGGCTGAACTCCTGGCTGTGGTTCCGTGCGAAGGACCACGCGCAGGACCGGGAGGAGCGGCGGGAGCTGCTGGCGGCCGTCTCCCGGCTGGAGACCGAGCGCGTCGACGAGTTGTCCGCCGCCGGGACCCGGTACCGGATCGTGCGTGCCGAGGAGTACGCCGGCGCGGGCCCGGGCGGCATCGAGCAGCCCCGGCCGACGGACCCGGAGCCCCTCGTCCCGGACTGGGACCGTACGTCCGAGGTCCCCGGGATCGACCAGGGTCTGGTCGTCGACCCGGACGCGCCCGTCACCCCGAGCCGGGCGCTGGAGCAGATGGCGTTGCGCGGCCTGTGCTACACGGGTGCGCGTTTTCCCGCCGACGTGCGCGCCGACGCGCGGCGGGCGTTGGACACGCATCCGGACGTGCTGCTGCTGCCGGCGACGTTCACGGTCGCGGAGCGGCGCGGGAACGGCTGGAGCCCGATCAGCGGTCCGCACGCCACCGCCCACGAGGCCCGCAAGTCCTTGGACTTCGCCCTGACCTGGATGTGGCCGCGCATGCACGGCCTCATCTCCCCCGTCGCCGGCCCGCACGTCGACGCCCGTACGGGAACGCCGGACGCCGCGCGGGCCGCGCGGCTGGCCACGTACGCCAGGGCCGCGGACTCCCTGCGGGTGGGGCGCGTGAACCGGCTGGAACTGGACGGCTCCGTCTACCAGATCGTCCGGACCCGCAGGTTGCTGCGCTGGGGCCCCGACGGGCCCGAGGGCCCGCGCCCCTCCGACGTCAACAGCCAGGAACCGATGCGGATCCACCTCGCGCTCGACGAGGACGGCGACGTCCACCCTCAGGGCTGAGGCAGGGGGCCGTCTGCGAGCATGACGGGATGGAATCCATTCGACGGACCGTCGGCTCCGCGTCCCCCCTGGAACCGCGGATCGGTTTCTCGCGCGCGGTCCGGGCGGGCAACCACGTGGCGGTGGCCGGCACGGCCCCCATCGGCGACGACGGCTCGACCGTCGGCCCCGGGGACGTCTACGCCCAGACCGTACGGTGCCTCGACATCGCCGTGCGTGCGCTGGAGGCGGCCGGGGCGGCGGTGTCGGACGTCACCCGCACCCGTCTGATGCTGACCGACGTGACCCGGTGGGAGGAGGCGGCGCGGGCGCACGGTGAGCGGTTCGCGTCGGTGCGGCCCGCGTTGACGGTCGTCGAGGTGTCCCGCTTCATCGATCCCGACTGGCTGGTCGAGGTCGAGGTCGACGCCGTCATCGTGTGAGCGGTCGCGCGGGTCGACCGGCGGGGTGGGCCGGGCGCGCGGCAGGCCGTGCCCGACGACGCCGGTCCCCGGCCGGGCCACACCGGTGAAACCGTGCGCGATCGTGCCCGGTTCGGCGGTCGGACCGGGGACAATCACCGGGTGAGCACTCCAACCCAGTCCCAGCGCGGCGTCGGCCGCGGCGTCAGCACCCTCATCCCGCAGAGCGCCACCGACCAGGCCATGGCCGCGCTCACGGGACTCGAAACGGTGCCCGTCCACGTCGGGCTCCTCCAGGCGGCGACCCTCCTGTTGGAGGAGGCCGCACGGACCGCCTCCGACGACGCGACGAAGGCCGCCATGGCCAGAACGGCGGGCATGCTGCGCGCCGCCATGTGACACCGGGACGGGACGCGGCCGTCCGGGCGCACGCGCCCCGTCCGTACGGTGCGATCCGCTCCGACCCGGCGGACGGGGCGGAGCGGATCGCGACGGCCCCGGTGCGGGTCAGACGCCGCCCCGCCAGATGTTGTCGAAGGCGGCCTCGTCGATGGCGCGGCGTTGCCGTACGGAGGCCAGTTCCACCACCGCGTCGCTGACGGCGGCCAGCACCGTGGCCACGGCGTCGTCGGCGACGTCCGGGGAGTCCCCGGTCCGCTCGCCCCGGACCCCGACGGTTTCCGCGAGGTTGGCGAGGACCGGGTCGTCCGACGCCCAGCGGTCGACGGCCCTGCGGCGGGCGGGCGATTCGACGAGCTCCGGGTTGCCGGCCCGGAAGGAGAGCCCTCGGCGGCGCTGCCGGGCGAGCAGCCCTTCCTCCTCCAGCGCGGCCTCGTAGACGGCGGACAGGCCGCGACCCCGGCGCCACAGCCAGTCGGTGACCGACTCGTAGGGCTCCTCCTGGACGATCGAGGAGGCCGCCTCCGCCATCAGCCGGTCGGTCGGTGCCGGACGGTCGTCGTCGGGGACGATCAGATCGCCGTCCAGCCTGATGGCCCGGGTGCCGAGGAGGTCGATCGCCTCGGCGCCCGCGAGCGCGAGCGACAGGTCGCCCTTCTCGGCCAGCTGCCCGGCGGCCGTGTCCATGGTGACGATCAACAAGTCACGCGGTGTGGTCATTTGGGGCTCCACGTCCGATGCGTCCGCTGGTGGGTGCGTACCTGAACGGCTGGTCCGGCACGGTCCGACAGGGGCAGGCTACCCGCGTCCCCGGCCCCGGGGACGTCGACCGGGCCGCCCGGTGGCTCCGCCCGGCGACCCGCCGCACGCGTCCCGCAACCGACTCGGGCATGATCGTCGCCATGTGGGAGGACGACGGCGCCCGGAACGGGAGCATGCGGTACACGCTGACCGACACGGAGAACGACCGCCTCTGGGGCGCCTGTTACGAGGTGGAGGGCCTGTTCGCCGAGCCGGTCCGGGAGACGTACGAACTGTTCGGCTGGGTTCCGGAGACTCCCGGGGTCCGCTACCGCGTCGGGAGTCGGGTGTGGTTCGTACCGCAGGGCACGGACCTCGGTCCCTGGCTGCTGGAGGACGTGGAGAGCCTCGGTCCGCACCCGGGGACGGACGGTCTCGTCCTGACCGGAACGGACGGCCACGAGGAGCCGCCCGTGGGACACCGGGGAACGGTGCGCCTGCACGACGAGTACCGGTGGATCGGCTCCTGCCGCGAGTTCACCCGCATCCTGCGCGCCGAGGAGCCACAACCCCGCCTCGTCCTGCGCGGGTTCGCCCCGAGCGGGCGCATGCGGCAGGCGCTCGGGGAGGCCGAACTGGGGATCATGGACGACCGGGGCGAGCCCTTCACCGAGCGGTACCTGTGGCCGACCGTCGACGCCTGGCGTCCCTCCTCGCTCGGGGAGGATCTGATCGACGTGGAACTGGACCTCGGCCGCGGCCGCTTCGGATCGGTGCCCGAGCACGTCCGGCCGGTCTGGGAACGGTGGCGGGCGGGGCCGCCCGGAACGGTCGGCGCTTGGACCGAGCTGAGCACCCCGCGGCGCGAGACCTGGCTGGACCTCGTTTGTGAGCGGGGTTGCCGCGTCGCGCACGAGGACCGGTCGGGTGCCGCGTACGAACTCGACGGCCGCCACGTCACCGACGTCCCGGGCCTCTACCTGGCCCTGGGCGAGGCCGTGAACGGGCCCGGCGGCTACCTGGGGAACTGTACGGGGGCCGTCGCCGATTGCCTGCGCGGCGGCTTCGGCCACACGGGCCCGTCGACCCTGCTCTGGCACGACTCCGCGACGGCGCGCGAGCACCTGCCCCACGTCCTGGCCCCGGACGGCCACCCGTACGACCTGCTCGCCGAGGTCCTCGACATCCTTTCCCGCGGCGGAATGCGGGTCACCCTCGCGTAGTCCGCCCGCGGACGGATCATGCGGCCATGCCGCGCAGGGCCGGGAGGAGGGTGGTTTCGGACCAGTCGATGAACGAGTGCTGGTGGGATCCGCCGACCTGGATCAGGGCGATCTCGGTGAAGCCCGCTTCGACGAACGGACGGACGGCGTCGACGAAGTCGTCGGGGTCGTCGCCGCAGGGGATCGACTTCGCGATGTCCTCGGGGCGGACGTAGCGGGAGGCCTGGTCGAAGGCGGACGGGCCGGGGAGCTCCGCGTTGACCTGCCAGCCGCCCACCGACCAACGGAACTGGTCGTGGGCGCGCCGGACGGCAGCCTCACGGTCGGTGTCGTGGCAGACCGCCAGTTGGCCGACCCGCGGCTTGCCCACGCCTCCGGCCCGGTCGAAGGACTCCAGGAGTTCCCGCTCGGGGTCGACGGCGATGGCCAAGTCGGCGTACCGGCCCGCCAGTTCGCAGGACCGCTTGCCGGACACCGCGATGCCGATGGGCGGCGGTTCGTCGGGGAGGTCCCACAGTTTGGCGTTCTCGACGTCGAAGTACTGGCCGTGGTGGTTCACGGAACCGCCGTCGAGGAGGTCGCGGATGATCCCCACACCCTCTTCCAGCATCGCCAGCCGCACGTGCGCGGCCGGCCAGCCGGGTCCGACCACGTGCTCGTTGAGGTTCTCGCCGGAGCCCAGGCCCAGTCGGAACCGGCCGTCGGACAGCAGTTGCATCGTGGCCGCCTTCTGGGCGACGACCGCCGGGTGGTAGCGGATCGTCGGGCAGGTCACGTACGTCATGAGGGGAATGGTCGTCGTGGCCTGCGCGGCCGCCCCCAGGACGCTCCACGCGTACGGGGCGTGGCCCTGGGAGGCGAGCCAGGGGAAGTAGTGGTCGGAGGTGACGGAGAAGTCGAAACCCGCCCGTTCGGCGGCGGCGACGTGCTCGACCAGCTCCCGGGGGCCGGCCTGCTCGGTCATCATCGTGTATCCGAATCGCACCATGTGGTGCGCCTTACCGGTCTGCCGTGTGCGAAACCTGCGGGTCGGCCGGACTCAGGCCGCCGCCGCGGTGTCGTCCTCGTCGGGGAGGGACGGCGCCGCGCGGGAGGTCGTCGTACCGAACGACGCTCCGGTGGCCCTGCACAGCCGTTCGGCGCGCAGGACGGTGCTCACGACGGCGGCGCCCGAGAGGTGCGGGAGCTCCATCACGACGGTGCGGGGCCGGTAGCTCCTGAGCAGGAACTCGAACTCCGAGACGGCAGTTCCGCGTGTGCCGACGTCGAGGTCGTCGGGCAGCCGGACGAACAGGACGTCTCCGTCGAACAGGTGGGTGAGCAACATGGCAACCCCTTCCCCCTTGCATGGCCGATGCGCCATGTTCACCATGGAAATGCCCGGTGAGCGCGCCGTCACACATAACAAAGCTCACCTGGTGGGGAAGTAATCCTTGGGATGCTCGCCGCGCCCGCCCGGCGGCGTAGGCGTCTCAGCCCGGCCAGGTGCCCGAGACCCGTCGGACGGCGACGGCTCCGGAGCGCTCGACGGCCGCCTTGACGAGGGCGAAGATCGCCCCTTGGACGGCCGCGGCGAGCAGGACCTCCCGCCACCGGCGCCCTTCGTCCATCGCGTCGGGGGCGTCGTCGTCGTGCCCCGCGAACTTCCACACCTGCTTGAACAGCGCCCCGGCCAGCATTCCGGCCCCCGCTCCGAGGGCGAGGCCGACCGGCTTGTAGGCGACTTTCGATGCCTTCATGTCCTTCCGCCTGCCCACGTCACCGGCTCCGATACCTGCGGGGATCCGGCTGTACCGGAGGGGCGGGCGGCGGGCTGCCGCAGCGGCACGCCCGCGGGCCCCCGGCGTCGGTCATGGCCGGGGGCCCGCGGGTCGCGGGTGAATGCGGGTGACTGTCACCCGGGTGACTGCGGGTGTCCGTCACATGTCGCCCGTCACATCTTGTGGCGCTTGCCCTTCATCGCTTCCTTCGCGTCCCCGATGGCTTCCTTGGCCTTGCCCTTGGCCTGGTCGGCCTTGCCCTCGGCTGCCATCCGGTCGTTTCCGGTGACCTTGCCCGCGGCCTCCTTGGCCTTGCCCTTCGCCTTGTCCATTGCGCCCTTGTCGGCCATGGTGATCTCCGATCCGGTCGGGTTGGGTTCGGGGCTCGCGACGGTGGAACACCGCGCCGTTCGCCCATCCGTGGGGGCACCTGCCCCGTTGTTCCCCCGATAAGCCCCCGTCACCGAATCCCTTTCCCGTGCGGAGTTCGCGTTCCGGCAATGCGGGCGTGCTCTGCGTGTTCTCGTGACGGTGCGGTCCACGGTGCGCGACCATACGGACGCCGACCCAGGCACCCTTTCCGGCGTCGTGAGAGCCGGCAGTAGGAAACACCGAGACAGGAAAGAGGGCGGACGTGTCCGGCAGCGAAAGCGAGAACCCAGCAATCCCCTCCCCGACCGCCACGCCGACGCGACCCAGGACGAACCGGGACTGGTGGCCGAACCAACTGGACCTCCAGGTCCTCCACCAGCACTCGCCCCTGTCCAATCCGATGGCCGATGACTACGACTACGCGAAGGAATTCGCGAGCCTCGACGTCGAAGCGCTCAAGCGGGACGTCTTCGACGTGATGACGGCCTCCCAGGACTGGTGGCCGGCCGACTACGGGCACTACGGGCCGCTCTTCATCCGCATGAGCTGGCACGCCGCGGGAACGTACCGCATCGCCGACGGCCGGGGCGGCGGCGGCTCCGGCGCCCAGCGCTTCGCCCCTCTCAACAGTTGGCCGGACAATGCGAGCCTCGACAAGGCGCGCCGTCTGCTCTGGCCGGTCAAGCAGAAGTACGGCCGCCGGATCTCCTGGGCGGACCTGCTGGTATTCGCCGGAAACTGCGCGATGGAATCGATGGGGTTCAAGACGTTCGGGTTCGGTTTCGGCCGGGAGGACATCTGGGAACCGGAGGAAATCTTCTGGGGATCCGAGGACACGTGGCTCGGGGACGAGCGCTACAGCGGTGACCGGGAACTCACGGGGCCTTTCGGCGCCGTGCAGATGGGCCTGATCTACGTCAATCCCGAAGGCCCGAACGGCAACCCGGACCCGGTGGCCGCCGCCCGGGACATTCGCGAGACCTTCGCGCGCATGGCGATGAACGACGAGGAGACGCTGGCCCTCATCGTCGGCGGCCACACGTTCGGCAAGTGCCACGGCGCCGTCGACCCGGACTGCATCGGCCCGGAGCCCGAGGCCGGGCCCATCGAGCAGCAGGGCCTCGGCTGGCGGAACACGTGCGGCAGCGGCAAGGGCGTCGACTCGCTCACCAGCGGACTGGAGGGCGCCTGGACCTCCGAGCCGACGAAGTGGGACAACGGTTACCTGGACAACCTGTTCCGCTACGACTGGGAGCTGACGAGGAGTCCCGCCGGCGCGCAGCAGTGGACCCCGAAGGATCCCGCCGCCCGGGACACCGTGCCCGACGCGCACGATCCGTCGAGGCGGCACGCCCCGATGATGCTGACGACGGACCTGGCGCTGAAGGTGGATCCGATCTACGCGCCGATCGCGAAGAGCTTCCACGAGAACCCGGACAAGCTCGCGGTGGCCTTCGCGAAGGCCTGGTACAAGCTGCTGCACCGCGACATGGGGCCGATCTCGCGCTACCTCGGCCCGTGGATCCCCGAGCCGCAGCTGTGGCAGGACCCGGTACCCGCGGCCGACCACGAGCCGGTCGGGGACGCGGACATCGCCGCGCTGAAGGAAAGGATCCTCTCCTCCGGGCTGTCCCTCCCCCAACTGGTCACCACGGCTTGGGCGTCGGCTGCGAGCTTCCGCGGCACCGACAAGCGCGGTGGTGCGAACGGGGCCCGGATCCGGCTCGCGCCGCAGCGCGACTGGGAACTGAACGACGTGCCCGAGGTGAGCGGGACCGTGCGGACCCTCGAAGGGATCCAGCAGGACTTCAACGCCTCGGCCGGCGGCAGGAAGGTTTCGCTCGCCGACCTGATCGTCCTGGGCGGCTGCGCGGCCGTCGAACAGGCCGCGAAGGACGCGGGGCACACCGTGACGGTCCCGTTCGCGCCGGGGCGCACGGACGCCTCGCAGGAGCAGACCGACGTGGAGTCGTTCGCCGTGCTCGAACCCCGGGCCGACGGGTTCCGCAACCACCTCCCCGAGGGCGAGAAGCTGTCCCCGGAGACGCTCCTGCTGGACCGCGCCAACATGCTGAACCTCACGGCGCCCGAGATGACGGTGCTGATCGGCGGCATGCGGGCGCTGAACACCGGCTTCAAGGGGTCCGCGCACGGTGTCCTGACGGACCGGCCCGGGGCGCTGACCAACGACTTCTTCGTGAACCTGCTGGACATGGGAACGCAGTGGAAGGCGTCGGAGTCGGCGGAGAACGTGTACGAGGGCCGGGACCGCGCGACGGGCGAGGTCAAGTGGACCGCGACCGCCGTCGACCTCGTCCTCGGTTCGCACTCCCAACTGCGGGCCATCGCGGAGGTATACGCGTGCGAGGACGCTCGGGAGGCGTTCGTGCGCGACTTCGTGGCCGCGTGGGACAAGGTCATGACCCTCGACCGGTTCGACCTGGCCTGAGGCCCACCGGGTGTCGCGGCCGGTCGCTCCCCCGGCCCGCCGCGACACCGCACCGCACACGGGCCCGGCGGCCCCGGCCCGCGCCGTCGGGGTCGCCGGCCCGTCCGTACGAGCTCTGGAGCGCCGAGCCCCGATGAACAGCGACCCCGACGGTGACCCCGCACCCGCGCCGTCCGGTACGGGCGGCGGGGCCGCCGCCGTCTCCCGCGCGGAGTTCGACGGGCTGTTCGACGCGGTCCGTACGTGGGGCCGCTGGGAGGCGGCCGACCGGGGCGCGTGGAACCGGGTGACGGCGGCCCATGTGGGGAGGGCCGCGGCGCTGGTCCGGGCCGGGACGATCGTACCGTTGGGGCGTCCCTGGGACACCCTGCCCGGGCCCGACAACACGAAGCCCGCGCTGCACCTCATGTCCGACCTCGGCGACGTGGAGGAGCCGGAACCCGCCGCCTACAAGGACTTCCTGGGCGTCGACTACCACGCCAAGGCCGTGAGCCACTTGGACGCGCTGTCACACATCGCCTACCGCGGGCAGTTGTACGACGGCCGGGTGGCGCGGCAGAGCATCGGGGCGGGCGGGGCCCGCTTCGGGGCCGTCGCGGCGCTCGGCCCGCTGGTCGCGCGGGGCGTGCTGCTCGACCTGCCCGCCGTGCTCGGCTCCGACTGGTTGGAGCCGGGGCGCGCGGTGCGCCGGCGGGACGTGCTCGCCGCGGAGGAGGCCCTGGACGTCACCGTCGGGGAGGCTGACGCCGTGCTGCTGCGCACCGGCCGGTTCCGCCGACGCCGGGACACCGGCCCCTGGGACACGGGTGCGGCGAGCGCCGGCTGGCACGTGGACGCCCTGCCGTTGCTGGCCGAGCGGGGCGTCGCGCTGATCGGCTCGGACGGGGACAACGACGTGCGGCCGTCGCCGGTCGAGGGCCTGCACTCCCCCGTCCACGCCCTCGCCATCACGGCGATGGGCGTTCCCCTGCTGGACAACCTGGACCTCGAAGCGCTGTCCGCGGCGTGCGCCGGGGCGGGTCGTCACGCGTTCATGCTGGTCGTGGCGCCGTTGAACGTACCGGGCGGCACCGGCTCACCGGTCAATCCGGTCGCCGTCCTCTGATGCCCGCCGCGGCGACCCGGACGGGGACCGCCGTCGGCAGCGGCGCCGTCGAGGCGCGCCCCACCTCGCCCACATCATGAGGAATATACTCAAATCGGGTGATCGAGCGGGCTCCGGTGAGGGGAGTGGTGCAGATGGGGGTCGTCGAGGACCGCATCGGCCCCGTGCACTTCCGTGACCGGTTCCTCCAGGGTGAGGCGGTCGGCGGGGGCGTGCACAGTGCGATCCTCAGCTCGTGGCAGCGCTGCCGGCTGCTGGGACTCTCGCCGGACCAGTCGGAGCTGCCCTTCATCGAGGACCTCGACCTGGAGGGGCCCCTCGTGCGCGCGGCCGGGCCGGTGCTCGACCGGCTGGAGTCGATCTTCACGGGGAGCCGGATGAACATCTGCCTCGCCGACGCGCGCGGCACGGTGCTGGAGCGTCGTTTCGGGGACACGGCCATGGTCAGGCACCTCGCCCCGATCCAGGTCCTGCCCGGCTTCGTGTTCGCCGAGCGGGTGGCGGGCACCAACGGTATCGGCCTCACGCTCGCGGAGCGCAGGCTCGTCCAGGTCCACGGCGCCGAGCACTTCGCCGAGCGGTCCCAGTCGGCGGCCTGCACCGCGATCCCCGTGCGCGACCAGCTCAGCGGACGCATCGAGGGCGTCCTGTGCCTCGGCTACCCGTACACCGACGCCGATCCGGCGCTGGTCCCGCTGGTCCGCAGGGCGGCCGAGGCCGTCGAGCGGCGCCTGATGGAGCAGAGCTCGGCCCGGGAGCGCGGCCTCCTGCAGGCCTACCTGGAAGCGGGCGACCACGCCCGGACCGGCGTCGGCGCCCTCGACGGACACCCGGTCACCATGGACGACCTGCTCCAGAGCGACCTCGACCAGGCCGACCAGCTGATCCTCAAGGAGAAGGCCACCGAGCTGATGTCCTCGGCCCAACTGGCCGCCTCCGACGTGCTCCTGTCCCGCGGCCGGTCGGTCACGCTGGTGAGCCGGCCCGTGACGAGCTCGTCCGGTGTCGAGGGACTGGTCGTCGAAGCGCTCCTCCCCGAGGACACGGACCGGCACGCCCCGGCCCCCACCGCCCCGACCGCAGGGGCCTTCCCCCGGACCCCGGCCGGGCCGGGCCCGGCCGCCGCCGCGGGCGGCGCACCCGGCGCCGCGGACGCGCCCGTCGGCCCGCGCACCGGTGATCGCGCCGACGGGCGGGTCCGGGGGCTCGTCCTGGTGGGCGAGCCGGAGGTGGGCAAGTACGCCGTGGCGGCGCGCCGACGCCTGGAGCTGCTGGCCGAGGCCAGCAACCGCATCGGCACCACCCTGGACGTGACCCGCACCGCGTGGGAACTCGCCGAGACGGCGGTGCCGCGGCTGGCCGACTTCGTGACCATCGACCTGCCCGAGGCGGTCCTGCGCGGTGAGGAGTCGCCCCGCCCGACCACCGAGATGCACCGCACGGTGGTCCACGGCATCCACGAGGACTGCCCCTTCTACCCGGTGGGCACGCAGGTCGTCCTTCGCGCGACCACGCCCCACATGCGGTGCCTGGCGACCGGCCAGCCGGTGCTGGAACCCGATCTGAGGGCCGCGTTCGGGTGGATCGCCCAGGACCCCGAGCACGCAGATCGGCTCCTCGCCCGCAACATCCACTCCCTCATCACGGTGCCGTTGCTGGCCCGCGGCGTGCTGCTCGGCATCGCCGGGTTCTACCGTTCGCAGGACCCGGCCCCCTTCGGGGACGACGACCGTTCCCTGGCGCAGGAACTCGCGGCCCGCGCCGCCCTGTGCATCGACAACGCCCGCCGCTACACCCGCGAACACACCCTCGCCCTGTCCCTGCAGCACAGCCTGCTCCCCCGCGGCCTCCCGGAACAGAACGCCGTGGAGGTCGCCCACCGCTACCTGCCCGCCGAGTCCGGGGTGGGCGGCGACTGGTTCGACGTCATCCCGCTCTCCGGCACCCGCGTGGCCCTCCTCGTCGGCGACGTCGTCGGCCACGGACTGCACGCCGCCGCCACCATGGGCCGGCTGCGCACCGCCGCGCGCAACTTCGCCGAACTGGAACTCGCCCCCGACGAGCTCCTCACCCACCTGGACAACCTCATGGTCCGGCTGGACCGCGAGGAGGGCGGCGACCATCCCGGCCCCGGCAGCACCGGCATCGTCGGCGCCACCTTCCTGTACGCGATCTACGATCCGACCTCACAGTCGTGCACGATGGCCCGCGCCGGGCACCCGCCGCCCGCGCTGGTCGGCCCCGACGGCACCGTGACGCTCGTCGACCTGCCGGCCGGTCCCCCGCTGGGCCTCGGTGGCCTGCCGTTCGAATCGGTCGAGATCCACCTCCCCGAGCACAGCCGGCTGGTCCTCTACACAGACGGCCTGATCGAGGACCGGGACCGCGACATCGACGCGGCCCTGGACGAGCTCCGGCGCGTGCTCGCCCATCCGGACCTCAGCCCCGAGGACACCTGCGAGGCCGTCCTCGACGCCGTGGCGCCCGAGCACCCCGGGGACGACATCGCCCTACTCGTCGCCCGTACCAACGCCCTGCCCGCCGACCGGATCGCCACCTGGGACCTGTCCGCCGATCCGGCGATGGTCTCCCGCGTCCGGGGCGAGGCCATGGCCCGGCTGGACGAGTGGGGTCTCGACGAGTGTTCCTTCGCCGCGGAGCTGCTGCTCAGCGAGCTCGTCACCAATGCCGTCCGCTACGGCACCGAGCCCATCCGGGTCCGCCTGATCCACGACCGGACGCTGATCTGCGAGGTCCACGACGCCAGCAGCACCGCCCCCCGGATGCGTCACGCGGCCACCACCGACGAGGGTGGCCGCGGCCTGTTCCTCGTCGCCCAGCTCGCCCAGGCCTGGGGCACCCGCTACACCCCGGGGGGCAAGGTCATCTGGGCGGAGTGCACCCTGGACGCGGCGTGACCGGGTGCCGGGCGCGGGCCGGGCCCGGGGTCCGCCGTCACGGGTCGCGGCCCGGGCGCGGGCCCGCCCCGGGTTCGCCCATTGGGACAGCGGTACGGGGCGTTATGTCGCGGATGCGGTACATGATCCCCGTAGAATCCCGCATGCCGTCGGGAAGAACTCGGAGGCCGACCCCCGGAGAAGTCTGTGCATGACGCTCCCGACACCTCGACGGGGCCGCCCGCCCGCTCCGGCGGGGAGCCCTTGGTCCGCGTGCGCGGTCTCGGCAAACGGTTCGGCGGCACGCGCGCGCTGGAGTCGGTGGACCTCGACGTGCACCGGGGCGAGGTCCTCGCCCTGCTGGGGGCCAACGGCGCGGGGAAGTCCACCCTGATCAAGGTGCTCGCCGGGGTCCACCACGCCGACGAGGGCGAGGTGACGGTCGGGGGGCACCCGCTCGGCTCGCACGCCGCAACCCGGAACATGTCCTTCATCCACCAGGACCTCGGGCTCGTCGACTGGATGACGGTGGCCGAGAACATCGCCCTGGGCAACGGCTACCCGCGCCGGTACGGGCTGATCTCCTGGCGAGGCACCCGCGAGCACTGCGCGGAAGCGCTGCGCACCGTCGCCGGGCACCTGGACGCCGACGCCCGGATCGCCGACCTCGCCCCCGCCGAACGTTCGCTGGTCGCCATCGCCCGCGCCCTGGCCTCGCGCGCCGAACTCCTCGTCCTCGACGAGCCGACGGCCACCCTCCCCGCCGCGGACTGCGCCCGACTGTTCGATGTCCTGCACGCCCTGCGCGACCGGGGCCACGGCATCCTCTACGTCAGCCACCGGCTCGACGAGGTGTACGAGGTCGCCGACACCTTCGCCGTCCTGCGGGACGGGCTCCTCGTCGACCGGGGGTCCCTGGCCGGGCACAGCCCCGCCCGGCTGGTCCACGCCATCGTGGGCCACGCGTCGGCCCCGCACCGGCCCGCGACCGAACCGGCCGCCGGGCCGCCCCTCCTGCGCCTGGACGGCCTGACGACCGAGTTCGCCCAGGACGTCGGCCTGGACCTGCGGGCCGGCGAGATCCTCGGCATGGTGGGCCTGACCGGAGCCGGCCACACGGACCTGGGCCGCGCCCTGGCGGGCGTACGGCCGATCCTCGGCGGGCGGGCCCTGCTCGACGGGAAGCCGTACCGCCCCGCGACGGTTGCCGCCGCGCTCGACCGCGGAGTCGGCTTCGTGACGGGCAACCGTCAGGAGGAGGGCTGCGCGGCCGAGCTGACCGTCCGGGAGAACTTCCTCGCGAACCCCCGGTCGGGGGGCGGGCGGGCGTCGTGGTGGCTGGGCCCGCGGCGCGAGCGCGCCGAGGCCGCCGCCCTCATCGACCGGTTCTCGGTGCGGCCCCGCGACAGCGAGGTGCCGATCGCCACGCTGTCCGGCGGCAACCAGCAGAAGGTGATGGTCGGCCGCCGGCTCCGGGGCGACCTGCGCCTGCTCGTCCTGGAGGAGCCGACGGCCGGTGTGGACGTCGGCGCCAAGTCCACCCTGTACCGCCTGCTCGACGGAGCGCTGGCCGACGGTCGGGCGGTCCTGCTCATCTCCACCGATTTCGAGGAGGTGGCGGGCGTGTGCCACCGCGCCCTGGTGTTCGTCCGCGGGAGCGTGGCGGCCGAGTTGACGGGCGCGGCCCTGACCGTCGCCGAGCTCACCAGGACGGCCTCCGCCATGCCCCCCATCACCGGAGCTGCGACCAGCCGATGACCCCCTTCCTCCCTCCCCGATCCCTGCCGGCGCGGCTGCGCGGGCACTTCATCGGCAGCTACGGCCTCCTGGCCCTGGCCGTCCTGCTCTTCGTGGTCTTCTCGGTCGCCCTGCCGAACACGTTCCCCACCCGGGACAACGTCTCCTCGATCCTGTCCAACCAGGCGATCCCCGCCGTGCTGGCGCTGGGCGCCACGATCCCCATCGCGACGGGCAAGTTCGACCTGTCCATCGGCTACGGCCTCGGGTTGGCCCACGTCATGGTGATGGACCTCGTCGTCACCGAGGGCTGGCCCTGGCCCCTCGCCTGCCTGGCGGTGGTGTGCGGGGCCGGGGTGGTCGGCGCCCTCAACGGTGTCATCGTCGAGTTCGGGCGGATCGACTCCTTCATCGCGACCCTGGGCACCGGCAGCATGATGTACGCCGTCACCGGCTGGATCACGGACGGGGCGCGGATCGTCCCCGGTCCGGGCGGACTGCCCGGTGCCTTCACGGGCCTGTACGACTCCCGGTTCCTCGGGCTGCCGTTGCCCGCGTTCTACGTGCTGGCCGTCGCGGCCGCCCTCTGGGTGGTGTTGGACCGGCTGCCGGCCGGCCGGTACCTGTACGTCATCGGGTCCAATCCGCGTGCCGCCGACATCATCGGCATCCCGACGCGACGCTACTGCGTTCTGGCGTTCGCCGCGTCGGGTCTGGTCGTCGGCTTCGCCGGTGTCCTGCTGGCCGCGCAGCAGCAGACCGGCAACCCCAGCGTCGGGCTGGACTACCTGCTGCCCGCGTTCGTCGGCGCCCTGCTCGGGTCCACGACGATCAGGCCCGGGCGGGCCAACGCCATCGGCACCGTCGTCGCCGTCGCGGTCCTCGCCATCGGTCTCGCCGGCATCGGCCAGCTCGGCGCCCAGTTCTGGGCCACGCCGTTGTTCAACGGGGCCACCCTGCTCATCGCCGTCGGCCTGGCCGGGTGGTCGGCCCGCCGGCGCCTGCGGCCGCGCGTCCCCGAGCCGGGCCGCCCGCCCGCCGGGCCGGACGTCATGTCGCCGGCCGACGGCGTCCGGCCCTGATCCCCTCGAACGCACACCCGCGTCAGGAGCCACCGTGCACCCGAACCGCAAGTCCAGCGCCAAGGCAGCAGCCCTGCTGGCGGCGGCCGTCGTCCTCGTGGCCGGCTGCGGGAGCGGCGGCCCGGCGACCGACGCCGGCGTCGCCCCGACGAAGGACGGCTGCCCCGCGAGCCTCG
The DNA here is from genome assembly GCF_042887545.1 of Streptomyces sp. NPDC057939. Taxonomy (NCBI): domain Bacteria; kingdom Bacillati; phylum Actinomycetota; class Actinomycetes; order Kitasatosporales; family Streptomycetaceae; genus Streptomyces; species Streptomyces sp. NPDC057939. The sequence goes on from NZ_JBHVPG010000002.1 coordinate 158,383, forward strand.
CGCGGGCCCGGGCGGCCGTTCGGCAGGCCGAGAACAGCGACGCCGTCTGGAACGGCCCCACCGAGGGGCCCGCCGCCGTCGCGGGCAAGACGATCGTCTACGTCGCGCAGACCATGACCAACCCCGGTGTCGCGGGCGTCGCGAAGGGGCTCCAGGACGCCGCGCGGGCCATCGGCTGGAAGGTCCGGGTGATCGACGGGGAGGGCACCCCGGCGGGCATCCAGGCGGCGCTCGGTCAAGCCGTCACCCTCAAGCCGTCGGGAATCGTCATCGGCGGCTTCGACCCCGAACTGACCTCGCAGCAGGTGGCGCGGGCCCGGGCGGCGGGCATCCCGCTCGTGGGCTGGCACGCGGTGGGCACGCCCGGTCCGAGCGAGGAGGCCGGTCTGCTGACGAACGTCACCACGAAGGTGGAGGACGTCGCGAGGATCAGCGCGGACTGGGTCATCGCCGGGACCCGGGGGAACGCCGGGGTCGTCCTGTTCACCGACGACTCCATCCCGTTCGCCAGGAACAAGTCCGAGCTGATCAAGAAGGAGCTCGCCACCTGCGCCGGTGTCGAGCTGCTGTCGTACGAGAACATTCCGATCCCCGACGCGAGCACGCGCACGCCCCAGGAGGTGTCGTCCCTCCTGTCCCGCTTCCGGGACCGGTGGACCCACTCCGTCGCGATCAACGACCTCTACTTCGACGACGCGGCCCCGGCCTTCCGCGCCGCCGGCAGGCCGGGCTCGGGGCCGCCGTTCAACATCGGCGCGGGGGACGGCGACCCGTCGGCGTTCCAACGGATCGACAGCGAGCAGTTCCAGGCCGCCACCGTGCCCGAGCCGTTGTCCCAGCAGGGCTGGCAGATCGTCGACGAGTTCAACCGCGCCTTCGCCGGTCGGCCCCCCAGCGGCTACGTCGCCCCCGTCCACATCTCCACGGCCGCGAACAGTCGCGGCGCGACGTCGTGGGATCCGCCGGGCTACCGCGAGGCGTACCGGAAGATCTGGGGGAAGTGAGATCAGGTCCCGCGGGGCGGGCGGGAGGCCCGGCCCAGGCGGACCGGGACGCCGGGTGAGTACAGCACGCTGACCGGGGCGTCCACGGGGGTCGGGATGCCGGCGGCCGCGATGAGGTCCTCCTCGCAGGTGACCAGCTCGGCCCGGAACAGGGGCCAGCGGGGGTGGTCGTTGGACAGGTATCCGGCGCCGCCGGGGAAGGCGTTGTGCATGCCCCACCGGGCGGTGAGGAAGTGCTCCAGCTCGGTGGGTTCCTCGATGCGGGCCCCTGTGCGCACGGTGATCCGGCTGGACGCGCCGCGCGGGCCGGGCAGGCGCCGGGAGCTCGTGTAGTGGACGGTGTCGCCCTCGGCCCGGAAGGCCATCCGTGACCACAGGTACGGCAGCCGGAACCCCAACCGGCCCGCCACGACGGGGATCAGCCGGGACGCGTCCATGGAGCGGAAGACGACCCCGCGCCGCCCCTGCGCGTCGCGGGAGTACAGCCGTACGTTGGTCTCCGGGAACGACCCGAAGTACGGCACGCCGGGCAGTCGCAGCAGCCCCACCTTGTGCATCCGGAAGGCGACGAGCCCGACGTAGGTGAGCCCGTCCCTGGTGTCGGGGACCGCTCCCCCCGGCATGAGGTGGGCGACGGCGTCCGGTGCGACGGCCCAGTGGATGAACGTGAGGTCGAGCCACTGCTGGGTGAACAGCGGCCTGGGTACCGCGGCCGGGGCGTCGGGGGTGACCGGGTCGGGTGTCCGCCCGCACGGGTCGAGCCCGGTCCGGCTCACAGGAGGTCGCCGACCGCGCCGGGCCGCCGCGCCGTCCGCTCCCGCGCCCCGGCCCCGGAATCCTCGCGGGGCAACACCCACACGATGTACACCGCCTGCGCGCACAGCATGATCGCGTACTGGAGCGGGGCCAGGAGCACCGCCGGAAGCAGGGGGGCGAGCGGGAGGAGCAGCGTCCAGCCGCCGCGGATCCGCGCCGCGCCGCCGTCGGGCGGCTCCAGGCGCCGTTCGTGCAGCAGGGCGAGGACGAAGAGGGTGCCGATCGCGATCAACGGCAGTACCACCAGCCCCAGCAGCATCCCGTCCAACAGCTCGTGCGCGAAGGGACCGTTCCCCAGGGCCGGCAGGACGAGGGCGGCGGCCGTCCAACCCACCGCGGCGGTGGCGAGATGGCGCAAGAGGCTGACGCGGAGCCAGCGGCCTGTGGTCATGGGCGGGTTCCTCGCATCGCTGGTCGGGCGCGGCGGTGGGCACCGTTACGGCGGAGAATTATTGAACACGTTCAAGCTACCAGCTTCCCGATGCCTGCGACAGGGCGGCGGCTCAGGGGCCGTCCGCCTCGACCTCCGCGCCGGCCCTGGCCAGCACGAACACGCCGGCGCAGATCAGGACCAGGCCCAGCAACTGGGGCAGCAGCCACCAGTGGGCCCGCAGGTGCTCCTCGTACAACAGCACCCCGAGGGCGACGCTGACGCCCGCGTCACCGAGGGTCAGCGCGGGTTGCGAGGCGACGAGCGGGCCGCCCTGCATGGCGTGTTCCAGGAGCAGCAGGGCGCAGACGCCGCAGGCGGCGAAGGCGTACGTCTCCCAGGCCGTCAGGAAGGCGCCGAGGCCGCGTTCGTCGAGCACGTGCATGGACGACTTCATGAGGGCGGCGGTGAGCGCGTAGCAGACGGCGGTGGCCGCGCCGAGGCAGCCGGCGCGCATCCGGCCCGGCGGTCTGCGCAGGCCGGTCACGGCCAGCGCGGTCACGGCCGCCGCGCAGGCGGCCAGGGCCAGGAGCCAGCGGTCGACCGGGACGTGCGTGCGGTTGCCCGCCGGTGAGGCCGCCAGTAGGACGACGGCGAGCCCGGCCACCACCCCGGCGACGGCGAGCCACACCACCGCGGGCAGCCGGTCGCGCGCCACCAGCGAGCCGATGAGCAGGGCGAGCGGCAGTTCCAGGACGAACAGGGGCTGTACGAGGGCCAGCGCGCCGGTCGCGAGCGCCACGGCCTGCCCGACGCCGGCGGCGATCACCGCCAGGATCCCGCCGATCCACAGCGGTCGCTTCAGCAGGTCCAGGACGAGGCCGAACCGGAAGCCGTCGCTCTGCGGCACGGTGAGCGCGGCCCGCCGCTGGAGGACGGTGGCGAGGGCGTTGCTGAGCGCCGCGAACAGCGCGAAGAGGACCGGCAGTACGAAGCCCATGCCCCGATCCTCACCGCACCCGGCGCGGCTCCCCGCCGCGACACCGCGCGGGGCGCGCCGGGCTCCGGCCGTTCCCCCGACCGGACCCATGCGCCCGACGCGGCGGGCCGGGTCAGCCCACCGCCTCCCGCAGGGCGTCGAGGAGGTCGCGCACGGCGGGCCGGGCGAGCGAGACCTCGCGGACGGCCACGTGGATCCTCCGCAGCGGCCGGGGGTTGCGCACCGGGCGGACGACCACTCCCGCAGGGGTGGAGCCCAGCGCCAGCCGCGGCATGAGGGCGACGCCCAGGCCGGCGGCCACGAAGCCCTGCGCGGTGGCGTAGTCCTCGCTCTCGACGGCGAAGCCGGGGCTGAAGCCGGCCGCCGCGCACGCGGTGAGCACGGCGTCCAGGCAGGGGCCCGGCGGTTCGCTGCCGACCCACGGTTCTCCGTCGAGGTCGATGAGGTCGACCTCCTCACGCTCGGCGAGGGGGTGGTGCGCGGGAAGGATCGCGTCGTACGGGTCGTCGTGCAGGTGGACCGTGCGCACGCCCTCGTGGGGGCGTGGGTCGGGCCCGACGGCGAGGGCGAGGTCCGCCCGGCCCTGTTCCACCTCGTGGAGCGGGGCCGCCGGGTCGGCCAGCCTGAGGTCGATCGGGACCCGGGGATGGGTGCGGCGCAGGGCGACCAGGGCGGGTGCCACCAGCGCGGCGCCGGCGGAGGCGAAGTAGCGGACGGCCAGCCGCCCGGTGTGCCCCGCCCGAAGGTCGGCCAGGGCGGCCTCCGCCGCCGCGAGGTCGCGGCTGATGATCTCCGCGTGGTCGGCGAGCAGCCGGCCGGCCGCCGTGGGCCGCACACCGCGACCGACCCGTTCCAGCAGGGCCGTCCCGGCCTGCTTCTCCAGGGCGGCCACCTGTTGGCTCACCGCGGAGGGGGTGTAGCCCAGGTGGCCGGCCGCGGCCGTGACCGAGCCACTGGTGATGACCGCCCTGAGGACCTGCATCCGTCGCACATCAAGCATGTAGCACAGGTTAACGGTAGGTGCATGATCCTTTGCTTGTGCTGTCGAATCGGCTGCGGCACCGTTCTGAGGAGGAACGACCGGCCGAGGGGAGACAGAAGGATGACCAGTGCCGTACGGGTGGCCGTGCTCTCGCTGTTGTGGGGCTCGACCTTCCTGTGGATCGAACTCGCCCTGGACGCGTTCACACCGGTCCAGGTGGCCTTGATCCGCTGCGCGCTCGGCGCGGCCCTGCTGCTGGCCCTGTGCCGAGCGAAGGGGCTGCGCCTGCCCCGGGGACGGCACGTCTGGGGCCGTCTCCTGGTGGCCGCGTTCTTCTGCAACGCCCTGCCCTTCGTCCTGTTCGGCATCGGCCAGCAGACGATCGACTCCGGGGCGGCCGGGGTGCTGAACGCCACGACTCCGCTGTGGTCGCTGCTGCTCGGCGTGGTCCTCGGCGGCGAACGGCCCCTGCGCGCGGTTCGCGTGTTCGGCCTGCTGGCCGGGTTCGCGGGGACGGCGCTGATCTTCGCTCCGTGGGAGCGGTCCGCCCTCGTGGGATGGGGCGCGCTCGCGATCGTGGGGGCCGCCGCGAGCTACGCGGTCGCGTTCGTCCACATGGGACGGCACCTGGTGGGGCGCGGCGTCCCCACCCTGGCGCTCGCCGCGTCCCAGCTGATCGCGGCGACGGCGCTCACCGCTGTGACCTTGCCCTTCGGCGGCCTCACACCGGTGCGGGCCGAACCGCGGGCCCTCGTCGCCGTCGTCGTGCTCGGACTGTTCGCCACGGGTCTCACCTTCTACCTGACGTACAGGATCATCGCGGACGAGGGCGCGACGGACGCGGCGACGGTGGGTTACCTGCTGCCGGTGGTGTCCGTGGTCCTCGGGGCGGTACTCCTCGGCGAGGAGCTGGGCCCGCGGGTCGTGGTCGGCATGGCGGTGGTGCTGGTGGGTGTGGCCATGACGCGTCGCCGCGGCCGGCCCCGGCGGGATCCGGCCCGCGCCGCGGCGGCGGGCGGACCTGCGGGGATACTGGCGGTCGGGGCCCCGGCGGGTGGCCCGTACCGATCCGAGGGATGAAGAAGCGATGACCCTGACAGAAGGCCGGCGGGTACGGCTGGCGGCCGACACGACGCTGATCGATTCGCTCGCGCCGACGGACGACTCACCGGCGCCGCCGGGTGCCTCCTTCGGGTCCTTGTTGCTCGCGGCGGGCACCGAGGGCACCGTGGAGAGCGTGGTCGAGGACCGGCACGGGAGCGAGGGCGTGCGCGAGTACCAGCGCCTGACCTCGCTCCTCGACTCCTTCGGCCGCGACATGCCGACGGAGAGCAAGCGGCGGCTCGAGGATCAGGTCGCCGCCCTGGAGCCGGAGTGGACGGCCCATCAGGAGCGCGGCCCCCTCGTCACGGTCCGGGTGCGCTTCGACAACGGCTTCGTCCTGGACGGCGTGCGGCAGGAGCTGTTCACGTCCGACTGACCTTCCCGGTCGCCCCCAGTGGGTGCTCGGGGCCGGGGCCGGTTGCCCGTGTCCGCCGCGTTCGCCCGATGAGGGCTTCGACGACGAGGAGTCGTGCGGCCGCGAGGGCGGGGCAGAAGGCGGACGTCGTGGTCCACAGCACCGCCACACCGGCGTGTTCGAGCGCCTGGGTCGCGGAGTCGGGGAGTTCCGCGAGCCGGCGCAGGCGCGGCGCGGGCTGCGCGGCCACGACGGAGGCCGTATCGCTCGTGAACACGTTGACCGACGGCGAGGCGCACGGCCGCCCCTGCACCGCACCCCGCGCGGGGAGGCGCTGCCCGGTGCGATCGACGCGGCGCTCTCGCAGGCCGCCGCCTCGTTGCCGCGCGACGTCGACGCCGCGCAGGCGGTGTACCTCGTCCACACGGCGACCCGCATGCGGGAGGTCTTCCGGGCCGTGCAGGACGGCAGGCCGGACGACGCGGCCGCGACGGTGAACGCCCTCCTGCGCGACACCGGCGCCAGGCCACGACTGGACCGGCGCGAGGACGAGCCCTGGCAGATGCACTTCCACGGCGCCGGCGACTCGTTCGCGGCCGGGAGCAGCGCCAGCTGCGCCACCGCGCTCGCGCCGGCCGTCGGCGGCGGCCTCGCCGGCCGGCTCGGCGTGTGCCGGGCCGACCGCTGCGACCGCTGCGACCGCGTGTACGTCGACACCTCCCGCAACGGCACCCGCCAGTTCTGTTCCACCGCCTGCCAGAACCGTACGAAGGCGGCCGCCTTCCGGGCCCGCAAGGAGGCCGGATGAGCGGGTGCGCGCGGCCGGCGCGCCGCGCGCACGACACCCGGTACGGGGTCGAAGGTGACGCGGTGGGCCCCCGCACGGTACGAAGTGCAATGTGAACGCACAGACCCAGCCCGCCACCGTTCGGATATTCATCGCGCTCGCCCCGCCCGACGACGCGAAGGACGAGCTCGCGCGAGAACTGCGCCCCGCCTATGAGGCGCACCCGCGCATGCGCTGGAACCGCATCGAGGACTGGCACGTCACGCTCGCGTTCCTCGGGGAGCTCCCGGTCGCGACCGTCCCCCTGCTGCGGCCTCCGCTCGCGGAGCTCGCCGCGCGGCGCGCCCCCGTCCGGTTGGCCCTGCGCGGCGGCGGCCACTTCGACGACCGGGTGCTGTGGAGCGGCGTCGACGGCGACCTCGACGGGCTGCACCTGCTCGCGAGCGACGTCCGGGCCGTGGTCAAGGAGTGCGGCATCCCCTTCGAGGACCGACCGCTGCGACCGCACCTGACGCTGGCCCGCGCCCGTCGCAACGAGACCTCCTGCGCGGTGGAGGCCGCCGCCGGCCTCGCCGACTTCACCGGCCGCGACTGGCCCGCCGCACGCCTGCACCTGGTCGGCAGCAACATCGGCCGGGGCCCCGGACCGATCCACTACCGGGACATCGAGGCCTGGGAGTTCCGCGGCGGGAGCTGACGACGGCCTCGCCCGGGCCGCCGACCGGGCCGCCGACCGGGCCGTAGGGCCCGCGGTCGAGGGCCTTCGGCCGCTGGAACGCGCGGACGCGCGGGTGTCCCATGGAAGGGACGGGCCCACAGGACCGCCGTTCCCGTTCGGAGGTACCGGATCATGGCCGAGGTCGTGGAGAAGCGCGGATTCTGCACGCTGTGCAAGTCACGGTGCGGGGCCGTCTTCACCGTCGAGGACGGCCGGATCACCGGGGTCCGGCCGGACCCGGAGCACCCCACGGGTTCCGCGATGTGCCCCAAGGGACGCTCGGCCCCCGAGATCGCGCACGGCACGGGGCGGCTCACCACACCGCTGCGCCGCACCCGACCCAAGACGGACCCGGACCCCGGCTGGGAGGCCGTCTCCTGGGACGAGGCCCTGGACGAGATCGCCGCGAGGGTTTCCGGGATCGCCGCCGAGGACGGCCCGGAGGCCGTGGCCTTCGGCGTCGCGACGCCGTCCGGCACCTCCGTCTCGGACGCCACCGAGTGGATCGAACGGTTCGTGCGCCGGTTCGGCAGCCCGAACACCGTGTACAGCGCGGAGATCTGCAACTGGCACAAGGACTTCGCGCACGCCTTCACCTTCGGCTCACCGCTCCCCCCGCCGGACTACGCGCACGCCGACCTCGTCCTGCTGTGGGGCTTCAACCCGGCCAAGACCTGGCTGTCCCAGTCCGCCGCGCTCTCGGCCGCCCATGCCCGCGGCACGGAACTGGCCGTCATCGACCCGCGCCGCTCCACCACCGCCCTCGGCGCCGACCACTGGTTGCGCGTGCGCCCCGGAACGGACGCCGCCCTCGCCCTGGGCCTCGCCCACCTCCTCATCTCCACGGGGGGCCACGACGAGGCGTTCGTGCGCGCCTGGACGAACGCGCCCCTCCTCGTCCGGGCCGACACCGGCCGCTTCCTGCGCACGGCGGACCTGCCGGACGGCGGCGGGCAGGCGTTCGTCGTCTGGGACGAGTCAGACCGTTGCCCGCGCCCGTACGACACGACGCGCGCCGCCGACCGTCCGGAACGCTTCGCACTGCGCGGGACGCACCGGGTACGCACCCGGACCGGCACGGTCGACTGCGCCCCGGCCTTCGAGCACTACGCGCGGGCCTGTGCCCCGTGGACCCCGGAGCGGGTCGCGGCCACCACCTGGATCCCCGAGGGGGAGATCCGTGCGCTGGCCCGGCGGATGGCCGCCGCGCGGTCGGTGGCGTACTACGGCTGGACCGGCGTCGGGCAGAGCTCCAACGCGTCCCAGACCGAGCGCGCCCTGGCCACCCTCTACGCCCTGACCGGCTCCTACGACACCCGCGGCGGCAACCACGTCGTTCCGCCGCCCGCGTACCGCCCGGCCACGTCGGTCGCGCAGTTCGGGCCGGAGCAGCGGGCCAAGGCGCTCGGGCTGGACAAGCACCCGCTGGGACCGCCCGCCTCCGGATACGTCAACTCGGGCGACCTGTGCACGGCCATCGAGACGGGCCGACCGTACCGGGTGCGCGCCCTGATCGGCTTCGGCTCGAACCTGGTCGTCTCCCAACCCGACTCCGACCGCACGGCCGCCGCCCTGCGCACACTGGACTTCCAGGTCCACCTCGACCTGTTCCACAACCCCACCAGCGCGAGCGCCGACATCGTCCTGCCCGTCAACAGCGCCTACGAGCACGAGGCCCTGCGCTTCGGCTTCGAGATCGACCACCGCGCCCAGGAGCAGGTCCAGTTGCGGCCGCGGATGGTGGAGCCGCAGGGCGGATCGCGGTCCGACACGGAGGTCGTCTTCGCGTTGGCGGACCGGCTCGGCCTGGGCGGGGACTTCTTCGACGGGGACGTCGAAGCCGCCTGGAACTGGCAGTTGGAACCGCTCGGGCTGACCGTGGCCGGACTCCGGGAGCAGCCGGGCGGCGTACGGGTCCCCCGGGAACGGCGGTACCGCAAGTACGCCGATCCCGACGCGGGCGGCGGCGCGGGCGCCGTGACCGGGTTCGGGACACCGACGCGGCGCGTCGAGTTCTATTCGGAGCGGCTGCTGGAGCACGGGTACCCGCCCGTGCCCGAACACCGCGGGCCGGCGGCCCCCGACGAGGCCTTCCCCCTCGTGCTGACCTGCGCGAAGCACGGCTACTTCGTGCACAGCCAGCAGCGTTCCCTGACCTCCCTGCGGCGGCGCGCCCCCGACCCGGCCGTCGACCTCCACCCCCGGACGGCGGCCGCCCGCGGCATCGCCGAGGGACAGTGGGTGGAACTGTCCACCCGGCTCGGTTCCATCCGCTTGCGGGCCCGTTTCGACGCCTCCCTGCACCCCGGGGTCGTGGTGGGCGAGTACGGGTGGTGGCAGGAGGCCACCGACCTGGCCCTGCCCGGCGCCTGCGCGACGGACCCGGCCGGGCACAACTTCAACCGCCTCGTCGACCACGGCGACAGCGACCCGCTGAGCGGTTCGGTCCCGCTGCGTTCGGCGGTCTGCGAGATCCGCCCCGCCCCGGACGACGGCACCTGGACCGGCACCCGCCCGTTCGTCGTCACCGGGATCGATGAGGCGGGTGAGGGCGTGCGGAGCCTGCGGCTGGAACCCGTCGACGGCGGGCCGCTGCCCGACCACCGGCCGGGCCAGCACCTGACCGTGCGCGCCGGCGGGACGGGTCTCACGGGTGGGACGGGGCCCGCCCGCAGCTACTCCCTCATCGGCCCGGCGCTCGAAGCCGGGCGGACCGCGTACCGGCTCGCCGTGCGGCACGTGCCCGGCGGCGCCTTCTCCCCGCTGGTCCACGCGCTGGAGCCGGGTGACCGGCTGGAGCTGACCAGCCCCCGGGGCGTCTTCGCCGTGCCCGTCGACACCCGCCACCCGGTGGTGCTGATCGCGGGCGGAATCGGCATCACGCCGTTCCTCGGCCACCTCGAAACCCTGGCCGCCACCGGGGGCACCGTGCCCGAGGTGGTCCTGCACCACGGCAGCCGCGACTCGCGGGACCACCACTTCCGGGACCGGATCCGCGCGCTCGAAGCCCGGCTGCCGCAGCTCACCGTCATCGACCACTACGCGCGGCCGCTGCCCGGCGACGTGGCGGGCCGCGACCACGACCGCACCGGGTTCGTCGACGCCGACGCCGTGGCCCCGGAACTGATCGCCCGACGCGCCCGCTTCTACCTGTGCGGGCCGACCGCGATGCTCGCCTCGGTCACGGCGGGGCTCCGACGGCGCGGGGTGCCCCGCTTCGAGATCTTCAGCGAGACGTTCCGACCGGCCCGGCAGGAGGTGTCCCTGCCCGACGGCGCGGAGTTCACCGTCACCTTCGCCCGCAGCGGACGCACCGCCCGGTGGCGCAAGGGCGACGGCCCGCTCCTCGGCCTCGGCGAGGCGGCCGGGGTGAGCATGCCGTCCGGCTGCCGCGTCGGGCAGTGCGAGAGCTGCGCCCGCACCGTCCTCGCGGGCGCGGCCGCGCACCTGGTCACGCCGTCCGACGACCTCCCCGACACCGACGTCCTGACCTGCCAGTCCGTCCCGACGTCCGACCTGGTCCTCGACGCCTGACCGGCGGCGGAACAGCCGCCTCGGCAGTCAGGGGGCGGGCTCGGCGACAGAACCTAGCGGCGGCCCTTCGACAGGTTGAAGGCCAGGACGAGCATGGCCGCCGCCATCACCGCCACGTGGACCCAGGCCGGCATCACGCCGACCTCCGTACGGCCGGCCCGGTGTTCGGAGTGGGCCTGCGGTTGCGCAGGACCGAGGCGAGCACCGCTCCTTGGAACGCGGGCAGCGCCGGCCCGAGCCGCGCTCCGATTTCCTCCAACGAGATCCGCTTCCGTTTCCTCATGCCCCGCGTGTGCCCGCGCGGGGCCCGCTGATGCGTGCTGACGGGGTGTCCGCTCCGGAAGAAGGCCGTTCCCGACGGGCCGGCGGCACGTCGTCGGGCGACGGTTTTATTTCACGAACACGCTCTATGTGTACGGCGGATGAAATTGCGACACGTATTCCGGCGCATCGATATCAAGAGCCATTGACACCCATTCTCGACGCCGCCTAGCTTACGCCGCAGATAACGACATCAGCGGCCTCTCCCGTCCGGCATGACGGCTGCTTTTCGATTTCTCGCCCGTCGAAGCTGCTGGAGTGTCCTTGACCGAATCGCTGCTCCTCCCCGCACCGCCCTCCGGCTCGTCCGGGCCTCCCGGCCCGACCGAGCGGGTCCTGCCGCTCCGTCGGCCGGGGCGGTGGATCACCGCCGCCGTCGTCCTGGTGCTCGTCGCACAGGCCGCCCACGGTCTGGTCGCCAACCCCTTCTACCAGTGGGACCGGTTCGCCTACTGGTTCCTGCGCCCCGTCATCCTGGACGGCCTGCTCATCACGTTGCAGGTGACCGCGTACAGCGCGGTCCTCGGTCTGGCCGGCGGCGTCCTGCTCGCCCTCGGTCGGCTCTCGGACAATCCGGTGCTGCGGTCCGTGAGTTGGACGTACATCTGGCTGTTCCGCTCCGTGCCGCTGATCGTCGTCCTGCTCTTCCTCTACAACCTCAGCGCCCTCTACCCCACCCTGAGCATCGGGGTGCCCTTCGGGCCCGCCTTCTTCACCTTCGACGAGTCGCGGCTCGCCACCGACCTCGTCGTCGCCGTGATCGGCCTAAGCCTGTGCGAGGCCGCGTACGCGGCCGAGATCGTCAGGGCCGGTGTGCTCTCCGTGGACCAGGGCCAGCACGAGGCGGCGGCGGCCCTGGGCCTGCCCGGGCGCTACCAGTTCGCCCGGATCGTGTTCCCGCAGGCCCTGCGCTCGATCGTGCCCTCGTACGTCAACCAGCTGATCGGCCTGCTCAAGGCCACCTCGCTGGTGTTCTACGTGTCGCTGCTCGATCTGTTCGGCTCGGTGCAGAGCCTGTCCAGCACCTATCCGGGGGACGTGGTGCCGCTGCTGCTCGTGGCCACCGTCTGGTACGTGATCCTGACCAGCCTGGTCTCCGTCGTGCAGTTCTACGTGGAGCGCCACTACGCCCGCGGGGCGCTGCGCACGGTCCCGCCCACCCCCCTCCAGCGGGCCCGTGCGGGCCTGTCGGACCTGCGGACCCGACTGCGCGAGGAGACGGCCCGATGAGCACGGACAGCATCGCTCCCACGGAACGGCCCCCGGCGATCGAGGTGCGCGGCGTGCACAAGTCGTTCGGCGGCCGGCGGGTCCTGGACGGGGTGGACCTGACCATCGCCCCGGGGACCGTCACCGTCGTGCTGGGCCGCTCGGGTTCCGGCAAGTCCACCCTGTTGCGGGTCCTGAACCACCTGGAGAAGCCCGAGTCGGGACACGTGAGCGTCGGTGGAGAGCTGATCGGCGTGGAGCGGCACGGGAACCGGCTCAAGGAGCTGCGGAAGCGGGCGATCCTGGCCCAGCGCAGCCGGATCGGTTTCGTCTTCCAGAACTTCAACCTCTTCCCGCACCTGACCGTGCTGGACAACGTCGCCGCCGCCCCGGTCGCGACGGGCAGGCTGCGCCGTCCGCAGGCCCGGGCGCAGGCCCGCGAGCTGCTGGAACGCGTCGGCCTGGGCGACCGGACCGGCGCCTACCCGCGGCAGCTGTCCGGCGGGCAGCAGCAGCGGGTCGCCATCGCCCGGGCCCTGGCCCTGCGGCCGGGCGTCATCCTGTTCGACGAACCCACCTCCGCGCTCGACCCCGAATTGGTCGGCGAGGTGCTGTCCGTCATCAAGGACCTGGCCACCGGCGGCACCACCCTCGTGATCGTGACGCACGAGATCGGCTTCGCCCGGGAGGTCGCCGACGAGGTCGTCTTCCTCCACGAGGGCCGCATCGTCGAACAGGGCCCGCCCGCGCGGGTCCTGGACCGGCCCGCGCACCCGCGGACCCGGGAGTTCCTCAGCAAGGTGCTCTGAGCTCCCGCGCCGGCCGTGCCGCCGCTCCCCTTCCGACCGTACTTCCCCCTGTTCAACGAACATTCGAAAAGGATCACCATGCGACGCCCGTCCATCCTGCGCACCAGACTCGTCCGCGGCATCGGCACCGCTGCCGTCACCGCCGCCCTCGCCGGTGGGCTCACCGCGTGCGGCGGTGACGCGGAGGCCACCGGCGCGACGCCGGGCAAGGTCACCATAGGCGCCGTCTCCAACGGCGCGGCCCAGCCGGCCGAAGTGTCCGCACCGGTCGTCGAGTCGCTGCGCGCGCGACTTCCGAAAGACGTGCGGGAGCGCGGCGAGCTGATCATCGGGGTCGGTGCCCTCCCCGCCGGCTACCCGCCGCTCGCCTACGTCGGCACCGACCAGAAGACCTTCACGGGCGCGGAGCCGGACCTCGGCCGCCTCGTCGCCTCGACCCTGGGGCTGAAACCGGTGGTGAAGAACTCCACGTGGGAGAACCTCTTCGTCGGCATCGACAGCGGCAAGGTCGACGTGGCCTTCACGAACGTCACGGTCACCGAGGAACGCAAGAAGAAGTACGAGTTCGCCTCCTACCGGCAGGACAACCTGGCCTTCGAGGCGTTGAAGGAGAACACCTGGAACTTCGGCGGCGACTACCGCAACCTCGCGGGCAGGACGGTGGCGGTCAGCTCGGGCACCAACCAGGAGAAGATCCTGCTGGAGTGGCAGAACAAGCTGCGCTCCGAGGGCAAGGACCTGACGGTCAAGTACTTCCCGGACTCCAACAGCGTCAACCTGGCGCTGAGCGGCAAGAAGATCGACCTCAACTTCGGTCCGAACCCCTCGATCGCCTACCACATCACCCAGACCGCGAGCACCAACGCCCCGACGCGGAACGCGGGTTCGTTCTCCGGTGCCGGCGACTCCCTGCAGGGGCTGATCGCCGCGACGGCGAAGAAGGACAGCGGACTGGCGGCTCCGGTGGCGGAGGCGATCAACCACCTGATCAAGAACGGCCAGTACGGGCAGCTGCTCACCACCTGGAACCTGTCCAACGAGGCGGTGCCCACCTCGCAGGTCAACCCGCCCGGACTGCCCACGACGAACTCCTGAGCGCGGGCGGGCGGGGCCGCCCCGCGGCAGTTGCCGGGAAGGGTGCGCGGGGCGGTCGGGGCGCATGAGGTGTTCGGGACCGACGGGGGTGTTACATCGCCGCCAAGTTCTTTTCATATGGCGGTAATTGCATGCTCCCACCATCGGTCGTAGCGTTTCGGACAAGTCGCCGACGGGCCGAATTCGAGATCCCGTTCCGAACATTCCCGCACGCCCATCAGGAAGGCGCATGCCGACGTGTCCGCATTCCCGTCCCGTTCCGTTCCCACCGTCTCCGGGCCCCTTCACCTCGCCGTCGCACTCGACGGCGCGGGCCGGCATCCTGCCGCCTGGCGCGAGCCGGGGGCACGGCCTGAGGCCCTCTTCACGGCCCGTCACTGGGCCGGAATCGTCGCCGAGGCCGAGGCCGGGCTGCTGGACTTCGTCACCTTCGAGGACGGGCTCGTCCTCCAGTCGTCCGCACCCGACGGCCCCGACGGGCGGACGGACCGCGTCCGAGGGCGGCTCGACGCCGTACTGACCGCGGCCCGCGTCGCCCCGCTGACCCGGCACCTGGGCCTGGTGCCGGCCGTCACCACCACCCACACCGAGCCGTTCCACATCTCCAAGGCCGTGGCCACCCTCGACCACGTCAGCCGGGGCCGGGCGGGTGTGCACGTCCAGGTGTCCGCGCTGCCCCACGAGGAGCGGCACTTCGGCCGCCGCACGGCCGCGCCGTCCGCGGCGGAGCTGTACGAGGAGGCCGCCGACCACGTCGAGGTGGTTCGGCGGCTGTGGGACAGCTGGGAGGACGACGCGGAGATCCGTGACGTGGCCACCGGCCGGTTCGTGGACCGCGCCAAGCTGCACCACATCGACTTCGAGGGCCGGCACTTCCGTGTCCGGGGCCCCTCGATCACCCCCCGCCCGCCGCAGGGGCAGCCCCTGGTGAGCGCGGTCGTGGCCCCGGGCGACATCGACGCCGCGTACCGGCTCGTGGCCCGGTCCGCGGACGTCGGACACCTTGCAGTCCGCGGCCTCGGGGAGACCGTGGCCGCGGTGGAGGCGGTGCGACGGGCCCAGGACGAGGCCGGGCGCGCCACGGAGCCCCTGCACCTGTTCGGCGAGCTGATCGTGTTCCTGGACGAGGACGGCCCGGCGGCGACCGGCCGCCGGGAACGCCTCGACGCGCTCGCCGGCGACCCGTACGAGGGGGACGCCGAGGTGTTCGCCGGGAGCCCCGGCCGGCTGGCCGACCTGCTGGAGGAGCGGCGGACGGCGGGCCTGTCGGGCTTCCGGCTGCACCCGGCCGTCATCGCGCACGACCTGCCCGCCATCACCCGGGGGCTGGTGCCCGAGTTGCAACGGCGCGGCCTGTTCCGCACCGCGTACGGGGCGGACACCCTGCGCGGACTCCTCGGCCTGGACCGGCACCCGGCCAACCGCTACGCGGCGCCCGGCCCCGCCGCCTGACGCGAACGATCCGGAAGGACGAACCATGAGCACCAAGCCGCTCAAGCAGATCCACCTCGCGGCCCACTTCCCCGGTGTCAACAACACCACCGTCTGGAGCGACCCGGCGGCGGGCAGCCACATCGACTTCGACTCGTTCGTCCACTTCGCCCGCACCGCCGAGCGCGCCAAGTTCGACTTCCTCTTCCTCGCCGAGGGACTGCGACTGCGCGAACAGGGCGGTGAGATATACGACCTGGACGTCGTGGGGCGTCCGGACACGTTCACCGTGCTGGCGGCCCTCGCGGCCGTCACCGAGCGGCTCGGACTGACCGGGACGATCAACTCGACCTTCAACGAGCCGTACGAGGTGGCCCGCCAGTTCGCTTCGCTCGACCACCTCTCCGAGGGGCGCGCCGCGTGGAACGTCGTCACCTCCTGGGACGCCTTCACCGGGGAGAACTTTCGGCGCGGCGGCTTCCTGCCGCGGGAGGAACGGTACTCGCGGGCCCGGGAGTTCCTGTCGACGGCGATCGAGCTGTTCGACTCGTGGGACGGCTCGGAGATCGCGGCGGATCCCGCGACGGGCACCTTCCTGCGGGACGCCCGCGCCGGGGCCTTCGCCCACCGGGGGCAGCACTTCGACATCGAGGGCCGGTTCAACGTGCCGCGCAGCCCCCAGGGCCGGCCCGTGGTCTTCCAGGCCGGGGACTCCGAGGAGGGGCGGGAGTTCGCGGCCTCCGGGGCCGACGCGATCTTCGGACGGCACGGGACCCTGGACGAGGGCCGGGAGTTCTACGCCGACGTCAAGGGCCGGCTGGCCAAGTACGGCCGCACCCCTGATCAGTTGAAGATCCTTCCCGCTGCCACCTTCGTGCTCGGTGACACCGATGCCGAGGCCCACGAGAGCGCCCACGAGGTGCGTCGTCTCCAGGTCAGCGGGCAGACCGCGATCAAGTACCTGGAGCACGTGTGGAACCGGGACCTGTCCGACCACGACCCCGACGGCCCGCTGCCCGACATCGATCCGGAGGTCGGGGAGAACACCATCGCCCTGGGGCGGGCGAGCGTGCGGCAGTTCCGTGACCCCCTCGCCACCGCACGTGAGTGGCGGGAGCTCGCCGAGGCGAAGAACCTGTCGATCCGCGAGCTGGTGATCGCGACGACGGCCCGTCAGACGTTCGTCGGTTCCCCGGCCACGGTGGCGGGACAGATCGACTCCCTGGTGCAGCAGGACGCCGCCGACGGGTTCATCCTGGTCCCGCACATCACCCCCGGTGGCCTGGACGTGTTCGCCGACACGGTCGTGCCGCTGCTCCAGGAGCGCGGTGTCTTCAGCTCCGAGTACGAGGGCAGCACCCTGCGCGAGCACCTGGGAATCTCCGTACCCGCCGCGCGGCAGGAGGCCGGGCGGGCGGCCAACGCCTCGTGAAGTTCCTGGCCATCACCCTGATCACGGACTCGGCCGATCCCCTGACGGGGGCACCGACCCCCACCCGCGAACGCTTCCGCCAGGTCGTGTCCGCCGCGTTGCTGGCGGAGGAACTCGGGTTCGACGGGTTCGGGGTGGGCGAGCGCCACGAGCGGCCCTTCCTCTCCTCGTCGCCGCCCGTGGTGCTCTCGCACATCGCGGCGCTGACCCGCCGGATCCGGCTGTACACGGCGGTGACGACGCTGAGCCTGCTGGACCCGGTGCGGGCGTACGAGGACTACGCGACGCTCGACCACCTCAGCGACGGCCGGCTCGACCTGATGATCGGCAAGGGGAACGGCACGGCACAGCGCGAGTTGTTCGACGTGAGCCCCGAGGACCAGTGGGACCGCAACTCCGAGGGCTACGAACTGTTCCGGCGGATCTGGCAGGAGGACGAGGTGACCGCGCGGCCCCGGTTCCGGCCCGCGCTGACGGGTGCCGAGGTGCTGCCCCGGCCGTACCAGCGGAAGCTGCGGGTGTGGCACGGCAGTGCCACGAGCCGGGAGTCCGTCGACCTCGCGGCGCGCCACGGCGACCCGCTGTTCTCGGCGAACGTCACCCACCCGATCGGCCCGTACGCGGAGTTGATCCGTCACTACCGGGAGCGTTGGGCGCACCACGGGCACGATCCGGCGCACGCGGTCGTGGGCGCGGGCACGGCGGGCTTCCACACGGCGCCCACCTCGCAGGGTGCGGTGGCCGCCTACCGGCCGGCGTTCGCTCGGTACCTGGCGGCCCACCGGGCGCAGGGCGTGGAGCCGGTCTTCCCGACCCTGGACGACTTCGTCGAGCGCAGTTCGGCCCTGATCGGCAGCCCGCAGCAGGTGGTCGAGAAGGTGCACCGCTACCACGAGGAGTTCGGCCACACGGTGCTGCACCTGCAGGCCGAGCCCGGCGGGCTCTCGGACGCGGAGCACCGGGCGTCCCTCGAACTGTTCCAGGCGCGGGTCGCGCCCGTCCTGCGCCGCTCGATCCCCGATCCGGTCTTCCATGATCCGGCCCGTCCCGGCGCGCCCCTCCCCGGACCGGGCTCCGTCGGACCGGCCCTCTCCGCCTCCGCTGTTCCCGCCTCTCCCGACCTGTAAGGAGCACGGCCATGTCCGGCATACCCCTGGGGGTCCTCGACCTCGTCCCGATCACCTCCGGTTCGACCGCCGCCGAGGCCCTGCACCGCAGCGTCGACCTGGCCCGGCAGACGGAACGCTTCGGCTACGCCCGCTACTGGTTCGCCGAGCACCACCTCAACCCCGGTGTGGCCGGGACCTCACCCGCCGTGGTGCTCGCGTTGACCGCCTCCGCGACCACGAAGATCCGGATCGGCTCCGGGGCCGTCCAACTCGGTCACCGCACCGCCCTGTCCACGGTCGAGGAGTTCGGCCTGATCGACGCCCTGCACCCGGGCCGCCTCGACCTGGGCCTGGGTCGTTCGGCCGGCCGGCCGCCGCAGCCCGCCCCGGACGCCGCACCGCCCTTCGAGGGGCTCACTCCGAACGGCCTGCTGATCCCGCCCCGCTTCTCCTTCGCGCACCTCCTCGGGCACCCGCGGGTGGCCCTCCAGCAGAAGCTGTTGAACCTGCCGGGCGCCCACCCGCAGGACTACGCCGAGCAGGTGGCCGACGTACTGGCGCTGCTGCGCGGCGAGTACCGCTCCCCCGAGGGTGTGGAGGCGCACGCCGTGCCGGGTGAGGGGGCCGAGGTGCAGGTGTGGATCCTGGGCAGCAGCGGTGGGGTCAGTGCGGAGACAGCGGGCCGCAACGGGCTGCGCTTCGCGGCGAACTACCACGTCAGTCCGGCCTCGGTACTGGAGGCCGCGGAGGGCTACCGGGCCGCCTTCAAGCCGTCGGACGAGCTGGACCGGCCGCACCTGTCGGTGTCCGCCGACGTGGTGGTGGCCCCCGACGACGCGCAGGCGCGGGAGTTGGCCGCCGGCTACGGGCCCTGGGTGCGCAGCATCCGTACCGCCGAGGGCGCGATCCCCTATCCGACACCGGAGGAGGCGCGTCGACTGCCGTGGACGGACGCCGACCGGGACCTGGTCGCCGACCGGGTGGACACGCGGTTCGTGGGATCGGCGCGGACGGTCGCCGACCAGCTGGAACGGCTCCAGGAGGCCACCGGCGCCTCTGTGTTGTTTCCCACCCCCACCCCCCCCGGCCCCGCGGCCGGGGGCCGTCCCCCCGGGGGGGGGGCGGTGGTGGGGGCGCGCCGCGGCTCCCCGGGGGGGGCCGGCCGGGGCGCGGGGCCGCGCGGGGAGGGGCGGTTCGGGGCGCTACTTGCGGAGCGCTTCGACCGCCTGCCCTTCGAGGTCGAGGCTGCGGTCCACGTGCTCGGCGCAGGCCTCGAAGAAGGTCCGGCGCTCCTGCGCCCCGGCGTTCGGGTCGACCGCGCGGGCGAGGCCCGCCAGGTCGGACCAGTGCCGGGCGGACCGCCGGAAGAGTTCGGCCGCCTCGGGACGGTCGACGAGTTCGAGGAAGTCGGCGTAGAGCGGGCGGGTGGCGCCCGGTGCGGTCCACTCCTCCTCCAGGCAGGCGTACAGCCGCCCGGCGCCCTCGCGGAAGGCCTCCGGGGAGCTGCCGAAGCGGCGCTCCCAGCCCGTCTTCGTGGTCCGGTCGCGCAGCTGCGCGGCGAACTTCTCCATGCCGGTGAAACCGAAGTTGACGTCGAACTGGTTGCCCAGGACGGGCCCGGTGAGGTGGGTGACGGTGGAGGCGACGGCCCCTTCGACGTCCGGCTCGCCCTCGGGCGGACCGGTCGGGACGATCAGCTGGTGCCGGCCCTTGCGGTGCGCCGTCCAGGCGGCCCCGAACTCCTCGCGGTCGATGCGGTGCGGGGTGTCGGCAACGTCCTCGATCAGCAGGTCGTCGCCGTCGTAGCCGGCGATGACGACGGTGTACGGGTCGGCGCCGGTCATCTCGGCGTCCGGGTCGGCCTCGTGCCAGGGCAGCGAGGACCGGTCGACGACGCAGAAGGCGGGCTGCCCCTCGTCGAGGGCGGCGCGGACACGGCCCCAGCGGGGCTTCATCGCGCGCGTGGCGTCGTACGGGACTCCCAGGCGGCCGAGCGCGACCTGGACCCAGGGTTCGGGGTGGGCCTGGGCCACGATGGTGGCGATGGGGTTGCGGCCCGCGTATTCGAAGACGAAGTACATGAAGCCGATACCGCCGGCCAGGCCGGCGACCAGCTCCTCCGGGTGCGTGCTCCCCAGGGCGTGCCGGATCAGGGAGGCCTCGCGGTGGCGTCCGGTACCGAAGTCTTCATACACGAGCACAGTCATGCGGTCAGCCTAGGGCCTGTCGTCGGAACTCCCGTCGTCGCCCGGGGGGCGGCCCCGCGGCGTACGGGCGACGACGGGAGTTCCGTGTCGTCGCCGGACGGCTGTTCTCCCCGAGGTGCCGAGCGCCGGGAGCGGTACTAGCGTATGTGGGGTGAGAGCCGCCCCCACGGGGCACGCCCCCAGCGGCCGGAGTTCCCGCACGTCCATGGACGGGGACCGAGGCTCTGTCGCGTGCCCGTCTCGGGGAGGTACGTCGCATTGGACGCGTCGCTGGGGCAGACGTGCGGACGTACGGAGGCAACGCCACGATCCGCGCCGTGCCGTCTTCACGTGCGGCCGCGGTCACCCGTTCCTGCCCCGAAGACGTGGTGGGAGGGTGGAAGGAAGGGTATTCCCATGCATGCACAGAGAGCGAAGCGCCTGTTCGCGATTTCCGCCGCGGGCCTGCTGATGGCCGGTGGCGCGGCGATCGGCACCGCGGGTACGGCTGCCGCAGCAACCCCGTCGCACTCGGTCAGCTACCTCACCGGTGGCGGCTGCGGCGGAGACTCCGACCACGGCGGCTGGTACAACAGCGGCTGGGACGACGATGACGACGACTGGGGCGGCTACGGCGGCCACGGTCACGGTCACGACGACTACTGACCCCACCCCGCAGAGGAACGGTGCGCGGTCCCGCAAGGGGCCGCGCACCGTTGCGTCGCGGACGTCCGGCGTGGTGGGCCCGCGATGTCGGAGCGGCCGGACAACGGATGTCCGGATGTCCGGATGTGACAGGAAGCCGTCATTGCGGTCATCGGTGGCGGGCCCGAGGATGGGTCCATGCCCCTCACCCACCGCGTGGTCATCGCGGTCTTCCCCGATGTCGACCTCCTCGACGTCACCGGCCCGGCCGAGGTCTTCGCGCTGGCCAACCGGGAAACCGCGGGCCGCGCCGGCTACCGGGTCCGGCTCGCCGGTCCCGCCGCGGGTGAGGTCCGGACGTCGGCCGGTGTGCGGCTGCTCGCCGACCTGTCCTTCGACGAGGTGGGCGAACAGGTCGACACCCTGCTGGTGCCCGGCGCGGTGGACATGGCCGACGACGGACCCCGGGCCCGCATCGACCCCGATGTGGTGGCCTGGGTGAAGGACACCGCCCCGTACGCGCGTCGGGTGGCGTCGGTGTGCGTGGGCGCGCACCTGCTGGCGGCGGCCGGGTTGCTGGACGGGAGGACGGCGACGACCCACTGGTCGACCGCCGCCCAACTCGCCGCCGAGCATCCGGCGGTCACCGTCGACCCGGATCCGATCTTCGTCCGTACCGACCGCGGCCGGCTGTGGACGGGCGCCGGGATCAGTGCCTGCCTGGACCTCTCGCTCGCGCTGGTCGCCGAGGACCTCGGCGAGGACGTGGCGTTGGCGGTGGCCCGGCAGCTGGTGATGTACCTGAAACGGCAGGGCGGGCAGAGTCAGTTCTCCGTACCGCTCAGCCGGCCCGCGTCGGCCCGTCGGGACATCGACGAGCTGCGGCTGTGGATCGCCGAGCACCTGGACGAGGACCTGTCCGCGGAGGTGCTGGCGGCCCGCATGTGCCTCAGCGAGCGGCACCTGGCCCGCGTGTTCAAACAGGAGACCGGCGCGAGTCCCGCCGCGTACGTCGAGGCCGCCCGGGTCGAGGTGGCCCGGCGGCTGCTGGAGACCACCGACAGTCCGGTCGAGCACGTCGCGACCGCTGCCGGCCTCGGATCGGCGGAGACCCTGCACCGGGCCTTCCGGCGGCAGCTCGCCACCACCCCGGCCGCCTACCGCCGCCGGTTCCGTACCGGGGCGGGCGCCTGACCCGCGTCGGGTCACCCGTCCCGCCAACCCGTTCAGCCAACCCGTTCCGTTCCTCCCCTTCGACCAAGCGCTCCCGTCCGGGCACGGCGGACGGCTTCGCCGTGCCCCGAACCACTCCTTGACCGAACCGCCACGAAAGGCACCCCATGAGCACGCCCGAGCCCTCCACCACCCTGCGCGACCTCAACGGCCTGGACAACCGGCCGCCCCGACTCGCCGATTCCGTCCTGGTCATGGTGGACTTCCAGAACACCTACCGGACGGGTGTCATGGCCCTCGAAGGCGTCGAGGAGGCCCTCGCCGCGGGCGCCCGCCTGCTGGAGCGCGCCCGCGCCGCCGGTACGCCGGTCGTGCACGTCCTCAACGACGGCGGCGAGAACACCCCGTACGACATCCGCGCCCACATCGGCGCCATCAGCGACGAGGTCGCGCCGGTGGACGGCGAGGCGGTGGTGGTCAAGCAGTTCCCCAACGCCTTCCACCTCACCGAGTTGGAGCGGACCCTCACCGGGCTGGGGGCCGCCCCGGGCAGCGGCAAGGACCTCGTCATCGGCGGCTTCATGACGCACATGTGCGTCAGCCACACCGCCCAGGGGGCCTTCAACCTCGGGTACCGACCCACCGTGGTCGCCGAGACCACCGCCACCCGGGCCCTCACCGCCCCCGACGGGAGCGTCCTGTCCGCCGCCGCGCTCCAGGTCGCCGCCCTGACCACCGTCACCGATCTGTTCGGCACCGTCGTCGCGACCGTGGACGAGCTCCCCGCCCGACGTCGGTGAACCGCTCCCCCCGCCGCCCGCGCGGGCGGCGGGGGCCGCTCCCACCGGGCTCCTCCCGTCGGGGCCCCGGCCGCGGCGAACGGCGCGCCGGCGGCGGCACGGTCAGGGTGCGCGGTTGCTCCGGGTGGCATCCTGGGAACCGTCCGCCGCCGGGGCGGCTGCTCGCGCGCCGCCGGAACGGGCCGGGGCGGGGCGGGTCGCCCGGGCGCAGGTTCTTCCCCTCGAAGGAGCGTTCCGTGCCGCTGTCCCCCACCGAACGCGAGGAGTTCCTCGCCGAAGCACACATCGCCGCGCTCGCCGTGGACGCCGGTTCCGAAGGCGACCGGGCCCCGCTGACGGTCCCCATCTGGTACCAGTACTCCCCCGGCGGCGACATTTGGATCATGACGGGCCGGGACTCCCGCAAGGCCTCGCTGATCGCGGCCGCCGGCCGGTTCAGCCTGATGGTCGACCGGGTCGAGCCGTCGATCCGCTACGTCGCCGTCGAGGGGCCGGTCCTGTCGACGGAACCCGCGACGCGCGAGCGGCTGACGGAGATCGCCGCCCGGTACCTGCCGGCGGAGAAGGTGAAGGGCTACGTCGACTTCGCCTGGAAGGACCACGGCGAGCAGATCGTCATCCACATGCGGCCGCAGCGGTGGGTGAGCTCGGACCTCGGCCAGGTCTGAGGGCACCCGCGGAGGCCGTCGCTGAACCGAGCCGAACCCCCGGTTTCCCCGTGCCGTCAGCGCCGGCGGAGCCACCCCGGGCGTCTGCGTGAGGCGCGGGGGCCGCGTTCGGAGGGGAGGGGCGGGGCGAGGGCGAGGGTCACGGTGATGTGGGCGCCGCCGCGCGGACCGCGGGCGATGCGCAGCGAGCCCCCGGTGACGTCGGCGGCCCGCCGGGCGATGTCGAGGCCGAGCCCGGAGGAACCGCTGCTGGCGCCGCGGGACAGTGCCCGGTCCGGTTCAGGGATGCCCGGCCCGGAGTCCTCCACGACGAGTTCCACGGCCTGCGCGGTCCGTGCGACCCGGACCCCGAACGGGGTCCCGGAGGCGGTGTGCCGGAAGACGTTGCCGATGAGCGCGTCGACCACGGCGGCGAGGTCGTCGTCGGACAGGCCTACGGCCGTGGGTTCCTGGGTGAGTTCGAGGGCGCAGGGGCGGTTCTGTTGCTCGGCCAGGATCGCCCAGAAGGACGTCCTGCGCCGGACCACGTCGGCGGCCTCGCAGCGCGGGGCGTCGCCGGGGGAGGTGTGGCCGTCCGTGCCGAGCAGGCCCTGCCCCATCGGGCCCACGGCCAGCGGCGTGCGGGCGGCCGTGATGATGGCTTCGAGCTCCGTCTCCAGTTCGGCGACCGCGGCCTCGACCCTGGCCGACTCCGGCGTACCGGCCATGCGTTCCGAGGCCAGGTGCAGGGCGGTCAGCGGGGTCCGCAGTCGGTGCGACAGGTCGGCGACCAGTTCGCGTTCGACGGCGAGCAGTTCGGTCATCCGGTGGGCCATCGCGTTGAAGGCGATGCCCGCGTCCCTCAGTTCCCGGGGGCCCATCGGGTCGACGCGTGCGTCGAGGTCGCCCTCGCCCAGGGCTCGGGAGGCCTGCGCGAGCCGCCGCGAGGACCGGACGACCTTGGCCCCGAGCCGGTCGGCGACCATCACCGACCCGGCGACGAGACCGACGGCGAGGAGGACCATGACGGCCCAGGAGGCCTTGACCCCACGGGTCAGGTCCGCCTCGGGGACGAAGTTCTCGATGACGGCGACCCGGTCACCGGGCAGCACCACCGGCTGCAACGACGTCCAGCCGGCGGGGATCTCCTGGGAGATGGACTCGCGTCCCTGTTGGGCGCGGCGCAGCAGTTCCGCGGGTGCTTGGGAGGTGCCGAGGGGCGGGGCGTCCGGCAGGTGGATCACCAGGTGTTCCGACGCGTCGAGTCCCGCGACGGACTCGCGCAGGGCGGACGGGTCGGTGGTCAACGTCAGTACGGGGGCGAGGGCGGCGGCGCGTTGTTCGGCGGCGGTGACGCTCTGCTCCTTGACCAGCGACATGACGAGTGCGGCCAGCGGTATCAGGAAGGAGAGGGCCACCATCGACGTCACGGCGAGCGCGACTCCGGCCAGTGAGCGTCTCAACGGGGGGCCACGAGTTTGATGCCGACGCCCCGGACGGTCAGCAGGTAGCGCGGGGCGGAGGCCCGTTCGCCGAGCTTGCGGCGCAGGGACGACAGGTGGACGTCGACGGTCTGGTCGTCGACGTACGGCTCGCGCCAGACCTCGCTCAGCAGCCGGCGTTTGGAGACGACCTGGCCGGTGTGGTGGGCGAGGAAGGCCAGGAGGTCGAACTCCCTGCGCGTCAGGTGGAGCTCCAGGCCGGCCAGGTGCGCGGTGCGGGCGGCGGGATCGACGCTGAGTTCGCCGACGGTGGTCGCCCGCATCGGTTCGGCGGCCGGCGCCGGTCCGGGGCCGGCGGTCGGGCGGGTCGGGGCGACGTGACTGGTGCGACGGAGGACGGCGGAGAGGCGGGCGATGAGCTGGCCGCCGGAGAACGGCTTGACCAGGTAGTCGTCGGCGCCCGCGTTGAGGAGCTTGATGATCTCCGTCTCGTCGTCGCGGGCGGTGGCCACGAGGACGGGGACGGAGGAGATGCCGCGGATCATCCGCAGGGCGTCCCCTCCGTCCAGGTCGGGCAGTCCGAGGTCGAGGACCACCGCGTCGACGGGTATTCGGGTGATCTCCCGCAGGGCGCCGAAACCGTCGCCCACGCTCCGTACGGCATACCCGTGTTCCGCCAGGACCTCGATGAGTGACTGGCGGATGCTGGGGTCGTCTTCCACGACGAGGACGCTGGGCATGGGGACACCTTAGGTGCTGGGCCGCGAGAGGTCGTGAACAGGTCGTGGGCAGGCGGCGGGCGGCCGGGGGCGGCGCCCGGACCGCCGCCACGACGCGACTCAGGGCGCGGCGAGCGTCGGACCGTCGCCGGTGACGCGCAGGTGCACGGGGTGGTCGGTGACCGGGATGGTGCACCCCTCCTGGGTGCTGCAGCTCGCGTAGCCGAACAGGACGGTCGCGTCCCCGTCGGCGCCGGCGCGAACGGGCAGCGTGACGGTGACCGGGCCGTCCGGGTAGACGGGGACGGGTGCGTCGACGCCGGGCAGGGCGATGTCGCGCACCTTCGCTGCGGCCTTCGGCCCGCCCTCCGCGGCGAGCGCGCCGGTGACGTTCATCGCGGTGGGTCTGCCCACGCCCTCGATGCCGGTGGCCGGCAGGTCCGTGCTGTAGAGGTGGAAGCCCTCCTCCGGGGTGAACACGGCGGTCAGGGTGCCCTTCGAGGCCTTCCACTCGGACACGGAGAGGGTGACCGTGACGCCGTTCTCGGTGAAGCGGGTCACGGGCGCGGGGGCGTCCGCCGTCGAGGTCTGCCCGCCGCAGGCGGTGAGCGCGGTCAGGGCGAGGAGGGCCGCGGCCGTGCGTGCCCGTCGGACGCGCCACACCCGGCGGGCCGGGTTCGTACGCGGCCGTCTCATGACGCCCACCGGCGCAGGAAGGAGTTGATGCCCTCCGCGGTCAGGGACGGATTGCCCGTGGTGTGCGTGTCGGTGCGCACCGTCCCGGACGGTGAGAGGACGACGAGCACGGGCATCTTGTAACTACCGCCACCGGGGCTGTACTTGCTCAGGAGCGCGGAGGCCGCGGAGCTGCTGCCGCCGATGTCGACCTTGACCAGGTGGTACGACTCCCCGAGGAGGGCCGCCGTCTGCGGCTGGGCGAACACCTTGTCCGCCGCCTTGCAGTTGCCGCACCAGTTGGCGCCGAAGTCGAGGAGGACCATCCGCCCGTCGGCCTTGGCCGCGCGCAGTGCGGCGTCGACCTGTGCCTGTCCGACCGAACTGTCGTAGCCGGGCCCGGGTATCCGGGCGGGTGCGGGCGCGGCGGAGGTCCGTGGCGGCTGGGAGGGGGTACGGCTGGGGGTCGCTGCCGTCCTCGTCCTGGACGGGGTCGGCGAGGAGCCCGCCGGGGTGCTCGCGGAGGCGGAGGGCGCGGACGGGGGCGACGTACTCGGGGACGCCTGCCCGGACGCGGACGCGGATGCCGACACGGAGGCGTCGGCCGACGGGGTTTCGGAGGACGGGGCCTGCGGGGACGATCCGGCGACGGACGCGGCGGCCGCGCCGACGGGCGGGGAGGACGTGCCGCAGGCGGCGGTCAGCCCCGCGGCGAGCACGGCCACGGCGACCAGCGGCAGGCGCGCCGCCGGACGGGCGGGGGTTCCCGGCTGTGCGTCCCGGCGGGCGCGGACGGATCGGAGCGGGCGAGGACTCATGGCGAAGACACCCCAAGGCACGGTTCGGACGGCGGGAGGGACGGCGACGCCTCCCGACTCGGTGAAGCCGGCGGCCCGACGGATCTCCGGGCCGTCACGCCCGGAACGCCGAGGCCGCTCGGCTGACGCGAGCCTAGGGCCCCGCGGCGGCTCGTGGGCCGTCCCGGACCGATCTTGAGGTTGCCCTAAGGAAGAGCTCACCTTCCGCTTCGGCGGAACCCGGTCGATCGGCGTGCGTAAGCCGCCGCAGGGGCGAAAGGTGACGGGAGCGGCGGATGCCGCGGATCGGGCACGGCCGGCCCGATCGCACGCCCGGCGGCGGGGTGGGGCGGCGCGGCGGTCGGGCGATGGCGCGGTGGTGCGGTGGGTCAGAACGACGTCTCTCGGACGCTCGCCTTCGCCACCGGGTCGACGGTCGCCGTGATGACCGACCGGTGGTCCCCGCCGCTGAACGTGACCGTGAGGGTGTCGTCGGAGGTCTGTGACGTGGTGGCCTTGAAGCCGCGGCCGGGAACCGCCGAGATCAGGCACACGCCGCGGGCGCCGTAGCGGACCGTCGCCTTGCCGCCCTGCGAGGGAATGGTGTGCAGCCCCGGGCCGCCCTCCTGGCAGTCGACCGCGGGCTTGGGCACGGGAGCCCGGGTGGTGGCCGGCGGGGCCTTCGGGGTGGAAGCGGGGGACGCGGAAGGCGAAGGCCGCTCGGACGCGGAGGGCGATCCGCTTCCGGACGGTGACACGGAAGCGGAGGGGGACGGCGGTCCGCTCGACGGGGCAGTCACCGCTTCCCAGGCCGGCGGCGATTCTACGACCGTCGGGGCGGAACGGGCGACCGGGGGCGTGTGCCGGGTCGAGCCGACCACGAACTGGACCGTGGCGAGCACGGCGGTCACGCTGGTGGCCGTGCACGACAGCCATATGAACAGGTAGCGCGGAATTCGGGGCACGGCCCCATAGTGGCCGACGGTCCGGGCCTGCCGTCACCGCCTCCCCCCTTCCGTGCCGGCCGCGCCCTCGTGCGCGCCCCCGCACCCGGCCGCCGGGCGGGCGGGACCGTGCGCGGGGTAGCGCGAACGCAGACGTCCTCCGGCCCGGGAACGGGTCGGAGGACGCCTGCCGCGCGGCGGCCGTACCTGGGGGCTTGACGGCCGCCGGGACGCTTCCTACTTCGGCGCGCCGAAGTTCTGCGTCCACCAAGGGCCCCCGTCGCCCTTGTGCACGCCTATGCCGATCTCCCGGAACGCGCAGTTGAGAATGTTGGCCCGGTGACCGGAGCTGTTCATCCACGCCTTCATGACCGCGTCGGCGTCGGCCTGACCGCGGGCTATGTTCTCGCCCAGGCGGGACCAGGCGTAGCCCGCGGCTTCCACCCGGCTGGTCATGGTGGACCCGTCGGGCCCGGTGTGGGACATGACGCCGCTGCTCGCCATGGTGTCGCTGTACGCCCGGGCGGCGGCGTTCAGCTTGGAGTTCGCGGTCAGCGGGCCGCAGCCGGCCGTCGCCCGCTCCTTGTTGACCAGCGCGAGGACCGCGGACTCGGAGTCCCCGGAGGTGCTGCCGCCGGAGCCGCCGGAGCCGCCGGACGTGCCGCCGGAGCCGCCGGTACCGCCCGAGGTGCCGCCGCCGGTGGGGGCGGCCGTACGCGTCGGCTTGCGGGTCTCGGGGGCCTTCGGCTTGGCCGGGGCCTCGTCGGCCGCTTCCGCGGGCTTGGTGGGGGCGGCGGAGCCGGTGGCGTCCGCCGTGGGCGGCGCGGCGGGCAACGAGCCCGTCGCGGCGGCGGCCTCGGCGCTCAGCGAGGGGGAGGGAGAGGCCGGGGTGGGCGTGGGGGACGCCGACGCCCCGCTGCCGCCGGGGAGGTCACCGGGGGCCGTCGTCGCGGCCTGCCGACCGGAGGCTCCGTCGGCACGGTCCGCGCGTGCGCCGCCGTCGGAGTCCGCCACGGCGACGCCGACCGCGACCGCCGCGGCCGCCGACGCCGCGGTGACGGACAGGACGATGCGGGTGCGCACCGTCTTCTTCCGCCGTGCGTCGGTCCGGGACGGCGTTGCGGGAGTTCGGCTGCGACTCATGCCTGTAGCACCTCACAGAGAGAGGGGGAGGGGGGTGGTGCGTTCGAGACTAGGGCGGTGATCAGCGAAAGGAGCGCCTGGAAGGGGTACTTCACCTTCCCTTAAGGAAGCCCGCAGGATCGGATCAGGGACAACCCGGGTCAAACGCCCCGCACATGACCGGTCGGGCCGAGAAGCGCGGACCGACGTGTCGACGGGTGAACCGGGCAGACCGGGCGAACTGCACGGAGCGGGACGGCTCTTCGACCTCGGCGGGCCGACGCGCTCACGGACCCGGAACCCCCCAGCAGGACAAGGGCGTCGAGGTCGGACAACCAGCTCCTCAGGGCACGAGGACGACCTTGCCGGCGACGGTGCCGGATTCGGCCAGGCGCATCGCCTCGGCGGCGCGGGCGAGCGGGATCTCGGCGGCCACCTTCGCGGTGATGTCGCCGCGCTGGAGGGCGGCGAACACCTGGGTGAGGTCGGAGCGCAGGCGGGCCCGGAAGCGGTCCTTGGCGTAGGCGCGGCCCGCCCAGACGTTGAAGAAGTAGGCACTGCGGCCGTTGGGCAGCGCGTTCCACCACCACACCCGGCCCAGCAGCCGCAGGACGGGCCAGGAGCCGGAGCCCTCGTCGTCCCGGGTGGCGGCGCTGCCGTACGAGACGAGGGTGCCGCCGGGGGCCAGGAGCCGCCAGGAGTCGACGATCCCGTCTCCGCCGACGTGGTCGAAGACGGCGTCCACCCCCGCGGGAGCGAGTACGCGGACGCGGGCGGCGACGTTGCCCGAGCGGTAGTCGACCGGTTCGACGCCCAGGGCCCGCAGCGCCTCGTGGTGGCGCGTGGACGCGGTGCCGATCACCCGGATTCCCGCGGCGAGTGCCAGTTGCACCAGGATCGAGCCGACGCCGCCGTTGGCGCCGTGGACGAGGACGGTGCCCCCGGCGCGGACCCGGGCCTTGCGGTGGAGCATCTGCCAGGCCGTGATGCCGTTGACGACCGCGGTCTCCGCCTCCGCCGCGGTGACGCCCACGGGCACCTCCACCGCGTCGGCGGCGTCCACGACGACGTGGCTGGCCCAGCCCCCGGTCTTCGTCATGACGGCCACCCTCCTGCCGAGCAGGTCCGGGGTAGCGCCCGGCCCGGTGGCCTGCACGGTGCCCACCAGGTCGTAGCCGGGGACGAACGGGAAGGCGGGCTGGTCGTAGTAGCGGCCGCGGCGCATCTGCTGCTCCGCGAAGGACACGCCGGTCGCCTCCATGGCGATCAGCAGTTGCCCCGCACCGGGCCGCGGCACGGGTCCGCGGTGCAGTTCCAGCCCTTCCGGCTCGACCTTGCCCGGCAGCAGTACCTCAACGCGCTCGACGGTGTTCATGACGATCTCCCATGAGTTAGCGCTTCTCGTGTTTGTTAGAAGCTATAACCAGAGTGAACGCCGACGGGGGCACTGTCAAGCGATCGACCCCATCGAACGCGAGAGGTCATGTCGTTGGTGATAGGTTCTAACCATCGACTGCACGGAGAGGCGACGGCCATGACCGGAAGCACCACGACCCCGCGCGAGCGGTACCGCCAACAGGTCCGCACCGAGGTCAAGGAGAAGGCCTGGCAGCAGATCGCCGGGTCGGGCGCCTCCGCCCTGTCCCTCAACGCCATCGCCAAGCAGATGGGCATGAGCGGACCCGCGCTCTACCGGTACTTCGCCGGCCGCGACGAACTGATCACGGAGCTCGTGACGGACGCGTACCGCAGCCTCGCCGACACCTTCGCCGCCGTGGCCGACGGCGGCACCGGTCGGGAGCGCCTGGCCGGGCTGGCGGCGGCGCTGCGGCACTGGGCCCTGGAGGATCCGCACCGCTACTTCCTCATCTACGGAACCCCGATCCCCGGCTACCACGCTCCGGACGACGTCACGGTGATCGCGTCGGAGATGATGTCGGTCCTGCTGGACGCCTGCGTCACGGCCGTCGACCCCGACTCCGGGACCGGCGCCGGGGCCCAAGACCTCGACGCGCACCTGGCCGAGCACCGGGAGTGGGCCGCCGGCCACCCGGACGCCTCGCCGGCCGCCCTCCGCACGGCCCTGACCTTCTGGAGCCGCCTGCACGGCACGCTCTCCCTGGAGCTGGCGGGCCACTTCACCGGCATGGGGCCGGACCCGGCCCTGCTGTTCGCGGCGGAAGTGGATGCGCTGACGTCCCGGCCTACAATGACCAAATGATCTTCATTGTGGTGAAATTCGCCGTCAAGCCCGCATACGTCGACCAGTGGCCCGAGCTGGTCTCCGACTTCACCCGCGCCACCCGGGCCGAGCCCGGGAACCTGTGGTTCGAGTGGTCCCGCAGCCTGGAGGAACCCGACACGTACGTCCTGGTGGAGGCCTTCCGGGACGACGCGGCGGAGGCCCACGTCACCTCGGAGCACTTCCGTGCCGCCCTGGAGACCATGCGCCCGCTGGTCACCCGTACGCCGGACATCGTCAGCACCACCATCGAGGGCGCCGACGGCTGGAGCCGGATGGGCGAACTCCAGGTCGACTGACCCCCAGCACCCCTCCCCCTGCCGGACCTCCGGGCTTTCGGATTTCCTCCGGACGGGACGTGTACGGACCGGCGCCCCGGGCAAGCGAGGACTCGGAACGGATGAACATCGTTTCGAAGGAACACCGATCCATGGGCGCGGCGGGAAGTCGGCCGCGCCGGCAAACCGGAGGAGTTGTTTTCGCGTGACCGAGAACATGTGGAACTACCGTTCGACGTCGGGCCACCTCACGGGCGCCGATCTGTCCGGCTACAAGGTCGAGGCCACGGACGGGAACATCGGCAAGGTCGACAAGCACAACGACGAGGCGGGCGACGCCTACCTGGTGGTCGACACCGGCGTCTGGATCTTCGGCAAGGAAGTGCTGCTCCCCGCGAGCACGGTGATCAGCATCAACGCGGACGAGCAGAGGATCTACGTGGACCGGACGCGGGCGCAGGTCAAGGACGCCCCCGAGTTCCACCGCGACCAGCACCTGACGAGCCCGCAGTACCGCGAGGAGATCGGGATCTACTACGGCATCGGCGGTCCGTTCGGCCGCCCCCTGTAGTCCCGGACACCACCCCGGCCCACGGGCCTTCCGGTCGACAGGCTTTCGCGCGGGGCCCCGACTCGACGAGTCGGGGCCCCGCCGTCGTGCGCCGCGGGCCGCGGGGCGCACCCGTGGGCCGCGCACGGGAAAACCCGGCCCACGGGACACAGAAAACGGGGAGGGGTGTGTGCCCCGGGCCGGGCCCGGCGGCCGGGAGGCCGCTACCACTCATCGGCCGCCACTCCCAGAGTAGGCACAACCCGGGCACATCGGTCACCGGAGGGTGAGCCGCATCAGGATCCTCGGGTGGCCGGCCAGCACCGACGTGGTGTCCGCGACGTGCGAGAACCCCGCGCGTTCGAAGTTCTTCCGGATCCCGGGGTACGCCATCGTGAGGTCGACCCGGGCCTCCCCGTTGTCGAGCGGATAGGCCTCGACCACCGGCGCCCCGTGGGCGCGGGCGAAGTCGACGGCACCGGCGATGAGGGCGTGCGAGATCCCCTTGCCGCGATGCCCCGGACGGACCCGGATGCACCACAAGGACCACACCGGAAGGTCGTCCACCTGCGGAATCGTGCGACTGCGCGCGAAAGAGGTGTCCGCGCGGGGTGCCACGGCGGCCCAGCCGACCGGCTCGTCGCCGTCGTGGGCGAGGACCCCGGGAGGAACCCGCGCACGGCAGAGCTCGGCGACGTGTTCGCCGCGGGCGGGGCCGCGCAGCTCGTTGTTGAGCTTGGACGGGATCCGGTGGCTCAGGCACCAGCACACGTTGGCGGTGGCCGTCTTCGGCCCGAGCAGGGTCCGGACGTCGGCGAAGACCGAAGCCGGACGAACCTCGATGGTCATGATCCCACCCTCGCACGGCCCGCGGGAGGCCGGCGCGCGTCCCCGGAACTCGGCCACGACCGGTCACGAATCGAGAAGCCCCGCTCCGCGCACCCGGGCTACCGTGACGGTCACGAACGCCGGCGCGGCGCGCGAGGCCGACGGGGTCCGCGCCGCAGGCCCCGTACGCACCAGCAGGGAGACACGATGAGCAAGGCCAAGAGGTCGGACGCCCCGCCGTCCGCGTCGCACGTTGCCGACGGCCACGACCTGATCCGCGTCCACGGCGCGCGCGTGAACAACCTCAAGGACGTCAGCGTCGAGCTCCCGAAGCGCCGGCTGACCGTGTTCACCGGGATCTCCGGCTCGGGCAAGAGCTCGCTCGTGTTCGGCACGATCGCCGCGGAGTCCCAGCGGCTGATCAACGAGACGTACAGCGCCTTCGTGCAGGGGTTCATGCCGACCCTGGCCCGGCCCGAGGTCGACGTGCTCGAAGGCCTGACGACCGCGATCATCGTCGACCAGCAGCGGATGGGGGCCGACCCCCGTTCCACCGTGGGCACCGCCACCGACGCGAACGCGATGCTGCGCATCCTCTTCAGCCGTCTCGGGCGGCCCCACATCGGCTCGCCGAACGCGTACTCCTTCAACGTCCCCTCCGTCCGGGCGAGCGGCGCCGTCACGGTCGAGCGGGGCGCGGGCACCAGGACCGTCAAGCAGACCTTCAGCCGGACCGGCGGCATGTGCCCGCGCTGCGAGGGCCGGGGCTCGGTGTCCGACATCGACCTCACCCAGCTGTACGACGACACCAAGTCGATCTCCGAGGGCGCGTTCACCATCCCCGGCTGGAAGTCGGACAGTTGGTGGACCGTCCGGCTGTACGCCGAATCCGGCTTCCTCGACCCGGACAAGCCGATCCGCAAGTACACGAAGAAGGAGATGCAGGACTTCCTGTACCGGGAGCCGACCAAGGTGAAGGTCGAGGGTGTGAACCTCACCTACGAGGGACTCATCCCGAAGATCCAGAAGTCGTTCCTGTCGAAGGACCGGGAGGCGATGCAGCCGCACATCCGGGCGTTCGTGGACCGGGCCGTCACCTTCACCTCCTGCCCCGAATGCGGGGGCACCCGGCTCAGCGAGGGCGCCCGGTCCTCGAGGATCAAGAAGATCAACATCGCCGAGGCGTGCGCGATGCAGATCAGCGACCTGGCGGTCTGGGTCGCCGGCCTCGACGAGCCATCGGTGGCGCCGCTGCTCACCACGCTCCGGCAGACCCTCGACTCGTTCGTGGAGATCGGGCTCGGCTACCTCTCCCTCGACCGTGCGTCGGGCACCCTGTCGGGCGGCGAGGCGCAGCGCGTCAAGATGATCCGCCACCTCGGCTCCTCCCTGACCGACACCACCTACGTCTTCGACGAGCCCACCACGGGTCTGCACCCGCACGACATCCAGCGGATGAACGCGTTGCTGCTGCGGCTGCGCGACAAGGGCAACACGGTGCTGGTCGTCGAGCACAAGCCGGAGACGATCGCGATCGCGGACCACGTCGTCGACCTCGGACCCGGCGCCGGTGCGGGCGGCGGCACCGTCTGCTTCGAGGGCACCGTCGAGGGACTGCGGAAGGGGGGCACGATCACCGGACGGCACTTCGACGACCGGGCCTCGCTCAAGGACGGCGTGCGCAAGCCGACGGGCGCCCTGGAGATCCGGGGCGCGGCGACGCACAACCTGCGCGACGTCGACGTGGACATCCCGCTCGGCGTGCTCGTCGTCGTCACCGGGGTCGCCGGTTCCGGCAAGAGCTCGCTCGTGCACGGTTCGCTGCCGAGGCATCCGGGGGCGGCGGGCGAGGGCGTGGTGTCCATCGACCAGGGTGCGATCCGCGGCTCACGGCGCAGCAACCCGGCGACGTACACGGGGTTGCTCGATCCGATCCGCAAGGCGTTCGCGAAGGTCAACGGCGTGAAGCCGGCGTTGTTCAGCGCGAATTCCGAGGGCGCCTGCCCGAACTGCAACGGCGCCGGCGTCATCTACACCGACCTGGCGATGATGGCCGGGGTGGCCACCACCTGCGAGGAGTGCGAGGGCAAGCGGTTCGACGCGTCGGTGCTGGAATACCGCCTCGGCGGCCGCGACATCAGCGAAGTGCTGGCGATGTCGGTGACGGAGGCCGAGAAGTTCTTCGGCGAGGGCGAGGCGCGCACGCCCGCCGCGCACAAGGTCCTGGAGCGGCTGGCGGACGTCGGACTCGGCTACCTCAGCCTGGGTCAGCCCCTGACGACCCTGTCGGGCGGCGAGCGGCAGCGGCTGAAGCTGGCCACGCACATGGCGGAGAAGGGGGGCGTCTACATCCTCGACGAGCCCACCGCGGGCCTGCACCTCGCCGACGTCGAGCAGCTCCTCGGGTTGCTCGACCGGCTCGTCGAGTCGGGGAAGTCCGTCATCGTCGTCGAGCACCACCAGGCCGTGATGGCGCACGCCGACTGGATCATCGACCTGGGCCCGGGTGCCGGTCACGACGGCGGCCGGATCGTCTTCGAGGGCACCCCCTCGGACCTCGTCGCCGACCGCTCCACCCTCACCGGTCAGCACCTCGCGGCGTACGTGGGCGCCTGACCGGCGTCCCCGGCGATCACTTGCCCACCGCCGGGCCCCGGCCCCGCGAGCGCTTGGTGATCGTCGGGGGTCGTCCGTAACATGTAGCGGGTGACCAGTACTAGTGACTCTTACTCGCTGTGTGCCGAAACCCCCTCGGTGGAGGTCTACCTCAGACTGCGGTCCGGATCGGGGTTGAGTCCCAAGACGCCCGAGATGGCCCGTGCCGGGCTGCCCGGAACCTGGCACGGGGTGACCGTGCTGCACGGTGACGAACCGGTGGGGATGGGCCGGGTCGTCGGTGACGGGGGGTGCTTCTTCCAGATCGTCGACATGTGCGTCCTGCCCGAGCACCAGGGCCGGGGCCTGGGCAAACGGATCATGGAGGAACTGGTCCGGGAGTTGGAGCAGCGGGCCCCGGACGGCGCGTACGTCTCGCTGATCGCCGACGGTGACGCCCGCCACCTGTACGAGAAGTACGGGTTCCACCTCACCGCGCCCGCCTCCGTCGGCATGCACCGCACCGTCTGAGGCGCGAGCGAGCCCCTCCGGCCCGCCCTCCCCCGCCCCGGACGCACGAAGGCCCCGGTCTCCTTGAGGAGGCCGGGGCCTTGGTTCGAGCGCTGGGCAGGCCTTGCACCTGCATTCCCCCACGGGAAGTGGGGTGTCTTTCCTTGGACCACCAACGCGAGGTCCCACCGCCGTGGATCACGGCCGCGAGCACAAGATCAACGATAACCCATGGATCCACGTCCGCGCACCGCGCGGATCCGGTGGCCCGGCCCTCGCGGGGCCGTGTGACCATGTCCCCCGACACACACGCACGTCATGGGGGGACCATGCGCACCCGTACCCGCACCCGCACCACCGCCATCGCCGGCCTGGCCGCCGCCCTGTCGACGCTGCTCGTCCTGACCGGCTGCACGGCGCAGGGCGACGGAGCGGGCGCGACGAAGAGTTCCGCGGCCCCCACACCCGCGCCGCCGGCCGCGCGCGGCGGCGCCGGGTTCGACGGACCCCTCCCCCAGGACCAGAACCTGCTGGCCTGGACCGGCGACCCCAACGACGCCGGGCACGTGACGGCCCAGTCGGCGGCCGGTGTGGGCGGCCGGGTCACGCTGGTGCGGATCGTCCTGCGCGAGCGGATCACCTGGTCGAACATCTGGCTGGGCCTCGCCGGGGTGGATCCGAACGCGCAGCTGTCCAACTGCTACCTCGGCGTGTACGACGCCCGCGGCGCCCTGCTCTCGTCGACGGCGGACGTCTCGCCCCTGCTGATGACGGACGCGATCGCCAAGCCGCTCCCCCTCGCCAAGCCGTTCACCGCGGCTCCCGGCACCTACTTCATCGCCCTTCTGCTGAACGGCAACTGGGCCACCAACGCCCTCACCCTCAAGGCGACCGGGGCGGGCATCTCCGTCAACGCCGGTCTCACGCCTCCGGAGCTTCGCTACAGCACCCTGCTGACCGGACAGACCTCGCTGCCCGCCTCCGTCAACCTCGCCGACCAGTCCACCAGCACCATCAACACGGGCTGGGCCAGCCAGTGGTACGCGATCTCCTGAACCGCCGGTCGGGGACGGCGGCGCCGGTGCGTCGGCGGGGTCAGGACACCATCGCGTAGTGGATGGCGAGGTACGTCAGGCCCATCACGCCCAAACCCGCCCACCCCACCCGGCGCCACGGGGGGACCGTGCAGACGGCCACGAGGGCGGGGCCCAGGCGAGCAGCGTCAGGTTCACCACCGACGCCTCGGGGTACTCCCGCACCGACAGGGGCGCGAGCACCGCCAGGGTGCAGCCCTGGACGAAGAAGCACGCCGGGACCGTACTCACGCGCGGCACGACGCCCAGGGGCCGCAGCGCCAGGAAGAACACCAGGGGGCACAGCACGAGCCACAGACCCAGTCCCGCGAAGCCGTAGCCCGGGATGCAGAGGGACACGCTGCCCGCGCAGGCCTGCTCGTCCGCGTACGTCGCCCACTGCCACAGGACCGTCGCGACCCATCCGGTGAAAGCGCCGGTGAGGGTCGTGCCCACGACGCGGTGGATCTTCTCTTCCATGGGTCGAAGGACATCAGCCCCGTGGTCCTGATGTCCTGAGTACGCGTACTCAGGACATCGGAGCCCGTCGCGGCGTCAGGAGCGGGGCTTCCAGTCGCGCGGCATGAGACCGCTGCGGCGGGCCGCCTCGTCCTCGGCGGTGGAGCCGCCGCGCCTGCCCGGGGTGGTGCGGACGACGTAGCGGAACGGAAGGCCGCCGGGCGCCGCCAGCATGCCTCCGAACCGGGGATCGCCCGCGAACCACATCCGGTCGTGGGCCTGTTGACCCGGAACGCTCGGGCCGTCCCAGCCGTCCCAGGGCTGCGGGAACGAGCAGTGGCTGCTGCCGTCGGGTTCCAGCAGTACGACGCGGCCGTCCGTGCCCCACCGCCGACCCTGTGCGCGCCGGCCCTCACCGGCGACCACCCGAACCTCCTGCGAACGGCAGGGCCACACCTGCCAGCCGTAGGTGCTCATGGCGAGCCGTTCCTTGCGGCGGGCCCGGCGCCAGAGGAGCCACAGGCCCGCCGTCACCGCGAGGACGGGGGCGAACCCGGCGGCGGTCACCACCGCCGCCGTGGACGTCGGGCCGACGAGCACGACGACGGCCACCAGCAGCACGATCTCCGCCGCCAGCACCAACACCGCCCGGGTGGAGCCCCGTTCGCGGCGCCGCAGCACCTCCTCGACCCCGGGGGTCTCCAGGGCCGTACCGGGCAACACCTGGTAGCCGTACTCCTGCGCCAACATCACCGTGCTCCGGTCTCGGGTAGGGACGACGAGGAGGATACCGCCGTCTCCCCGACGGCCACAGGGCCGGGAGCGGGGGGGGTGTCCCCTTTTCGGGTGCCACGCACCGCGAACGGACTCCGGGGGCCCCGATCCACGGCATCGTCGGAGGTCCACGGCCAGGCCGCCCACCCGGAGGAGGACCGGATGACCGACTCAACCGCCGACCCGCCCGCCGCCGCGCCCACCGGTTCCGCCGCGGCTCCCCCGCGACGCGACGCCCCGGCGACCTCAAGGGAGTACGGCGGGGCCCGGCCCAACATCGTCGGCGTGCACCTGTACCTGCGGCGCGAGGACGGCCGGATCCTGCTCGGGTTGCGCCACCCCGACGTCGCCTACGCGGGCGGCAGCCACCACTTCCTGGCGGGCCACTGCGAGGACGAGGGTGCCCTGGGCGCTCTGATCCGGGAGGCCGAGGAGGAGGCCGGGCTCACGATCGCGGCCGAGGACGTCGAGCTCGTGCACACCGTCCACGTTCTGCACCCGGGTGCGGGCGGACCGCCGCGCATGCAGTTGGTGTTCCGGGCGCACGCATGGTCGGGCGTCCCGGAGATCAGGGAGCCGGACAAGTGCCTGGAGTGGTCCTGGCACGACCCCGGCGCCCTCCCCGAACCGATCGTTCCGTACGCGCGGGCCGCGATCGAGGCGATCGGACGGGGTGAGGCGTACTCCGAGATGGGCCGGCAATAGCCCGCCCGGGGGTGCGGTGGGTGGCGCCCATCATGCGGACGGTGCCTGCCGGCGCCGCGCGGCGCGCGAAACGCGGTGTTCCACCTCCTCGTCGGTCATGGGGGCCCCGATCGAGTACACGTCGCCGACGCGCAGGCCCTCCGGCGTGCTGTATTCGCCGTAGGTGCCGATGACGGACACGGACACCCTGGAGGCGGGTTGCAGGAAGGTCCGGTAGTACGGGGCGTTCCCCTCGCTCTCCGGGACCTCCACCAGCGGAACGCCGCGCCGTTCCAGCAGCCTCTGGAGCTTCGCGAACCGCAGCCGGGGCGCGAAGCGTCCGTGGCGGGCGCGGATCGCGGGGTTGACGAGGGTGCGGTCGCGGTGGGCGAGGCGGTGCACCTGGAGCGTGAAGTGGTGGCCCGACCAGGGCCGGTCCGTGCCGGACCGGTGCCAGTGGAACTCGGCGAGGCCGTAGTCGCGGAACATGCCGACTCCGCCGTGGTCGTTCTCGGCGAACCCCGCCCCCAGGACCTCGGTGACGCGGTCGGGAGGGTCGGTGGGGCGCAGTCCGAGAACGGTGCCCGTGGTGACGACGTCGACGTAGAAGGCCAGGGAGTAGGGGGTCACATCAGCACAGCCTAGTAACGGGGCGAAGGGTCACCGGCGGGGCAGGACGGTTTCGGTGGGAGGGGCGCGGGACGGCGGCCGGAGGGTTTCGGCCGGAGGCGAGCGATTCGCGGGCCGGTGGCGGGAACCCGGCGTGCCCGGCGTCCGACTCCTGGGGTGTGGGAGGGCGGACACCCGGCCCTGCCCACTCCCTGCTACGGAGGATCGAGGAACGCGCGATGGGCGGGTTGGACGTACGCATGCGGGAAGTGGCCTGCCGGCACGGCCGGGTCGAGGCCGTCGCCGACGTGGACCTGGAGATCGCCGCGGGCGAGCGGGTGGCGCTGACCGGGACCAACGGTTCCGGGAAGACCACCTTGCTGCGGGCCGTGCTGGGGCTGCACCGGCAGGTGACGGGCTCGATCCTGGTCGGCGGCCGGGGCACCGGTTCGGCCGCGGAGTGGGCCTGGCGGCGGCGGGCCTGCGCCTGGATCCCGCAGAAGCCGGCGGCCGGCCGGTTCCCGCTCCTGGGGTCGGAGCTCCTCGCCGCCGGCGCCGCCGGGGCCGAGGCCGCGGAGGCCGCCGACCGGCTCGGGGTGGGCGCGCTGACCGAACGGCCCCTGCACACCCTGTCCGGCGGCCAGTTGCAGCGCATGTACCTCGCCCGGGCGATCGGCTGCGTGGCCGCCGGGGCCCAGGTGGTCCTCGCCGACGAGCCGACCGCCGCCCTCGACTTCGACGGCCAGTCCCGGGCGGCCGACGTCCTCACCTCGCTGCCCGTGACGCTGATCGTGGTGACGCACGACCGGGCGATGGCCGGGCGGTGCGACCGGGTGCTGGAGATGGCCGCGGGCCGCCTGCGGGAGGTCCGGTGACCCTCGCCGGCGCCGATCTCGGTGAACTGCTCGGGCTGCTGGCCGTCCAGCGGGCGGGCCTGGCGCTGCTGCTGGCCGCGGTCGGGCTGCCGGTCGTCGGGGTGGTGATCGTGGGCCTCGACATCATGCCCGTGCGGTTCGCGATGATGCACGTGGCACTGCTCGGCATCGCGGTCGGCCTGCTGACGGGCCTGGACCCGATGCTGTGCGCGCTCGTCGCCTGCGCCCTCGCCGGCGCGGGGGTCGCCCCGCTGGCCCGGACGCCGGACGGCCTGTCGGGGGCCATGGGGCTGTTGATGAGCCTGGCCATCGCGGCGGCGCTCCTCCTCCTGGCCGTGTCGGGGGTCAACGCGTCGGGTGCGTTCGCCCTGTTGTGGGGATCGATCCTGTCCGTGGGCCCTGCCGACCTGATCGTCCTGGGCGCTCTGGCCGTGCTGGTGCCCGGCCTGTTCTGGTGGCGGCGGCGCGAGATCGGGCTGCTGCTGTACGACCGCGAGCTCGCCGAATGCTCGGGCGTTCCCGTACGGGCCCTGACCGCGGCGCTCCTGGTCCTGGTGGCCGTGGCCGTGGCAGGGGCGATCAAACTGACCGGCGCCCTGCTCGTCGACGCCCTGACGCTGCTCCCGGCGCTGGCCGCGCGCCGGCTGGGCGGCTCGCTGAAGTCGATCACCCTGTGGGCGGTCGGCATCGGTGTCGTGGTGAACCTGACCGGGTTCGTCCTGGCCCTGTGGCTGGACTGGCCCCCCGGCCCCGTCCTCGTCCTGACGGCGGGGGCAGTCGTCCTCGCCGTGCACCTCATCCCCGAACGGAGAATCAGCTCATGGCGCCCCACCACCTCGCCCGAGTCCCTTCCCTCCTCGCAC
Organism: Streptomyces sp. NPDC057939; assembly: GCF_042887545.1. Classification (NCBI taxonomy): domain Bacteria; kingdom Bacillati; phylum Actinomycetota; class Actinomycetes; order Kitasatosporales; family Streptomycetaceae; genus Streptomyces; species Streptomyces sp. NPDC057939. Next base: position 199,949 of record NZ_JBHVPG010000002.1, read on the forward strand.
TGAGCGGGGCCCTCCTGTTGAGCGCCGGCTGCGGGAGCGGCGCGTCCTCGGGGGAGGCCGCGCCGTCCGGCGGCGGGAAGCCGGTCGTGGTCGTCACGACCACGTGGGAAGGCGCGTTCGCCAAGGCGGCCGGCGCCGAGGACATCAAGGTGATCGTGCCGCAGTCCGTGCACCACGCCCCGGACTACGACCCCAAGCCGTCCGACCTCGCCGCGGTGGCCCGGGCCGACTTCGTGCTGTACGCGCCCTTCGAGCCGTACGCGGCGAAGATCAAGGAGGCGGCCGGTTCGAAGGCCAAGCTGGTCGAGGTCAACCTCGACAACGACCCGGACGCGGTGCGCGCCGAGGTGGCCGAGCTGAGCCGGCTCTTCGGTACGGAGGAAGCGGCCTCGCGCTGGAAGTCCGGGTTCGACACCTCGTACGCGCGGTTGAACGAGGAGGTCCGGGCGGCCTGGCCCGGTGGCCGGAGCCCCTCGGTCGTGGCGCAGGTCTTCACCGGCTGGTCGGCGAAGCTGGCGGGGGCGACGACGGTGGGCACCTACGGGCCGGAGGCGGTGACCCCGGCCCAGCTCGCCGAGCTGTCCGCGAAGAAGCCAGCCCTCGTCCTGGACAACGCGCACATGTCCACCGGCACGGTGCTGCCCGATTCGGGGGCGAAGCAGGTGAGCATCGTGAACTATCCGGGAGAGGACCTCGACCTCCTGCCGGTGTACCGGAACGCCGCGGCCGAGTTGAAGAAGGCCATGGCCGGATCCTGAACCCGGCCCGGGACGAGGGGGGTTCCGGGGGCCCGGCGGCCGAGTGGCCGCCGGGCCCCGTCGTGTCATCCCGCCTGCGCGAGCGGTACCGCGTCGCCCTCGTCGTCCGTGGCCCGACCCGCGAGCAGGAGTTGGCACAGTGCGGCGCGATCGGGTTTGCCGGCCGCGGTCAGCGGCAGTGCCCGGACGATCAGGAGCCGCTCGGGATGCTTGGACCGTCCCAGGCCGCGGGCGGTCAGGTGCTCGGCGAGCGAGGCGAGCGTGGGACGACGGGCTCCGCGGGCCACGACGCAGGCCGCGAGCCGCTCCCCCATCAGCGGGTCGGGAACGCCGACGCAGACCACGTCCCGGACGTCGGGGTGCGAGGTGAGTTCGCGTTCCACTTCGGCGGGGCTGATGTTGGCGCCGCCGCGGATGACGATGTCCTTGAGTCGGCCGACGACGTGCAGGGCCCCTTCGGGGTCGAGGAAGCCGAGGTCGCCGGTCCGGACCCAGCCGTCGGGCGTGCGGTAGCGGGCGTCGAGTTCGGGGGCCGCGACGTAACACAGCGGGGTCATCGGGCCGCGCGAGATGATCTCCCCCAACTCACCGTCGGGCAGGGGGGCGTGGGTGTCCGGGTCGGCGATGCGGATCTCCGCGACGCGGGGGTCGGGGTGGCCGGCGATGACTCCCCCGCCGTCGGTGGGCGGCACCGTGTGCGCGAGCCCCGTATGGCAGTTGACGCCGTCCGCCGAGCCGTAGAGGTTCACGACCGGACAGCCGAAGGCCTTCGCCGCGGCGGCCGCCGTGGTCTCGTCGAGGGGCGCTCCGCCGAGGACCAGGGCGGTGGGCGCGGGCAGTTGTCCGCCCGTCGCGTCGAGGCGTTCGAGCATCATGCGGATCATGGTGGGGACACCGAGGACGTGCGTCGGTTCGTGCGCGCGCACCGCCTCGATCGCGGTGTCCGGCGTGAAGTGGTCGAGCAGGACGAGGGTGCCGCCGTGCCGGGCCAGCGTCACCGCGGTGCCGTTGGAGCCGAACGCCGACGCGAGCGGTACGAGGAACAGGCAGCGCGGCGGGACGGCGGGGTCCGGGATGAGGGAGGCCAGGAAGTTGCCGCGGCCGCCGGCCAGGGCGTTGTGCGAGTAGGCGACCATCTTCGGTTCGGCCTCCGAACCGGACGAGACGAGGATCCGCGCGGCGCTGTCGGGGTCCGGGCGGGCGGGGACGAACCCGCCGGGGTCGGCACGCATGAGTTCCCGGAGCGGGACCGCTCCTTCCGGTGCGGTCCCGGGGCCCGCGGCGATGACGTGGCGCAGGGCCGGCAGGGCGTCCGACAGGGTGAGCAGGTCGGCGGCGTGCCGTGTGCCGCGGTGGTCGGTCACGGCGATGACGGCGACGGCGGCGGCCCGGCGCAGCAGGCACTCGGCCTCCAGCGTGCCCCGACCGACGGGGAAGGGCAGGGCGATCGCGCCGAGTGCGGCCAGTGCCAGGTCGGCGATGACCGCGCCGCGGTCGTTGGGGAGTTGCACGCCGACCACCTCGCCGGGGCGGATGCCGAGGGCTCTGAGGCCGGCGGCGAGACATCGCACCTTCCGGTCGAGCGCGGTGTAGCAGAGGGCGCCCTTGGCGTCGAGGACGGCGGTGCGGTGCAGGTCGGCGATCTGGCGGGCCCGGAAGAGGCTGTAGAGGTCGAGGTCGGGGCAGGTGCCGTCGACGACCCAGGAGCGGCGCAGTTCGGCGGGCAGCAGATCGTGCAGGGCGGGTCCGGTGGCGGTCACGCGAAGCTCCAGGGGTCGGGGACTGTGGGGGCACCGTGCGTGTCGCGTCCGATGGGGGCGGTGAGGCGCGGGTCGCGGTGCAGGGCGGAGAGGTCGGTGGTGACGGCCGTCGCGGACAGGGCGTCCTCGTGGAGGCGGGTGAGGGCATCGGCCGTGGAGCGGGCGCGTAGGTCCTCGGCGGCCCGGGCGGCGGCCGCGGCGCTGTCGTCGGCGGGGGCCACCCAGCCGTCCGCCGTGCGCAGCGGGCGGCGGAACCCGGCGGGCATGCGGGGGTTGCCGCCTTGGGCGGCGCGCCGCAGTGCCGGGGCGGTCAGGAGGTCGGCGGCCCCGAGGAGGGAGGAGTCCACCCGGACGCCGTGGCCGGTGCGCTCCCGGAGCAGGAGTCCGGCGAGTACGGCTTCGGTGCCGAGGAGCCCGCCGAGCACGTCGAGCAGGGTCATCAGCGAGGGCGCGGCGGGTTCGTCCTCGGGGCGGACGGCCTCGCCGACCCCGGTGCGGGCCTGGACCATGAAGTCGGTGCCCATGGGGGCGTCGTCGAGGCGCCCCGCCCAGCCTCCGGTGTACGCGAACACGAGCGCGGGATTGACGGGTGCGAGGTCGTCGGCGTCCAGGCCGAGCGCGGAGGCCCTGCCGGGCGCCCAGTTGTGGAGGAAGACGTCGGCCCCGGAGGCCAGTTCCCGCAGTCGGCGGCGGCCGGCGGCGGCCTTGATGTCGATCTCCACGGCGCTCTTGCCGCGGTTCAGGGCGAGCCAGCGCGCGGAGACTCCCGAACAGGTGGGCGGCATGCCGCGCAGCGGGTCCCCGCCGGGCGGTTCGATGCGGATCACGTCGGCGCCGAGGAGGCCCAACAGGTGGGCGGCGAGGGGTGCCTGGATGCGGCGGCCCGCCTCCAGGACCGTCAGTCCGGCGAGCGGCCGGCCGGGAGCGGGGCCCGCTCCCCGGGTTGTCGGGTGCGGCGCGGCGCCGGGGCCCGCGCCGTCGGGGTCCAGGGGGGCCAGTGACCAGGGGGCTGCGCCGTCGTGCTCCCCGGCGCGTTCGGCGAGGGTGCGCAGGCGGCACACCTGGGCGCCGGAGAGGGCGGCGGCCCGCATGACGGCCCGCATGGGGTGGGCCCTCGTCACCGTATGGAGGGCGGCCGGGACGGGGGCGCAGGCCGTGGCGTAGCGGAACTGGAAGGGGCGCCAGCCGGCGCGCAGGGCGTCGGCGGGTGCGTCCAGGGCCCGCCAGAACGACGCCCAGGCCTGCGGGTCGAGGGTCTCCAGCTCGAAGACCACTCCGTCGGCGGAGGTGAAGGGCGGTCCCCCCGGGGCGAGTTCGGCGGCTTCGGCCTCATCGGCCCCGGTGGCGGCGAGGTACTGGGACACGGCGAGGAGGCCGGCCCGGTCCGCGGTGGTGGTGACCTCGGCGGCGGCGCCGCCGCGGGCCTGCCCCACCAGGCTCGCGAGCAGGCCCTGGACGGTCAGGACGGCGGTGGCCGTCGCCACGTAGTCGACCGCGATCCCGCGCGGGTCGCCGTCGCGGCGGCCGTGCACGGACATGATCCCGGTGGCGGCCTGGACGGTGGCCTCGTCGACGATGCCGCTGCCGGGGGGACCCCAGGCGGTGATCGCGCGTGCCGTCGCGAAGCCGTCGCCGGCGAGGGTGGTCCGGGCCGGGCCGGCCGAGGGGGGCGCGCCGTCGGTGGGGTGCGGGTGCGCGCCGAGGCCGCGCAGGTGCTCGGCGACGACGCCCGCGATCCGTGGGGGGCCCGAGGTGTCGAAGCGCAGTGTGTCGAGCGGCCTGTCCGTCCGCGCGGTTGCTGGTGACGCCATGCCTCTCCTCTCCTGGCGCGGCGGTGGCCTGCGCCGGGGTGCATGCGGTGGGCGGGAACCCGGGGGCGCGTGCGCCCGACCAGTTCCACGAACAGACAGTCGGACAGTCGTTCGTACGGGTTCCCGGGACACAGGAGGAATGCAGTGACGGATCCGGAGTCCCCCACCGGGGAAGCGGCACGGCGCGGCCCGTACCCGACGGGGTTGAGGGAGAGGGTCGCCCGGTTCGTCGCCGAGCGGGTAATCCCGTACGAGACGGTGCTGGACGCCGGCGGGGAGGCGGCGGACGCCGCGCTCGCCTCCCTGCGGGCCCGGGCCGAGGAGGACGGGCTGTGGGCATTGCCGCTCCCGGCGGAACTCGGCGGCGGCGGGCTGTCCTTCGGGGAGTACGCCGCGCTGGCCGAGGCGGAGGGTGCGAGCGACCACGGGCCCGCCGCCCTGGGTTCCGCTCCCCTGCTCGACGTCACCATGCTGGCCCGGCACGGGGGGCAGCGGGTCCGCGAGGAGTACCTCGCTCCCCTGGTGGCGGGCGACCTGCGGGCCTGCTACGCCATGACGGAGCAGGACGTACCGGGCAGCGATCCGTCACTGACCGGCACCCGCGCCGAACGGAACCCGGACGGCAGTTGGCTCGTCAGTGGCCGCAAGTGGTTCACCTCCGGCGCCGGGCGGGCCGACCTGGTGACCGTCCTGGTCCGTACCGGCGGCTCGCCCGGGGACCGCGAGGGACTGTCCCTGCTGCTCGTCCCCACCTCCTCCGCCGGATTCCGCGTGCTGCGGGAACTGCCCGTGCTCGGCGCGACCGGGCAGTACGAGATCGGCCTCGACCGGGTCCGGGTACCGGCCGACCACCTCATCGGCGCGGGCGGCGACGCCCTGTCCATCGCCGGTGAGAGGCTGCAACTCGGCCGTACGCTGCGCTGCCTGCGCTGGATCGGCCAGGCGGGACGCGCCTTCGACCTCATGTGCGCCCGGGCCGCGGGGCGCGGCGGTACGGGGGGTCCGCTCGCCGGGCACCAGCTGGTCCAGCAGCACGTGTTCGAAGCGCTGCTCGCGCTGCGCGGGGCCCGGCTGCTGGCCCACGAGGCGGTCGCGCTGATCGCCGCCGGGCAGGACGCCCGTACGGAGGTGGGGCTGGCCAAGGTCGCGGCGGCGCGCATGCTCCAGCAGGTGACGGACTCCGCGATCCAGGTCCACGGCGCCGCGGGGCTCGGCCCGGACACCCCGCTGCCGGCCCTCTTCCGCACCGGGCGGGCCGCCCGCATCCTCGACGGCCCCGACGAACTGCACGTCACCTCGGTGGCCCGCCGCGTCCTGCGGGGCTACGCCCCGGGTCGGGACGGGACGACCCCCTCCCCGGCGGCGTCGGCCGGATGAGCCGCGCGGGGCAGGGGGAGCCGGGGCCGCAGGGAGCGGGTGGAGCGTCCGGAGAGGCCGGAGAGGCTCACGGACCTACGCGCTCACGGGCCTACAGGCGGGTGAGGTCGACGATGCCGTTGCGGGCGGCCAGGCCGAGGGCCAGGAAGAAGTCGCCCCAGATGAGTTCGTGCCGCACGGCGAGGTCGCGCCCCGCGTCGTAGCACCCGTCCAGGAGCATGCCGGCCGGTCTGCCGGCTCCCGGACCGGTGACGTGCTCCCGTGCCAGGTGGTCCAGGATCTCCTCGGCCCGGTGGGCGTACCGGGCGGCCAGGGGGTCGGGTGACCGGGCGAGCTTCAGCAGGGCGACGGCGGTGATGGCGGCCGCCGAGGTGTCGAGCGGGCCGTCCGGACGTCCGGTACGGGCCGGGGGTACGAGCGGCCCGGGCCGCAGGGCCGGCTCGGCGAGCCTGCGGGCGGCCGCTTCGAGCCGGGCGGGGCGGTGGCCCGCGACGTCGGGGCACAGGAGGGCATCGGCCACCGCCAGCAGCAGCCAGGCGTCGCCCCGGCTCCAGCCGGGCGCCGGTTCCGCGCAGGGCCGCCAGCCCGTCACCGGCCCCTCGAAGCGCCAGGCGGGGCTCGGCGGGGCATGGGGATCGGGGGCCCGTGCGGCGGGGCCGCCCCGGGGAGCACCGGCCCCGTCGCCGCCTTCGGGCCGGCAGGCCGGCCCGAGAGATCGCCCGTCGTCCTCCGGGCCCAGGCAGAGGTCCAGGTGGCGGTGCAGGTGGGCCGAGGCGGCGGCCGCCCCGGCCGGCCCGGCCGAGGCGAGGAGGGGCACCATCCCCGGTACGGCGTCCGCCCTGGCCAGCAGCCGCGGTCCGCCGAACGCGTCCCCCCAGGGCACGATCCCGAGTCCGGGGTCGAAGGCCGACAGACAGGCGCGTGCGGCCCGGGCGCGCAGCGCGGCGGCGTCCGGATCGTCGTCGGCCGCGGCGGTTCCGTACCAGAGGATCAGGCCCCGGGTTGCGGTGTCGGCCTCCGCCCAGGGCGCCAGCCGGGCCGTCCACGCGGACGCCGTCCGCCGGTCGGCCGCGGCGCCGGTGGAGCGGGCGCGGAGCCACAGCAGTCCGGCCCAGAAGCCGCCGGTCCAGGAGCCGTTGCGGGTCGTCGTCCAGGTGCCGTGCGTCGGGTCGGCGTGGAGCGGGAACCGGTCGCCGACGGCCGCCCCGGTGACCGCGGCCCGATCCAGGACGCGGTGCAGCGCGTCCCCGGCCCGCCGTGCGGGTTCGTCGGCGTTCACGCGGCACGTCCCGCGCGGTCGCGCCGGGCCCAGGCGAACGCGACCGCTGCCGCCACCGTGAACTCCGCGGCCACCAGCAGCCAGCCGGCCCCGTACCGGCCGCTCTGCGCGAGGAGCCCGAACAGCGGTGGCCCCAGGGCGAATCCGGCGAAGAACCCCGCGGCGACCAGCGCCGAGTCCTGTCCGGCCCGGCCCGGCGCGGCCCGCTGTACGACGAGGACCATCGAGACGGCGTTGCCGGACACGGCGAACACCCCTACGGCCACGGCGCCGACCCACACCAGCGGGCCCGCGACGACCGCGGCGCCCAGCAGGGCGGCCGCCGCGACCGATCCGCACGCGAGCCATCCCGGGAGCCGTTCGGCGCGGCCGGGCCGGGCCGCCTTCGACCACCCGACGCGACCGGCGATGCCCGCCACGCCCAGTACGGCGACCAGGGCCCCGGCCGTGGTCGGGCCCATGCCCAGGCGCTGCGCCCCGAAGAGCGCCAGGTAGGTGTTGACGGAGGCGATGGCGGCGCCCAGGAAGAGCGAGAAAACGGCCAGCCAGGCCACCATGCCGCGGGGCACGAGCGGGCCGCGCGGCGCGGCGGGAGGTGGGGGCGGGTCGACCGGCAGGGTGCGCAGGGCCCACAGACCGGCCAGCAGGGCCGTGCCGGCCGCGGTCCACACCGCGCCCCGCAGGCCGATCCCGGCCGCGAGCAGCGTCAGCGGCAACCCGGCGAAGAAGGCTCCCAGTTGGACCCCGGACTGTTTGATCCCCGTCACCGGTGCCCGCCGCCCGGGCGGTACGTACCGCAGGACCGCCTTGTTGGTGGCCGGGTTGGCCAGCGCCTGCGGTACGCCGCCCACCGCGACGGCGCAGAGCAGCAGGGCGGTGCCGGGTGCGGCGCCGATCAGGGCGAGCGCGACGGCGGAGAGCAGCAGCAGGGCCACCAGGGACCGGCGCGGGCCGATCCGGTCCACGATCCGGCCGCCGGCCGGGGAGAGCGCGGCCGCCGTCCCGAAGCCGATGGTGGTCGTCAGGCCCAGCACGGCCGGCGAGATGCCCGACTCCTCCACCAGGCGGGGGCCGAGGGCCCCGAGAAGGAACAGCTGGAGCATGGAGAAACCCATGGCACAGGTGAGGAGCGCCACCAACTGTCTTTCCCTGCCGCCGACTTGCCCGTTCTCCGTTATCGCCTTCGTTTCCTCCGCCGCCACGAAAATCCCCCGTCCGCGCATGTTGAACGTCCCGGCCGACAGGGTAGGCAGTCGGGTGCGCCGGTGGATCGGTTCCCGGCGCACACGGTGCTCCGGAGCGGCCGGATCCACCTGGCACGAGAACTTGTCGGGATGTGCGCAGCGCGCTGCGCGGCTCGAAAGGCCGGTGCGAGGATGAGCCCGCCATGAAGCCGGGCCACTGTCACCGAGCCTTGCGGGCCGCGTTGTTCGCGGCCCTGTGCGTGCTGCTCGCCGCCACCGGACACCTCCTCATGTCGGGTACGGCCGTGCCGTGGTGGGCGCTGACGCTCGCGCCGGTCGCCCCCGCGGCGGCGGGTTGGTTCCTCGCCGCCCGGGAGCGCGGGCCGCTCCGGGTGACCGCGGCGGCCGTGGCCGTCCAGGCCTGGCTGCACGCGGCGTTCTCCCTGGTCCAGGCCTCGGCCCGGCCCACCCTGCCGGCGGGCACGCCGTTCGTCCGGCAGTGGGCGCAGTACCTGACCTGCGGCGGGCTGTTCGCCGACCCGGCGTCGGCCGGGGGTGTCGGGCCGGGTGGTCCGGGCCCGGCGGTGTTCCCGGGGGCGTCCGGCGGCGACGTACCGGCCATGGCGTCCCACGCGCACCACGCCCTGCACGACGTGGCACACGCCGCGTACGCACCGGCCGCCTCACAGGTGGCGGCCGGTGGGCACGAGATGGTCGGGATGTCCCCGGCCGGGATGTCGGCGGCCCACCTGCTGGCGGCCGTGCTGTGCGGTCTGTGGCTCGCCCACGGCGAGCGGGCCGCCTTCCGCATCGCGCGGTGCGTCGCGGCCCGCCTACGGGCGCCGCTGTGCCTCCTGCTGCGCGCGGTCGGGCCCGTGCACCGGCCTCCGGCCCTGGTGAGCCGCTCCCACCGACACCGGCGACCGCGCCGGCTGTTCCTCGTCCACGCCATCACCTCGCGGGGGCCCCCGGCGGGAACCGCTGTCCTCTGACAGCCGGTTCCCCGAGCACGCGGCCCGCGGCCGTTCCGTACGCGCCCGCGTCGTGCCTCGGGCATCGGCCGTGCCGTCCGGCCGGCCGTACCCCGCACCGGCGCCGCTCCCGGCGGCGCCGGATCCCTTGCCCTAAGGACCCGTGGCGATGACCCATGCCCTGCCCACCGTGCCCCGTCCCGCCGGCACCAGGACCCCGCACACTCCCGACTCCGACGCGGCGGTGACCCGTCTGGCGCTCGCGGCCCGCGACGGCGATCCGGTCAAGACGGACCGCTTCGTACGCGCGCTCCACCGTGACGTGTGGCGTTACGTGGCATACCTCAGCTCCGACCCGCAGGCGGCCGACGACCTGACCCAGGACGTGTTCCTGCGCGCGCTGCGCGCGCTCCCCCGCTTCGAGGGCCGCTCATCCGCCCGTACGTGGCTGCTGTCGATCGCCCGCCGCACGGTGGTGGACAGCCACCGGCACGCCGCGGCCAGGCCCCGGACCGCGGACCGCACCGACTGGCAGACGGCCGCCGAGCAGGCCCAGCCGCGGGGCGTGCCCGGCTTCGACGACGGCATCGCGCTGGCCGAGTTGCTGGCCGGCATCCCCGCGGAACGCCGCGAGGCCTTCGTACTCACCCAGCTCCTCGGACTGCCGTACGCGGACGCGGCCGCGGCCATCGGCTGCCCGGTCGGCACCGTCCGCTCCCGCGTGGCCCGCGCCCGCCTCTCGCTGACCGCGCTCCTGACGGACAACCCGCCGCCGCCCGGCACGGCGCACCCGCCCCACCGACAGCTGCCGCGTCCCCGTCGGCGGGACGCGGCGGCGGGGGCCCGGCCGCAGGCGGCCTGAGGGGGGACGGTCCGCCGCCCGTACGGGCGGCGGACCGTCCTGCGTGACGGGCGAGTTCGCGTACGACCGAAATGCGGCCGCGGAGCGCGTCCCCGGCCGGTAGCTTCGTGATCATGGAGACTTCACCCCGCCCCCTCACCGACCAGTCCCCGGCCGACCCCTCCGCCACCGACGACCTGTTGGTCGGCCAGCCGATCGGCTACTGGAGCGGCCTCGCCCACACCGTGGTGACCGGGCACCTGAGGGACGCCATGGCCAGGATCGACGTCACGCAGCCGCAGTACTGGGTGTTGAACCGGGTGAACGGCGCACCGCCGGCCCCGACCCGCGAGGAGGTCGTCGTCCAGCTGACCCCGCCGGCCGACGCGCACCACGAAGTGGCCAGGGCGGTGGACCAGTTGCTCCACCGGGGTTGGTTGCGCGCCGACGACGGGCAGCGCCTGCACCTCACCGAGACCGGGGAGGCGGCCCGGTCCCGGCTGCGCGGGATGGTCACCGAGCTGCGCGCCGTGGTCCACGACGGCGTCGACGACGAGGACTACGCGGCCGCCCTCAGGGTCCTCCGCCGCATGATCGTCAACGTCGAGCGCGCCACGTCGTAGGACCCGCCGTCCGCATGCGCGGGCGCCGTGGGGGTAGGCGCCCGTCGAGGGAGGGCTGTGCCTTGGACCTGTCCGATTGGCTACTCACGACCCGCGACCGCGGCAACCCGGCGACGCGCTTGGATTCCCGCCGTCCGGACGCCCTGGCCTGGGCCGCGGGCAACGACGTACGACCCCTGGTGCACGGCAGCACGTACTTCCGTGAGCTGCTCGCCGGGATCCGCGCCCAGGAGCGCGGGGACCTGCTGCTGTTCACCGACTGGCGGGGCGACCCCGACGAACGGCTCGCGGGCGCGGGCACCGAGATAGGCCGGGTGCTGCGCGAGGCCGCCCGGCGGGGCGTGATCGTCAAGGGCCTCGTGTGGCGTTCCCACCTGGACGGCTTCCAGTTCAGCGCGACGGAGAACCGACACCTCGGCAAGGAGGTCGAGGCGGGCGGCGGCGAGTTCCTGCTCGACATGCGGGTCCGGCCGGGCGGCTCCCACCACCAGAAACTGGTCGTGCTGCGCCACCCCGGCCGCCCCGAGCTCGACGTCGCGTACGTCGGCGGGATCGACCTGTGCCACGGCCGCAACGACGACGCCGCGCACGGCGGCGATCCGCAGGCCATTCCGTTCGCCGACGCGTACGGGCCGCGACCGGCCTGGCACGACGTACAGCTCGCGGTGCGCGGCCCGGCCGTCGGTGACCTGGAGGCCGGGTTCCGCGAGCGGTGGGAGGACCCGGCGCCGTTGACCCGGAGCCCCCTCGTCCGGCTGCGGCAGCGCGTCCACCGCGAGGACGAGCACGCCGACCGGCTTCCGCCGCAGGCGCCCGATCCGGAGCCCTGCGGCACGCAGACCGTGCAGGTGCTCCGCACGTATCCGAACCGCCTGTTCCAGGGCTACCCCTTCGCCCCCGACGGCGAGCGCAGCATCGCGCGGAGCTACCTCAAGGCCCTCAGCCGGGCCCGGAGCCTGATCTACCTGGAGGACCAGTACCTGTGGTCCCCGCAGGTGGTGGAGCACTTCGCCCGGGCGCTGGCCGCCCGCCCCGAACTGCGTCTGGTGGCTGTCATCCCCACCGTTCCCGAGCAGGACGGGCCCGTCACCCTGCCGATGAACCTGGTCGGACGGATCACCGCGCTGGAGCGGCTGCGCCGCGGCGGCGGGGACCGGGTCGCGGTGTACGGGCTGGAGAACCACGCCGGTACACCGGTGTACGTCCACGCCAAGGTGTGCGTGATCGACGACGTGTGGGCATCGGTCGGCTCGGACAACGTCAACCTGCGGTCCTGGACCCACGACTCGGAGCTCAACTGCGCCGTACTGGACGCCGCCGAGGACCCGCGCGAGCCCCGCGACCCCGCCGGTCTGGGGGACGGCGCACGGCGCTTCGCGCGGGAACTGCGGCTGGAACTCTCGCGGGAACACCTCGACGCCGAAGCGGTCCAGGCCCCGCCCCCGGGAGCGGCCGCGCCCGAAGCGCCGGAGGCCCCGGATCCGCTCTGCGATCCGGTGCGCGCGTTCGAGCTGTTCGCCTCGTCGGCCGCGGCGCTGGACGCCTGGTACGAGGGCGGTCGCCGCGGGCCGCGGCCTCCGGGCCGGCTGCGGGCGTACCGGCCGCCCGAACTGTCCCGGACGACCAGGGCGTGGTCCCTGCCCCTGTACCGGCTGCTCGTCGATCCGGACGGCCGCCCGATGGGAGTGCGCCGGCGCGGCGCTTTCTGAGGCCCGCCGCGGGGCGGTCCGTCGGAACGCGGCACCGGCGGATCCGGTGCCGGCCGTTTCGACTAGGGTCGACCGGACAGCGCGCCACGGGGCGCACGACGAACGACCACACGAGGAGCAGCCGTGAGCCAGCCGGCGTCCACCGCCCTGCAGCAGGAGATCGCCCGGGAACTCCAGGTGTCGCCGACCTTCGACGCCCAGCAGGAGATCGAGCGCCGGGTGGCCTTCCTCACGGAGCGGCTCACCTCCACCGGCCTGCGCTCCCTCGTGCTCGGGATCAGCGGCGGCGTCGACTCCACCACGGCGGGACGGCTGTGCCAGCTCGCCGTCGAGCGGGCCCGCGCGGCCGGCCACGAGGCGACGTTCTTCGCGATGCGGCTGCCCTACGGCGTGCAGGCCGACGAGAAGGACGCCCAGCTCGCGCTCGGGTTCATCAACGCGGACCGGGTCCTGACCGTGGACGTGAAGCCGGCGAGCGACGCCGCCCTGGAAGCCTCCGTGGCCGGTGGCACCGTCTTCCGGGACGCCGCCCACCAGGACTTCGTCCAGGGCAACATCAAGGCCCGCCAGCGCATGATCGCCCAGTACGCGGTGGCGGGCGCGCACGACGGTCTCGTCGTCGGCACCGATCACGCGGCGGAGGCGGTGTCCGGGTTCTTCACGAAGTTCGGCGACGGCGCCGCCGACCTCGTGCCGCTGACGGGCCTCACCAAGCGCCGGGTGCGTGCCGTCGCGGACGCCCTGGGCGCTCCCGCCCAGCTGGTCTGGAAGGTCCCGACGGCCGACCTGGAAACCCTCGCCCCGGGCAAGGCCGACGAGGACGCGCTCGGTGTCACCTACGACGACATCGACGACTTCCTGGAGGGCAAGCCGGTCGGCGAGCAGGCCTTCGACACGATCGCCCGCCGCTACCGCCTCACCGAGCACAAGCGGCAGCTGCCGATCGCCCCGTAGGCGGTCGGCGGCGGTCGGCGCCTCCCGGTGTCGTCCGGTGCGTCCCGGTACCGGCCGGCGCCTTCGGTACCGGCCGGCGCCGTGGCCGGCCCGGGACGCCGGGAGGGGCGCCCCGTGGGATGGTGGAAGGGGCGCCAGGGGGACGGAACCGACCCGGTACGAGGTGGCCGCGGCCTTGCGGCGGCCCGTCGGGGCGGGGAGAGGAACCCGGATGAACGGCACGACGAGGAGCCGCGCGATCAGGGCCTCCTCCCGACTGCTCGCGGCCGCCGTACTGACGGGTGGAGTGCTGGCGGGCGCCGGGCCGACGGCGACGGCCGCACAGAAGACCACAGGGGCCGCACCGATGACCACGGCCGCGACACCGACGGCCGAGACGCCGCGACGGGTTCCTGCCGCTCCCTGCCCGTACACCCGACTCATCGCCAACAGCGCGGAGCGGGTGGGGGCGTCGGCGGTACGGATCACCGTGATCAACGACGGGCCGAAACCGTGCGTGCTCCGGGGCTTCCCCACCGTGGCCCTCGCGGGCCAGGGTTCCCCGGACAGGAACAGGCCGCTCGGCGTCGTGCGCGAGGGCCAAGCGCCCTCTGTGACGCTTCCCGTCGGCGGCCGGGCCACGACGCGGATCTCCTTCACGCCGGTACTCGGCGAGGCCGACGGGTACTGCGAGTCCGGCGGCACGCCGACCGTGGCCCCCTCGATCGTCCTGGGCGTCGGCGGAGGAGGCCTCCAGCTGTCCCCGGCCGACGGCGGCGACTTCGCCCTGTGCGGCAACAACGTCCGCGCGACCGCGTTCCGTTGAGCACCGCGGGTCCAACCACCCCGCGATGGAGTCCGGTTGTCATGCGATGCACCCAACGGGTGTACCCAGCCCCACGGTTGCCATGGACCCCGGGCGACCGGGGCCACGACGCGGGCACCACCGGGCCCTCGGACCCGCCCCCGGGCGCACCGCCTTCCCGGTCCGACCCGGGCCGCCCCTGCGCCCGGGCCCCGGGGCCACTGCCCTGCGCGCGGCTCCCGGGACTGCCCCCGGGAGGGGCTGTGACTCCGCACACCCGGACTTGACCCACCAAGGAAGGGTTACCTAAGTTCATGGGCATGAGCCCGCACCACCCCACTCCCGCACCCGGCCGGGACGGCCCCGACGACCGGCCGGACGGCGTCCCGCCGGTCGTCGACTTCGCCATGGACCTGACCTCCCAGGAAATGCTGCGAAGGTCCCGGGTGATGGCCGCCCTCGGGTCCGACTGGGACCCGGTGGAGGTGCTGCGCGGCGAGGAGGCGGCGTACGACCTCCTGTACTCCGGCCTGGACGACGAGCAGCAGCGCGTCCACGAGGACCTGGTCGCGGCCGGCGTCCTGCCCCGGCGCGGGGGTGGCCATGCTGCCGCTTGACCCCCAGGCGGACATCGGCCGGCGGGCCTGGGTGCCCTGCCCGAACTGTGACGACACCCGGGCCTGCACCCCGTGCGGGGACGGGAGGACGTGTTCGCGGCACTGGCGCTACATGCTCTCCAACTCCGGCAGCCTGATCCACCTCCAGTGCCCGGGTTGCACCCACATCTGGGCGCACGAGACCGGGTTCGGCGCCACCCGATCCCTGTGGAGCCGCGTCACCAGCGGTCTCACCAACCGCCGCTGAGGGGCCGCCCGCGCACCGGCCCCGCCGTCAGGACCTGCGCCAGAGGGCCGGCACGTTCGGGGGCTCCCAGCCGGGCACGGCGACGTGCGCCTGGAGGCAGGTGTAGGCCGTCGAACCGTAGGTGACCCGGTCACCCGCACGGTACGAGGTCCCCGGCGCCCAGCCCCCACCGGTCGACGTCGGCGTGGGCGTCGGTGTCGGCGTGGGGTCGGGGGTCTGCGGTACGTCCAGGACGAAGTCGTAGGTGCCCTCCTTCGCCGGGCCGGCCTGGCGCACGGTCATCAGCAGACGGGCGTCGAAGATCGAATCCGTGGCGTTGCGCGGCTCCCCCGGAAAGTACAACTGGGTGGTCAGCACCGGCCGACCGGGCGCCTGCACCTTGACGTGCACGTGCCGGGTACGTCCCGGGTAGAGCCCGGGAACGATGGTGGTGAGCCGGAACGCGCCGGTCGCGTCGGTGAACTGGTGGCCTCGGAAGCCGTAACCGGTGTTGTCGTAGGCGCCGTTCACATCGGCCTGCCAGAAGTCGAGGAGGGCTCCGGCCACGGGCAGGCAGGCCCGGCCGAAGACGAATCCGCTGATCGTGAGGCGGGTGCCGGGGGTGGAGGCCGTCACCAGTGAGGTGCGCCTCGGCGAGTTCGGTTTGAAGTACGGGCCCTCGGTCTGGGGCACGGTGGGGTCGTCCCCGTCGTCGCAGGCGGGGGTCAGTTCCGGCGCCGCCCCGTTCGCCGCCCCACGGTCCCGGGCCAGGGCCGCGCCACCGCCGAGGAGCAGTGGGGTGGCTCCGGCGAGGGCGGCGGCCTTGAGGAAGTTCTTGCGGCTGAGGCGGCCGCCGGTGCGGCCACCCGTGCGGGGTATGGCCCGGGACCCGTCGGGCGGGGTGGGGAGGGGCAGGCCGGTGCCCCGGTCGGCGGCTCGGTCCTGGTCGCCGGATCGATCCCGGTCGGTGGCTCGGTTCTCGTCGATGGGCACGCCTCGACTCCTTCGCGCTCGTGTGGGGGGATGTGCCGGGTGCCGGGGCGGAATCCCGGGCCGCGGTGGGGCGCGGCCCGGGCGGGTGGTGACGGCCCCGTCCCGGCCGGTTCCGTCGGCGTCACGCTACGGTTCGCGGCCCGGCCGCGGCGATGGACCGGATCCTGGGATCGTGGTGAATTCCTCCGGTGCCCGAGGCGGCCGCGCCGGTGGCGATCCCGGCCCGGTAGTCACCGGGGGTGAGGCCGGTCTCGCGGCGGAAGAACCGGCAGAAGTAGGCGGGATCCCCGAAGCCGGCGCCCCGCGCCACCTGCCGGATCGTCAGGTCGGTGCGGGCCAGGAGCCGCTTCGCCTCCAGCGTGCGCCTGCGACGGATCAGGCCGCCCGGGGTCTGCCCGGTGGCCTCCTTCACCCGTGCGTGCAAGTGCCCCGAGGTGACCCCGAGCAGCTTCGCGCAGTCGGCCACCGAGCGTCCCGTACCGTCCGGGGAGGCGATCAGCCGGGTGAAGGCGGCGGCCAGTTCGACGGCGCGGCCGGCCGGGGCGGGGCTCTCCCTCGGGCCGGTTCCGCAGGCGCGCAGGGCCCGAACGATCAGGACGTGCAGGTAGGCGCGCAGCACCCCCGCGTATCCCGCGCGCAGGTCGCGGTACTCGCGCTCCATCTCCTGGAAGAGCGCGGCGATACCGTCCCGGTCGCCCTCGGGGCGCAGCCAGGGCCTGGCCGCGAGCAGGTCCAGGGCGGCGGCGTCCTCGGGGTGGGCGAGCAGGAAGTCCTCGTTGAACAGCATCACGTGTCCGGTGAGGTCGTCGGCGTCCTCCCAGTGGTGGACCTGGCCGGGGGTGATCACGCACAGGTGGGGCGGGTCCAGTGGCCAATGGGCGAGGTCGAGGACGTGCGCGCCGCTGCCCCCGGTGACGAGGACGATCTCGTAGAACGCGTGGCGGTGGGGGAATGCCGCCCGGGAGAGCGGTCCGATCGAGTCGAAGGATCCGATGGCGAAGGGCAGCAGGTGCGGCAGTGGTACGTCGAGCCGGTGCAACGGCAGTTCGCTGCCGCGGGGCGCGCTCACGGGGTGGCCCGGTGTGACGCCGTCCGGCGTGGCGCCGTCCGCCACCGGTTGCTCCGCCCCGGGGTGGTCCGGCGCCGGGTGGTCCGACGCGGTGTGCTCCGTAACTCGTCCATCGGGCCAGTCTGCGACCCCTTCGGGTGCGGGCCCAGAGCAAGGACCGGCCACCGCGCCCCGCCGGCCTGCCCCGCCGGGCAGGATGACGGCATGGATCCTCGTCTCACCTCCCTGCCGGACGCCTTCTGGGCCGTCCCCTACGCGGGTTCCCGCTACCCCGGCTCCCCCGCGGTGAGCCGGCTGCCCGGCCTCGCCCCCGGTGCCAACTGCCAGCTCTTCGCCTACGAGGTGCTGCGGCACTTCGGCAGGTCCGTGCCACCGCTGCGCTCCAGCGAGCTGTGGAACGACACCCTGCACACCGTCCGCGTCGAGGAGCCCGACTTCCTCGACCTGCTGTTCTTCAACGCGGGGACGGACCCGTACGGGGCGCACGTCGGTGTGTGGGCCGGTGCGGACACGGTCCTCCACCTGAGCGCCGAGGTGGGCCGCCCCGCCCTGTGGAGCCTCACGGACTTCACGGCCCACGAGCGCTACCGCGTGCTGCTCGGCGCCAAACGGGCGGGACCGCCCGGGGCGGACCCCCTCGACTTGATAGGCAAGTGAACGTTTGCCTATCCTGTGCCCGTGGCCGACGACCTTTTCAAAGCCTTGGCCGACCCCACCCGCCGCACCATCCTCGACGAGCTCACCGAGAAGTCCGGGCAGACCCTGTTCGAGATCTGCGCACGGCTGAGCATGAAGCACCGGCTCGGCATCTCGCGCCAGGGCGTCTCCCAGCACCTCGCCCTGCTGGAGGCGGCGGGGCTCGTCGAAACCAGACGGGAGGGGCGGTACAAGTTCCACGACCTGAACACGGCGCCGCTGCGGCGGATCGCCGAACGATGGCCCCTGCCCGACACCCCCGGACCTGCGGAGAGCACCCCATGAAGATCCACCTGACCAGCGTCTTCGTCGACGACCAGGCCGAGGCCCTGCGGTTCTACACCGAGATCCTCGGGTTCGTGAAGAAGTACGACATTCCGTGCGGCGAGCAGGACCGGTGGCTGACGGTCGTCTCGCCCGAGGAGCCCGGCGGCACCGAACTGCTCCTGGAGCCGTCCGGCCACCCGGCCGTGAAGCCGTACCGCGACGCGCTCGTCGCGGACGGCATCCCGCTCGCCCAGTTCGCCGTCGAGGACGTGACGGCCGAGTTCGAGCGGCTGACCGCGCTCGGCGTCCGCTTCACGCAGGAGCCCCTGGAGATGGGGCCCACCACCACCGCCGTCTTCGACGACACCTGCGGCAACCTGATCCAGATCTCCACGAAGCCGCAGTAGACCCGTGCGCCTTCCATCCGACCCCGCGCCCCTCACGCCCGCCCACCTGGCCGCCTGGCGGGCGGAGGTCTCGGCGAGCCTGTCCGCCGTGACGCGCGGCTTCGAGCAGAAATACGGCTACGGCCCGGGGGAGAACGCGATCCACCCACCGGAGGCGGCGGACCGGGCGGCGGCGGCGCGGCTCGCCGCGGAAGCCCCGGCCTTCGCCGAGCTCGCGCTGTACTTCGGCGAGATCGGCGCCGTGACCATGAGCGACGTCGGCAACGCGTACTTCCTCCACGCCGGCGCCCGGGCGGTGCGGGAACGCGTGGCGCTGCCCGAGGCCGGTGAAGCCGTGGACGCCGTACTGATCGGCTCCGACGGCGGCGGGATCCTGTACGCGGTCGGCGCGGACGGGGCCGTGTGGCGCTCCCTGGCCGCTTCCGAGGAGTGCGGTTTCGACCGGATCACGGACGGTCTCATGGAGTTCCTCGACCTCCTGCGGCGCTCGGTCGACCGCTTCAACCGGACCGGACAGCCCGGTTTCGTGTAGGCCGCCGTTCCCCGACAGCTCCCGGGCCGCCCCGCGGGGGCTGCGGGCATCCGCGCCCGACCGCGCGGAAGGGGGCGCCCACCCGGTCCCGGGCGGGCGCCCCCTTCGTACGGGAGACCCTCTCGCCCCGCCTCCCGGCGGGCCCTCAGCGCCTGCCGCCGCGCAGCCGGGTGAGCATCCGACGGGCCGCCGCCCGCTTCCCCGGATCGGCCGCGGCCCGGCGGGCCGAGGCGATGGTCCGCTGCCCCTGCGGGCTACGACTGAACTCCTTGATCTTCGCGAACAGTCCGGCCATGGCTCCTCCAGAGCGTCATCCTGCGCAACGTCCCTGGGCGGATACCCCGCCCACGCGTCTTGAACCGGTGTCACCAGGCAGGATCACAGGGTCCGTTGGGCTCGGCGGCCGTTCGCCGCCGGCGCCTCCGCCGGAGTTTTGAAACAAACTGTTGACGCGACCCTATCGGGACGGCCCGCGCGGGCGCACCATCCGGATACGAACCCGTACGTATCCGAACGTGCCTGACGATCCGTGAGTCCGCAGGAGCGCCCCGCGCCATTCCGTCGGGAGGTAGCACGACATGGACCCGCTCAGCGAATGTCCCGGCACCACCGCACCGGCACCAGAGGCTGCACAGGCCGTACGCCACGCACAGGCCGCACACCGCACCCAGGCCGTACACCACGGACAGACCGCACGCCCCCCGCAGGCCGCCCCCGCGGCGGCTCCGCCCCCGGAACCCGGTCGCCGCCGGGTGTTGGCCGGCCTCGGCATGGCGGCCGCGAGTCCCTTCGTGCTCGGAGCGGGGCGGACCGCCCCGAGGGAGGATCCGGCCGGCGCCGGTGGCCCCACCGGCCGGACCACCGTCCTGCGCAACGCCGCGCTGGTGCTCACCATGGACCCCGCCCTGGGCGAGGGACCGCTGGGCGCGGTGGAGGGGGCGGACCTCCTGATGCGGGGCGGGGTCGTGGCGGCGGTCGGACGGCGGCTCGCGCTACCGGCCGGGGCCAGGGTCATCGACGCTTCCGGCCGCATGCTGATGCCTGGTTTCGTCGACGTCCACACCCACCTCTGGCAGTCCTCGATGCGGGGTGGCTGCACGGGCCGCGACCTCTTCGGCTGGCTGGCCGAATGCAACAGGCCGACGTTCTCCCGGATCCCGGCGGACGACATGTACCGGTTCGTCCGCCTGGCGGCCCTGGACACCGTCCAGTCCGGTGTGACCACCCTGGTGGACTGGGTGGACGCCCTCCCGTACGAGGCCACCGAGCAGTACGTGCGGGCACTGGCCGAAACCGGCGTGCGCTTCACGTACGCCATGTTCCAGGCGGAGGCGCGGTCCTCCCTCCTGACCCGGGTGAAGAAGGAGCTCATCGACCCGCTGCCCCTGGCCTCGGCGCAGGTCGCCACGCACGCGGCGCGGGCCCTGGAAGGGCTCAACCGGGCCCATTGGGAGATCGCCCAGGACCTCGGCGTCATGCTCAACAGCCACGTCCTGGAACGGGCCGAGCAACGCGCGGACGATCCGGTCGGAGTGCTCACCGGCATGGGGGCCTTCGGTCCCCGACTGCTGATGAACCACGCGATCCACCTCACCGACGACGAGGTCGCCGCCGTCGCGGCGCACGACGTCCGCGCCGCGCACTGCCCGTTGAGCAACATGCGGCTGGCCTCGGGGGTCATGCGGCTTCCCGACCTGGGGCGCCGGGGCGTCAAGGTCGGGTTGGGGCAGGACGGCGGAACGAACGACTCCAGCGACTTCTTCGCCCTGATGAAGAGCGCCGTCGGCCTCCAGCGGGCACGCTCACTGGACGCGTCGGTGTTCCCCCAGGTCCAGGACGTGCTGCGGGCCGCGACGCTCGGTGGCGCCGAGGCGATCGGGGAGGCCGACCGGGTCGGGTCACTGACGCCGGGCAAGCGGGCCGACGTCATCGTGCTCGATCCCGGCGCGCTGAACTTCGCCCCGCGCTTCGACCTGGTCGGCCAGATCGTCTTCAACGGCCGTCCGGAGAACGTCGAGGCGGTCTTCGTGGACGGCCGCCCGCTCAAGCTCGGCGGCCGGCTCGTCGACGTCGACACCGAACGCGTCGTCCGGGAGGCGGAAGCCGCCGCGGCCCGGCTGCGTGCCACCGCCCCCGCCGGCCGGCGCGGGTAGGACGCGGCCGGCGTCATCGTCGGCAGGAAAATCCGGTGATCGGATGTCCGGTCGCCGGATATCCTGCCTGCTCCCGCACCGGCAACGGAGGTCCTCCAGCATGAGCAGCACGCCGTCCTTCCCCGATCGGATCGAGCTGACCGGGGAGGGCCTGGTCCTGCGCGACTGGACGGAGGCAGACCTGGCCGCGATGCCCGAGCTGTTCGACCACCCCGACATCGCGTACTGGACCCCGATCGTCTCCCCCTTCGACGACGAGGCCGCCCGCACCCGCCTGGACCGGGCCCGGAAGCTGCGTACGGAGGGGACGGCCCTCCTACTCGCCATCACCGTCGACGGCGGCCCCGCGCTCGGCGAGATCATGCTGAAGCGCGCCCCGGAGGGAACCGAGCTCGGCTACGCCGTCGGCCCGGCCCACCGGGGGCAGGGTCTGGCCGCCCGGGCAGTACGGGTGATGGCCGCGTATGCCTTCGCTCAGCTGGACGTGGCGCAGGTGATCCTGGAGCTGGAGGCCGAGAACGCCTCCAGCGTCGGCGTGGCCACGCGGGCCGGATTCCGGCTCCTCGACGTCCCGTTGATCAAGGGCGAGGAGAAGGGCCGGCCGTACGTGCTCCAGACCTGGGGCCTCGACCGCCCCTGACGCCCGCTCCCGAAGCGCCCGCCCCCGATACGGTCGCCCCGGGCGGCCGGCGCCGGGGCGGCAGTGAAGACGCGTGGAGACTGCCCGGTCCCGGCATGGCCGGGCACGATCACCATCGACGACCATGGGACACCTGCGTACCGGACGACGTTCACGTCCGGACCTCGACCGATGGAAGCGGAGTGGTCCCATGGCATGGCTGGTGGCAACGGGCATGGTCGTGGGGCTGGCGGCGGTCGTCCTGGGGATCATGGCGCTCCGCACGGGGTGGATCCTCCCCACGGCACGTCACCACGTCACCAGGCCCCCGCTGCACGGCCTCGGCGCCGTCCTCGCGGGAGCCTCCCCCCTGCTCCAGGGGCTCCACCACTTCGGTCTGCTGCCGGGCCTGTCCTGGGAGGTCCGCTTCTTCGGCGGCAACGCCCTGCTGCTCTCCGGCATGCTGCTGATCGCCCTCGCCCAACTGCTGCCGCCGCGGAGCGACCCCGCGCAGCGGGTCGCCGGCCCGACCGGTACGTGATCCAGCACCCCGGCGGCCGGTGGGCCCGGGACACGAAGGCTTGCTCTGCACTGGCTCCGCGCGACCGTTATCGTCGGTTCATGGACATGGTCGACCCGACGGTCCCGGCGGACCCCGCGGACCCGGACGATGCCGCCCGGCGGCTCCGGGACACCGCCGAGGAGCTCCAGCTGGTGGTGAGCCTGATGGGGCGGCACCTGCGCATGGCATCCGCCGGGAGCGGCGTGACCTTGGGGCAGGTATCGGTCCTCAAGCGCCTCGACCGCGAGGGGCCCCGTACGATCACCGATCTGGCCCGGGCCGAGAAGGTCCGCCCGCAGTCCCTGAACGCGACGGTCGGCGCGCTCCAGGCCGGCGGATACGTCGAGCGTGCCGCGCACCCCACCGACGGCCGTCGCAAGGTGATCGCCCTGACGGACCGGGGACGCCACGCCGTGGCGGAACGCCAGGAGGCGGGCCGCGGCCGGCTGGCCGACCTGATGGCCCGCCGCCTCGCCCCGGCCGAACAGCGGACCGTCGCCGAGGCCGTACCGCTCCTGCGGCGGCTCGCCGAAGCCTGAGCCCGGGCCGGACCGGCCCACGCCCCCACCCGCACGCGTTCCCCGCCCGGACCCACGTCGGAAGGACACCCCGCAGCCATGAGCGATGCCCTGGCACTCAAGGACGACACCGCGCTGGTCCTCATCGACCTGCAGAACGGCATCCTGGCCCTGCCCACCACCAGGCCCTCGGAGGAAATCCTGCGCAAGGGCGTCCGGCTCGCCGAGGCCTTCCGGGCCCGCAGGCTTCCGGTGGTCCTGGTCAAGGTGGCGTGGTCGCCCGACGGCGGCGACCTGCCCACCCTCGAAGTGGACCGCCCCGGCCCCGCCGCCGCGCCGCCCGCGGCGTTCTCCGAGATCCCCGCCGAACTCGCCGCCCTGGCGGACGTCGTCGTCACCAAGCGGCACTGGGGCGCCTTCACCGGGACCGAGCTCGACCTGCAGCTGCGCCGCCGCGGCATCCACCGCATCGTGCTGGGCGGCATCTCGACCAGTATCGGCGTCGAATCCACCGCCCGCACGGCCTGGGAACACAGCTACCGCCTCGTCTTCGCCGAGGACGCCACCACCGACACCGACGCCGAGGCGCACGCCCACAGCTTCGGCCGGATCTTCCCCCGCATCGGCAAAGTCAGCACCACGGACGAGATCGTCGCCGCCCTGGGAAGCCAGGGCCTGTCGGAGCCCCGCCGTCGGTAGGGCCGCGCGCACCGAGCGGAAGCCTCGCGAGGTGCGGCGTACGCTGAATGGGACGCCGCACACCTCACGCCTCCGGGACCGGCCCGCCACGAGCACCTGGTACTCCGTGCGGTGCGCGCACGCCGCGCACGACCCAGGGAGGCGGCGCGTGACCGATCCGTTCGGCTTCCTCAGGATCCCCCGCGAGCCCGTCCAGGCGCGCCCCGTCGAGGAGCGGCTGCGCGATTGGCGCGAGGTCCACGCGGGACAGGCGCTGCTGCCGCTCGTCTCCCGCCAGGCCGATCGCTGCATGGACTGCGGGATCCCCTTCTGCCACGTCGGCTGCCCGCTGGGGAACCTCGTACCGGAGTGGAACGCCTTCGCCGCACACGGCGACTGGGCCGCCGCGTACGAGAGGTTGCACGCCACCAACAACTTCCCGGAGTTCACCGGCCGGCTCTGCCCGGCCCCCTGCGAGGACGCCTGCGTCCTGACCATCAACTCCGATCCGGTGACGATCAAGAACGTCGAGCAGGCGATAGCCGACGAGGGGCTGCGCCGCGGCCGGATGGCGCCCCGCCCGCCGGAGCGGCACAGCGGCCGGACGGTGGCCGTCGTGGGGTCCGGGCCGGCCGGACTGGCCGCCGCGCAGCAACTGACGCGGGCCGGTCACTCCGTCGTCGTCCACGAGCGGGCCGACCGGATCGGCGGGCTGCTGCGCTACGGCATCCCCGAGTTCAAGATGGAGAAGCGGCACCTGGACCGGCGGATCGAGCAGATGCGGGGCGAGGGCACGGCCTTCGTCACGGGATCGGACGTCGGCGGGGCGGTGTGCGCCGCCGACCTGCGGAGCGGGTACGAGGCGCTGGTCGTCGCCGTCGGGGCGGGCGAGCGCAGGGAGCTGCCGGTTCCGGGGCGGGAGCTGGACGGGATCCACCAGGCGATGGACTACCTGACCCTCGCCAACCGGGTCCGGGAGGGCGACCTGGCGGCATCGCGGGTCACCGCGGAGGGTCGGCACGTGGTGGTCGTCGGTGGTGGAGACACGGCCTCGGACTGCCTGGGCACGGCGCTGCGGCAGGGCGCACTCTCCGTGGTCCAGTTGGACATCAATCCGGAACCCGGGCCCGCCCGTGCGGACGGCGAGCCCTGGCCGATGTACCCGAGGGTGTACCGGATCTCCCACGCGCACGCCGAGGCGCGCGGGCTGGCCGGGTACGATCCCCGGCTCTTCGCCAGCGCCACCCTGTGCTTCGAGGGGGACGCCTCGGGTCGGGTACGGTCCCTGCACCTGAGCTCCGTGGAACCGGAGGGCCGCACGCCCGTGACCGGCACGGAGCGGGTGCTGCCCGCCGGGCTGGTCCTGCTGGCGCTGGGCTTCTCCGGTCCGGAGCGGGCGGGCGCCCTGCGGGAGCAGTTGGGGCTGGAGTGGGACGCGAGCGGCAACTTCGCCCGCGACGCCGGTTTCGCGGCCGCCGGCGGGCGGGCCCCCGGAGTGTTCGTCGCGGGCGACGCGGGCCGGGGGCAGTCCCTGGTGGTGTGGGCCATCGCGGAGGGCCGGGCGGCGGCCGCGGCGGTCGACCGTTACCTGACCGGCTCCACCTGTCTTCCGGCGCCGGTCGCCGCCCACGACCGACCGATGACCGCCCTGGGGCGGATGCGCTACGGGACCGAATAGGCCGATGGGCGGGGCGGTTGCCGGGAGCACCCGCCGGGGGCCCGGACAACCGTCGGGCTCCCCCGGCGCGCCCGGTCAGGTCCGGCGGGAGCCGAGGGTCTCGACGGCGCCGACCATCCGGTCCCAGAAGCGTTCGGTGTCCAGGGCCACCGCGACCCGGGCGTTGACGGGACGGCCCAGGTAGTGGTGGAGGTCCACGACCGTGGCCCCGCGGGTGTGACGGCCGTGCAGTTCGACGGCGACGTTCGCCTCGACGCACTCCACGATCGACGGATCGATGACGCGGGCCACCGCGACGGGGTCGTGGAGCGGCGGGTGCGGCATGCCCCACAGGCGGTTGTAGGCCGACGCGAAGTAGGTGAGCAGCTCGGCGCAGGTGCGTCCCAACTCGGTGCCGAGCGCCTCGAAGCGGGCCAGCACCTCGGGGGTGGCCAGGGCCTGGTGGGTGACGTTCAGGCCGCACATCGTGACGGGCACCCCGCTGCCGAGGACGACGGCCGCGGCCTCCGGGTCGGTGTGGATGTTGAACTCGGCGGCCGGGGTGCGGTTGCCGCGCTCGGTGGAGCCGCCCATCAGCACGATCTCCCGGATCCGGGAGGCGCTGTCGGGGTGGCGGGTCAGCAGCAGGGCGATGTTCGTCAGCGGGGCGGTCGGCACGAGCGTGACGGGCTCGGGATGTTCCAGCAGGATGCGGTGGATGAGGTCCACGGCGTGCTCGGGGACCGCGTCGACCGTGGGCGGCGGGAACCGCGGTCCGTCCAGGCCCGATTCGCCGTGCACGTCGGCGGCGACGGCCAGCGGCTGGACGAGCGGCCGGGCGCAGCCCGCGGCCACGGGAACGTCGGTGATCCCGGCGAGGGTGCACACGCGACGGGCGTTGAGGGTCGTCTTGTCCAGGGTCTGGTTGCCGGCCACGGTGGTGATGGCGAGGAGGTCGACCGCGGGGTCGGCGGCCGCCAGCATGATGGCGAGGGCGTCGTCGTGGCCGGGGTCGCAGTCGATGATCATCGGTACGGGCACGGGCGGGTCCTCCTCTTCGGGGGCAGCTGACGCGCCCAGTCTGCCGCGCACCGGGCTCCACGGCCCGCGCGACGCCGGGGACCTGGCCGAATGTGGCCGCCGTCGGACGGCGGGGGGCCCGTTCGCGTGCGCCTTCCTTAGCGGAACGTTAGATCTGCGCGGCGGACCTTGTCCGTGGGCGACGGCAACCGCATGCTCTGGGCACTCCCCCACCGCCGGGGCGTTCCCCCTCCCCCTCAGGGACTTCCCCCTTGGAGCCGCCATGTCCGCGTCCGCCGTCGTGCCCGAACCGCCCTCGTCCGCGGACGAGCGCAAGAAGCGCCGTCTCGCCCTGATCGGCGGGTCCCTGGGCAACCTCGTCGAGTGGTACGACTGGTTCGTCTACGCGAGTTTCGCGATCTACTTCGCCGACTCCTTCTTCCCCAACGACAATCCGACCACGCAGTTGATGAACACGGCCGGGATCTTCGCCGTCGGATTCCTGATGCGTCCCGTCGGCGGGTGGGTCCTCGGCCGCGCGGCCGACCGGCACGGCCGCAAGAGCGCCCTCACCCTCACGGTCACGATGATGTCGGTGGCCGCCCTGCTGATCGCCGTGGCCCCGACCTACGGCCAGGCGGGCTACTTCGGCGCCCTGGTGCTGCTGCTCGCCCGGCTGCTCCAGGGGATGAGCATCGGCGGCGAGTACGCGGCCAGCGCCACCTACCTGACGGAGGCGTCGGCCCGGAACCGGCGCGGGCTGGGTTCGTCGTTCCAGTACGTGTCGATGACGTGCGGCCAGCTCCTCGGCCTGGGCATCCTGATCACGATGCAGCACACCCTCACCACGGCCCAGTTGGAGAGCTGGGGCTGGCGGATCCCGTTCCTGCTCGGGGCCCTGTTCGCCGTGGTCGTCTTCTGGTTGCGGCGGCGGCTCCAGGAGACCGACGCGTTCAAGGAGGAGTCGTCGGGCGACGCCGACCACGACGACAGCACCCGCGGGACGCTGAAGGTCCTGTGGCAGCACCGGCGGCAGGCGGGCCTCGTCATGGCGCTCACCCTCGGCGGGACCGTCGCCTACTACACGTACACCACGTACCTCACCAAGTACCTCGTGGGCAGCGCCGGCATGCCGAAGACCACCGCGACCCTGGTCAGCTTCACCGCCCTCGCCCTCTTCGCGGTGCTGCAACCCTTCGCCGGCATGCTGTCGGACCGGATCGGCCGCCGGCCGCTGCTGATCACCTTCGCGGTGGGCTGCACCGTGGGCACCTACCCGATCATGACCGCCCTGGGGTCGGCGTCCTCGTACTGGTCCGCGCTGGGGCTGTCCCTGCTGGCCCTGGTGATCGTCACCGGCTACACCTCGATCAACGCGGCGGTCAAGGCGGAGCTGTTCCCCACCCGGGTGCGCGCCCTGGGCGTGGCGCTGCCGTACGCGATCGCCAACGCGCTGTTCGGCGGCACCGCGGAGTACGTGGCCCTGTGGTTCAAGAGCAGTGGCCACGAGAGCATGTTCTTCTGGTACGTCTCCGGGTGCGCGCTGGTCTCCCTCGTCACCTACGTGCTGATGCCGGACACCCGCAACACCGCGCTCAGCCGCGCCGAGGCCGAGGCGGACGCGGCCGCCGAGGGCGCGGCCCGACCGGCGGCGGACCCGGCCGCGGCCGCGCGCTGAACCGGCCCCGGTGACCGGGGGCGGCCGCTCCCGTAGGCTGCTGCCCCCGGTCACGCGTCACGAGGGAACTGTCCATGCACGCTCTGCTCGTCGAGGACGACGACCGCATGGCCCACGCCCTCGGCACCGCCCTCGCCCAGCGCGGACACAGCGTCCGCCGGGTGGGTCGGGCCCTGGACGCCCTGCGGCACGTGCACGAGGCCGAGTTCGTCCTCCTCGACCTGGGGCTGCCCGACCTCGACGGGCTGGAACTCCTGCGCCGGCTGCGGACGGTCTGCGACGCCCCGCTGATCGTGGTCACAGCGCGCTGCGAGGAGCGGGACATCGTGCAGGGGCTCCGGGCGGGCGCCGACGACTACGTCGTCAAGCCGTTCCGGATGGCCGAGCTGATGGCCCGCGTCGACAGCGTCCGCCGCCGTTCGGCCGCCCGTTCCGGCTTCTCCGGTCCCGCCGGTGGGGCCGCCGTCGCGGGCGGCGACCGGATCGTCCACAGCGGGGACGTGGCGGTCGACCTGGCGCGACGCACGGTCACCGTGGCGGGCGCCGAGGTCCGACTGACGCGCAGGGAGTTCGACGTCCTCGCCTTCCTGGCCGAGCGCCCCGACGAGGTCCATCCCCGCGAGGAGATCCTGGACCGGATCTGGGGCGACGCCTTCCTCGGGGTCTCCCGTTCCCTCGACGTCCACGTGGCGGGGATCCGGGCCAAGACCGGCCGCTCCCGACTGGTCCGCACCGTGCGCGGCTTCGGCTACCAGCTCGGCACCCCGCCCGCCGGGGGCGGACCCCGGATCGATGCCCCCCTGCCCGACGTCGCCGGTCCGGGCGGCGGCGCCCGATGAGGCGGCGGCTCCTCGCGGTGCTGATGGTCCTCATGGGCGCCGCGGCGCTGCTGCTGTGCGTGCCACTGGCCGACGCCTACGCCCGGGGCCGGACCGAGCACCTGCTCCTTCAGCGGCGCTCCGAGGCGGTGCGGTTCGCCGATCTCGCCGAGCGGATGCGGACGGACGCCGACCGGGCGGAGCTGTCGGCCGAGATCGGCCGGTACGCCCAGCTGTACGGTGCCGGGGTCGTCGTGGTCGACACGACGGGGACGCCGGTCGCCCGGGCCGGGGCCCGGGCCGACGCCGCCGCCGGGGCGGTGGAAGACCGTGACCGTGCGCTCACCGGCCGGTCCACCGACCGGCTCCCCACGCTGCGTCCCTGGGGACCGGGCGGGGTCGTGCTGGCCGAGCCGGTGGGTAGGGACGAGCGGGTCAGCGGCGCCGTCCTGATGGCGTTGCCCACGGACACGGCCAGGCGGGACGTCGCCGTCCGCTGGGCGCTGATCGGCGCCGGGGCACTGGCCGCCTTCACCGCCGCGGCCCTCGTCGCGGCCGGGATCACGCGGTGGTTGCTGCGGCCGGTCCTCGACCTGGACCGGGCCGTGGAGGGGCTCGCGGCGGGAAGCCTGCGCGCCCGGGCGGTGTCCGCGGCGGGGCCGCCGGAACTCCGCCGGCTGCGGCTGCACTTCAACGCGATGGCGGAGGCGATGGCCGACTCGATCGGCCGGCAGCGCGACTTCGTGGCCGACGCCTCGCACCAACTGCGCAATCCGTTGGCCACCCTGGTGCTCCAGTTGGAGAACGTGGAACCGTACGTCGCGCCGGGCCCCGGTCTGGCCGAACACGCGCGGGCCCTGGACGAGGCGGAGCGCCTGGAGGAACTCCTCGACGGGCTGCTGGCCCTCGCCCGGGTGGAGTCCGGCACGGCGGAGCTGCGCGAGCAGGACGTGGCCGCGGCGGTGCGCGACCGGGTGCGGGCCTGGGCGCCGGTGTTCACGGGGGCCGGGCTGGAACTGGGGTGCGCCTGCCCTCCGGAGGGGCTGCGGGCCCGCGCGCTGCCCGATGCCGCCGGCCGGGTCCTGGACGCGCTCCTCGACAACGCCGTGAAGTTCGTACCGGCCGGCGGCCGCGTCGAGGTGGACGTCACGCGGGAGGACGACGACACGGTCCTCGTCCGGGTCCGCGACGACGGCCCGGGGGTGCCGCCCGAGCAACAGGACGTGCTGCTGCGGCGTTTCGGCCGGTCCCCCGACCACCAGAACGTCCGGGGCAGCGGGCTGGGGCTGGCCATCGCCGAGGAGATCGCCCGTATCAGCGGAGGCCGGCTCGACGTGGCCGGCAACCAGCCGCGCGGGCTGCTGACCGAGCTCCGACTACCGCCCGCGTGAACCGCCCGGACGGGCCCGGGCCGGCTCAGCCGTACACCGAGCGGTAGTAGGACGCCGCGCCGGGATGGAGGGGAACCGCTCCGGTCGAAATCGCGAACCGGGGTTCCAACCGCGCCCCGGCCGTCACCTCCCGCAGCAGGTCCCGCCACCGGTCGAACACCACCCGCAGCACGTCCCGCACCGCGCCGGCCGGCAGGTCGGCGCGGGCCAGGAGGTAGTTGCCGACGCCGATGGTCCCGACCGGCCCCGTCAGTCCGTACGCCCCGGACGGAAGGGTGACCGCCGTGTACACGGGGCCGTGGCGCTCCCGCAAAGCGTCGACGTGGCCGTCCAGCGGCAGGAAGCGGACGGGGCGTTCCCGGGTCAGTTCCGACAGGGCCGGGGTGGGCACGCCACCGGACCAGAACAGCGCGTCGACCGTGCCCTCGCGCAGCGCCGCCACCGATTCGCCGAGGCCCAGTTCCCGTTCCCGCGCCCCGGGGACGTCCGTGCCCACCCCGGCCGCCCGGAGCACCCGGCCCGCGACCACCCGCACCCCCGACCCGGCGGCGCCGGCCGCGACCGGGCGTCCCGCGAGCTGCTCCACCGAGCGGACCGGCCCGTCGCCGGGGACGAGGAGGTGCGTGTAGTTCACGTAGACCCGGGCGAGCGCGGTCACCGGGACGGGCCGGGCGAACGGCTCCCGCCCCAGGACCGCGTCCTCGGAGGCATCGGCCATGGCCAGCGCCAGATCGACGGTGCCGTCCTCCAGCTTCCGCAGGTTGTCGACGCTGGCGGCGGTGCTCACGGGCGCGATCCGCGTCCCTGCTCCGCTCGCGGCGACGGCCCGGGCCAGTGCCTCGCCGAAGGCGTTGTACGGGCCGCCCGGCGGGCCCGTCGCGAGCCGCAGCCGCTGCTCCGGTCCGGAGCCGGCCGTGCATCCGGCCAGCGCGGCGGCGACCGCCCCGACGCCCGCGCCCAGTACCTGCCGGCGGCCGGGCTGTGCTCTGTTCACGGCGCCAGCGTAGGCGCTGCCGGCGGGCCCGCGGCGGCCCCCGGGGAGGGGGCGGCGGGCCCCGCGCGAGGAGACGTACCGGAAGTAACGCGCGGGATCCGAACGAACCGCCCCCGCCCGTGGGCGGTTTCCGGCCCCGGGGTGGCCTGGATCGGCGTTTCGCGACCGCTGGGCGGACACATACGTTCCGTTCTGGGCGCTCCCGGCGGGGGACGTCACGGGACCGTCCCGCCACGGCGTGCGCTCCCGAGGACACCCTGCCGTGCGACCGCGGCGTCGGATCGGTGGGGGTCCGGCACGAACGAGACGGAGGAGCCTCCCATGGCTGTCGAAGGCCAGGACCACACCCGCGTGAGCGGCCCCGCGCCGGCGGGTGCGGGTACGGGCCCGGTCACCGTCGAGGCCTTCTTCTGGTACGCGGACTCGCATTCGTTCGAGCTCCAGCCGGCCCTCGACGCCTGGCGGCGCGCGAACGCCGACCGCATCGCGTTCCGGTGGATCCCCGCGGACTTCGACCGCACGGCGGGCAGCCGCCAGAACTTCAAGCCGCAGCAGCGCCTGTACTTCGCCCTGGAGGCCCTGGGCGCCCCCGGCTGGCACGAACGCGCCTTCACCGCCATCCATCGGGAGCGCGAGTACCTCAACACCGACGAGGCGATCCTCGTCTGGGCGTCGGAACAGGGCGTGGACCCGGCCGCCTTCGCCGCCGCGTTCGCCTCGGCCGAGGTGGACTCGCGGACCCGGCAGGCCGACGAGGCGCTCCGGGCGTACGGCATCCAGGGCGTGCCGGCGCTGGTGGTCGACGGCCGTTTCCTGACCGGGCCGGGGATGCTCCGGGAGACCTCGGCGGGGTTCCCGGAGACGCTGGCCGTCCTCGACCGGCTGGTGGCGCGGGCGCGGACCGGGCGCGGCGGGGCCGCCGGGCGGGCCCATCCGGTCGGACCTCGTTCAGGGGCCTGAAGCGGGCGGGCGGCGCCGCGGCCCCGGTCGGCCGCGCCCCCGTCCCCGCCCCCGTGCGTCGCGCCCGGGGCCGCCCGCCCGGTTCAGGCGGCGGGCTTGGGGCGGGTGGTGCCGGGAAGGCAGGTGACCGCCCGGTTGAAGGTCTCGAAAGTGCCGGCGGGGTTCTTCTTCCACAGCCACAGGTGCAGCGCGTAGTGGACCGGCTGGCCGGGGAAGTTCCCGCGCTGGGGGCCCTTGAAGGGGGTGCCGAACAGCGTCGGGCGGTCGTCGTCCGTCGTCACGTCCTGATCCCGGTCGAAGACCGTCCACTGGACCCCGATGAGGCGCTTGCCTCCGCGCCCGTCGTCCTCGTAGAACAGCGCGGCGGGCTTCGCCGGGTCGATGGAGTTGTCGTGGCCGTGGTTGAAGTGCGGGTAGCCGAGGGCTCCGGCTCCGGCGCGTTCCACGCAGTACTTGTCCGGTACGTAGCCGGCCTTCACCGCGCTCGCGTGCCGCTGGAACGGTGCGGTGGCCCGGTAGGTGGTGGCCCGGTCGGCCGCCGCCCTGGCGGTGTCCACGCCGGTGGCGGCGGGTGCGGCGAAGGCGGCCAGGGTGGCGAACGAGGCGGCCGAGGCGAGGGCGAGGGTGAGGGTTCGGGGCATGTGGGAACTCCTGGGGGCGTCGTCCGAGGAGCGCCGTCCGGTCGGGGCCGTGACGGCGCGCCCCTGCGGCGGGCGGCTGCACGAGCAGCCTTTCCCCGGTCCGGGCGTCCGCCACAGGTTCCGATCGGACGGCTGACGGCCGGTCGGCCGACGCCGGCCGCGGCGGCGCGCCCCGGCAGGCCGGGCCCCCTGCCGCGTCCGCGCGGGGCGGGCCCGGTCCCCGACGGCCCCGTGTGCGGGCGCGGCGGGCTCACTCGAACGAGCCACGGCCCGTTTCGCGGCGGGGCGCCGCAGGGAACCCGTGAGTCGCCGAACGCGAGCAGCACGGAGGGTGATCGGAAATGGCGCAGGAGAATGCGGCACCGAACGGCGGCGAATCGCTGCGCGACATCGTGGCGTCCGTGTCCAGGGGCGCGCCGGAGTACCGGACGTGCCCGCACGCCGTCTACGCGGCCCTGCGCGAGCAGGCCCCGGTGTGCCGTCTGACGCCGCCCCACGGCGTCGACACGTATCTGATCACCCGGTACGACGACGCCCGCGACGCGCTGTCCGACCCCCGCTTCAGCAAGGACCTGCGCGGGGCCCTCGACACCTACCACGCGGTGTACGGCAGCTTCTTCGACGACCTCGACGACAACGTCCTCAACTCGGACCCGCCGCGCCACACGCGGCTGCGCCGCGCCCTGAGGACCGCCTTCAGTCCGCGGCGGGTGGAGGGGATGCGGCCGAGGATCACCGAGATCGCGGAGGGGCTGCTCCGCGCGTGCCCGAAAACGGATCCGGTCGACCTGATCCCCGCGTTCGCGTTCCCGTTCCCCATCACGGTGCTGTGCGAACTGATGGGCATCGCGGAGGAGGACCGTCCGGAGATCCTCGGGCAGTTCGCGGTGGTGACCCGGGCCCGCTTCGATCCCCGGATGGAAGCGGAACTGAGGGCTGCCGAGCAGTGGCTCCAGGCGCGGCTCAACCGACTCATCGCGCACACCCGGGCCCACCCCTCGGACTCCTTCCTCAGCGACCTCATCCGGGCGGAGGACGGGCTGGACGACGCGGAGCTGGTCTCCTCCCTGTGGGTGCTGTTCTTCGCGGGGCACAAGACCACCGCCTTCCAGATCGGGAACTCCGTCCTCGACCTGCTGCTGCGTCCCGACCAGTTGGAGAGGCTGCGGCTGAACCCCGCGCTGATTCCCGGCGCGGTGGAGGAACTCGTCCGCTTCGAGGGTTCCGTGGAGACGTCCACCTTCCGGTACGCGACCGAGGACGCGGAGATCCGGGGCACCGTCATCCCCAAGGGATCCCTCGTGCAGATCGCCATCTCCTCGGCGAACCGGGACCCGGAGCAGTTCGGCGCCCCCGACGTCCTGGACGTGACCCGCGAGGGGATCCAGGGCATGCACCTGGGCTTCGGACACGGCACGCACTACTGCCTGGGCGCGCCCCTGGCGCGGCTCGAACTCGACATCGCGTTGTCCTGCCTCCTGCGGGAGTTCCCGGAGATGGAGCTGGCCGAGTCCGAGGAGGAGGCGCGGGCGGCCCGGTTGAAGGGTCCGGTGGCGGCGTTCCGCGGGCTGGAGAGGCTGCGGCTCGTCCTGGAGCCCGCACCGTCCCCGGCGGACCGTGCGGCCGGGACGCCACCGCGGGTGGCCGGCACGCCGATCGCGCCGGTCGCGCCGGCCGTCGTCGTACCCGGCAACTGACCAGACCCCTCAACGGATGGTGAATCGGCATGCCTGAAACCGCGAGCACCACCGGGCCGGTCCTGCTGGGAGCAGCCCCGGACCTGCGCCCCGGCCCCGGTGGCGAAGTCGCCGCGCCGGGTACGGGAACGCCCCACGCGAACCGGTCGAAGATCGACATGCACCACCACTTCTGCGCGCCGGAGTGGCTCGACTGGGCGGTGCGCCACGAGCTGGTCGACCCGAAGCGGCTCCCGCCGTGGACGCGGCTCGACACCGACGCCGCCGTCGCCTTCATGGACCGCGCGGGGATCGTGACGGCCGTCCTCAAGCCCATGCTGCCCGCCCGCTACCACTCGTCGGCACAGCTGCGCGAGGCCATCAACATCACGCTCCGGTCGATGATCGAGGTGGCGACCTCCCACCCGGGACGGTTCTCCTTCTACGTCCCGCTCTTCCTCGACGACCAGGACGCGTCCTCGTGGGCGATCCGGCGCGGACTCGGGCAGCTCGGCGCCGTCGGCGTGAACGTGACGGCGAACTACGGGGGCGTCTACCTCGGGGACCCGTCCTACGACCGGGTGTTCTCCGAGCTGAACGAGTTCGGGGCGGTGGTCGACACCCACCCGCACAACCTGCCGGACGGCCCGCCCGGGCCGTCGACCGTTCCGGGGATCCCCAACTTCATGTGCGACTTCCTGCTGGACACCACCCGGGCGGCAGTGAACATGATCAGCAAGCGGACCCTGGACCGGTTCCCGGACATCTCGGTGATCCTGCCCCACGCGGGCGGCTTCCTGCCGTACATCGCGACGCGGCTCCAGGCGCTCGGACGGTTCTGCGACCCGCCCGTCGACCCGGGTGCCGTGCGCGACTACCTGGGCCGCTTCCACTACGACACCGCGGGGCCCATGGCGAGTGCGGCGACCCTCCTCGCGCACGTGCCCCCCGAGCGGATCCTGTTCGGCACCGACTGGCCGGCCGCGCCCGCGGACACCGTCACGGACCTGGCGTTGCCCGCCCTCGACGCCGATCCGGCGTTCACCCCGGAGCAGCTCCGGGGGATCTACCACGACAACGCGCTGCGCCTGATCCCGCAGCTCGCCACGGTCTGACGTCCGCCCACCCTTCGCCCCCCACCTCCGGAGCCGGTTCATGAGCACCGCCACCTCCCTCACGTCCCTGACGGGCGACTACGCGTTGGACCCGGTCCACAGCCGGATCGGGTTCGTCGCCCGGCACGCCATGGTCACCAAGGTCCGCGGCTCGTTCGACGAGTTCGAGGGCAAGGCCCACCTCGACGGCGGGGACCCCTCCAGGTCCTCGGTGTCCGTGACCATCAGTACGGCGAGCGTCGACACCCGCAACGAGCAGCGCGACGGCCACCTGCGCACCAACGACTTCCTCGACGCGCCGACCTTCCCGCACATCACCTTCGTGTCGACCGCGGTGGAACAGCTCGACGACACCACCTTCCGCGTCACCGGCGACCTCACCATCAAGGACGTCACCCGGTCGATCGACATCGACTTCGAGTTCCAGGGCAGTGCGACCGACCCGCAGGGCAACCTGCGCGTCGGTCTGGAGGGTTCCGTACCGATCAGCCGCAAGGACTACGGGATCACCTGGAACGCGGCGCTCGAAGGCGGCGGCGTCCTCGTCGGCGACAAGGTCGTGCTGGAGTTCGACGTATCGGCCGTCCGGCAGGCCTGACCGCCGCGCCGACGGCCGAGGGGCGTTCCCCGGCCGTCGGCGCGACCATGGGGGGTGTGGAGGAAGACGCGGCCTGCGGACCGGACCCGGCGACCGGCCGGGCGGTCGGGTGCGGCACGCCGTTGAAGGGGGTCGGTGCGACACGGGGCTGAGGCTGCCCGAGAGGGCGGGTACGGAATGCACGAGGAGCCACTGGCGGATCTGATCAGCCACGCCGCCCAGGACGCGGGCGGATGGCTCGGCGCCCTGCAGGTGGCCCTGCTGGCGACCAGCGGCGACGGGACGATCGTGCGCTGGAACCAGGGGGCGCAGCACTTGCTGGGCTACTTGCCGCCCCAGGTGCTGGGCCGGCACATCGCCGATCTGCTGCATCCGGGGGCCGACCGCAGCCTGGGCCGTTCCCTGTGGGAGACGGCGGCCGGCGGGCACGGGGTGATGGGGACCGTCACCGCGTGGCACCGTGACGGTCATCCGTTGGAGCTGGAGATCTGGGCCTGTCCCGTGCCCGACCGGCGGGACGGCGCCTCGGCGGTCCTCGTGTTCGCGGCCGACGCGCACGCCGCGCGCCGCATCAGGGGGTCGTCGGCCGTCTGGGACGGGCTCTTCGCGCGCTCGCCCGTCGGCATCGCCGTCCTCGACACCCAGCTGCGGTTCCTCCAGGTCAACCCGGCCCTGGAGGCGATGAACGGGTTGGCCGAGTCCGCACACGTGGGCCGGCGCCTCGCCGAGGTGCTGCCCGAGGTGAACGCGGGCGACATGGAGGACGCGATGCGCCGGGTCCTGGCGACGGGCGAACCCGTGCTGGACCGTCGCCGCACGGGCCGTACGCCGGCCGACCCGGAGCACGACCACGTGTGGTCGTGCTCGTACGTGCGCGTGGAGGATCCCGGTGGTCGGCCGATCGGCGTCATCGCGTCCCTCCTCGACATCACCGAGCAGCAGCGCGACCACACCGAGGCGGAGGCCGGGCGGCGCAGGCTCGCCCTGCTCAGTGAGGCCAGCGCCCGGATCGGCGCCAGCCTGGACCTGGAGCGCACGACCCAGGAGCTGGCCGATCTGGCCGTCCCGCACCTGGCCGACGCGGTCACCGTCGACGTGCTGGACGTACTGGCGAGGGGCCACGAGCCGGGCATGGGGCTGACCGGGGGCGTCGGCCTGCGGCGCCTGGGCAAGGCGCCGCTGACCGGGTCCGCGATCACCAACATCCTGGCCCCGCTCGGCAGGACCCTCACCTTCCCGGCGGCCGCCCCGTACACGCAGGCCCTCGGGGCCCGGCAGCCGTTCCTGGTGGCCCGGTTCGACGAGCGGTCCATCGCCCCCGCCGCGCGGCACTCCCCCAAGCCCGAGCAGCTGCTCAAGGCGGGCGTGCACTCCTTCATGATGGTGCCGCTGACGGCCCGGGACGTGGTCCTCGGGCTCGCCACCTTCTACCGCACCCGGCCGGTGGGGCCCTTCGGGTCGGACGACGTCACCCTCGCGGGTGAGCTCGCCGCCCGGACCGCCATCAGCATCGACAACGCGCGGCTGTACCGGCACGAGCACGAGACGGCGGTGGTCCTGCAACGCAGCATGCTGCCGCAGCACGTCTCCCCGCCCCTGGGCATCGAGACGGCCCACCGCTACCTCGCGGCCAGCGACGTCAACGAGGTGGGCGGGGACTGGTACGACGTCCTGCCGCTGAGCGGCGGGAGGGCCGCGCTCCTCATCGGTGACGTCATGGGCCACGGCATCGCCGCCGCGGCCGTCATGGGGCGGCTGTCGGCCACGGTCCGTGCGCTGGCGCGGCTCGACATGCAGCCGACGGCCCTGCTGCACCAGCTGGAGGCGACGCTCGCGGACCTCGCGGAGCCGATGCTGGCCACGTTCCTGTACCTGGTGTGCGATCCGGCCACCGGTCGTTGCAGCGTCACCCGGGCCGGGCACCCGCCACCGGCGGTGGCGGAGCCCGACGGCACCGTGTACCTGGTCGAGACCCCGCCCGGGGTGCCCCTGGGCGTGGGTGGCGTCGGCTTCACGACGACCGACTTCACCGTGCCGCTGGGCAGCCTCCTCGTCCTGTACACGGACGGCCTGGTCGAGGCCCGCAACCACGACATCGACGAGCGGCTGGGCGAGCTGACGCGGCTGCTCACCGAACCGGAGCAGCCGCTGGACCACCTGTGCGACACGCTGATCACCCATCTGGTGCCGGCCTCCGCCGACGACGACATCGCCCTCCTCGCCGCCCGCATCGGCACGGTCCCGCGGTCCACTCCGGGCTGACCGGCGGCCGGGCGGCGCGGTCAGCGGGTCGGGCGCACGCCGGTGAAGACGGTGCCGGCGGACAGCAGGAAGGCGTCGGGACGGCGCAGGATGCCGGCCTCCGACCCGGGGTCGGTCAGGACGCCGAGGGTCTTGCCGTCCTCGGGGTCCAGGGAGTCCGCCATCTTCTCCCGCAGTCGGCTCAGGTGGTCCTGCAGGAAGGCGCGGGCCGGCTCCGCCAGCGGGGCCGGGAGGTCGAGGAGCGTGGTGAAGGCGCCCACCGGGCCGAGGCCGGCGCGGCGGAGCATCGCCGGCCAGTCCTCGATCAGGGAGGCGCTGCCGGGCAGTTCGGCCCGCATGACGGAGAACCAGTACTCCAGGGCGGCGTCGAGGCGGGCCTGGAGACCCGGTGTGCCGAGGCCGA
The DNA here is from genome assembly GCF_042887545.1 of Streptomyces sp. NPDC057939. NCBI lineage: Bacteria > Bacillati > Actinomycetota > Actinomycetes > Kitasatosporales > Streptomycetaceae > Streptomyces > Streptomyces sp. NPDC057939. The sequence continues at coordinate 238,550 of NZ_JBHVPG010000002.1, forward strand.
TGTCGCGGGGCAGGAAGCGCATCGGCAGCCCGGCCTCCGCGACGGCGAGCACGCCGCCGGGCCGCAGCAGGGCCGCGAGCCCGTCGAGTGCCGCCTGCTGGTCACCGAGGTGGTGGACGGCCTTGCTGCTCCAGATGAGGTCGGCGGCGCCGAGGCCGTCGAGGCCTTCGGGCAGTTCCGCGTGGCGGACGGTGACCCGCCCGCCGAGCCCGAGCCGCTCGGCGCGGACCAGCGTGTGGTCGAGCAGTGCGGGGGTGGCGTCCACGGCGACGACCTCGGCCTCCGGGAAGGCCTCCGCGAGGACGCAGGTCATCACTCCGGGGCCGCTGCCGACGTCCAGGACGCGCCGGACCCGGGTCCCCGAGTCGGCGAGCAGCTCCCCGAGGCGGGCCGCCGTGCCGCGCAGGACCGGGAGCTGGATCTCCCCGTTGGTCTCCAGTTGGGCGGCCATGGCCGCCCAGTCGATGTCGGTGCCGTGGTCGTGACCGTGGGCATGGCCGTGGCCCCGGTCGGGGGCGTGGCCGGCGCCGTGGCCGTGCTGGTGGGTGGGTCCGGAAGCGCTGTGGGTGCTCATGTGCCGGAGCCTGCACCCAACTGGATCCCGACGGCAAATGTTGTTGCCGTTTCCGGGACGGAGGAGTGAAATGCCCTCATGGACACCCCAGCCCCCTACCGTGCGGTCCTCGACGAGGTCGCCCCCAGGCTCCGCCGGCTGCGCACCCAGCGCGGCCTCACCCTGGCCGCCCTCTCCGAGGAGACGGGCATCTCCAAGAGCACGCTGTCCCGGCTGGAGTCCGGGCAGCGCCGGCCGAGTCTGGAGCTGCTGCTCCCGCTCGCCTCCGCCTATCACGTACCGCTGGACGATCTGGTCGGCGCCCCGGAGGTCGGTGACCCGCGGGTGCGGTTGACGCCCCGCCCGCTGGCCAACGGCGGGACGGTCGTTCCGCTGACCCGCACCCCGGGCCCGCTCCAGGCCTACAAGATGCTCATCCCCGACCGGGGAAGCGAACCGGATCTGCGTACGCACGAGGGCTACGAGTGGCTGTACGTGCTCGACGGTCGGCTGCGGCTCGTCCTCGCCGAGCACGACCTGATCCTCGGGCCCGGCGAGGCCGCCGAATTCGACACCCGGCTCCCCCACTGGTTCAGCAGCGCGGACGGGAGGCCCGTGGAGGTCCTCAGCCTGTTCGGCCGGCAGGGGGAACGCATGCACGTGCGCGCGAAGCCGAGCGGCTGACGCCGGCGCCGGCGCCGGCCGGTCACGGGCCGACAGGCGGACCCGCCCGGGCCGACCGGCCGCCGCGGGACGCGCGGTTCACCAGCGCACGGGCAGCTCCCGCACTCCCCTGAGCAGCATGCCGGGCAGCCAGTCCGGCTCGGTCGCCGCGGTGTCTCGGGTGAGTCCGGGGAAGCGTGCCAGCAGGGAGCGCAGCGCGATGCGGCCCTCCATCCGGGCCAGCGGGGCGCCCAGACAGTGGTGCAGTCCGTGCCCGAAGGCGATGTGGCCGCGGGCGTCGCGGCGGATGTCGAACCGGTCCGGCTCGCGGAAGCGCGCGGGGTCGCGGTCGGCGTCGGCCATGGCGATGAGGACGGCCGAGCCGGCGGGGATCACCACCCCGCCCATCTCCACGTCCTCCAGGGCGAGTCGTTCGGTGCACGTCTCGACCGGGCCGTCGTAGCGGAGCATCTCCTCGATCGCCCCGTCCAACAGGCCCGGGTCGGCCCGGAGGTCGGCGAGCTGGTCGGGGTGCGCGAACAGGGCCCGCATGCCGTTGCCGATCATGTGGACCGTGGTCTCGTGGCCGGCGATCAGCAGGAGCAGGCTCATCCCGATGAGCTCGTCCGGCGAGAGCCTGTCCCCGCCCTCGTCGACGGTGTGGATGAGCCCGCTGAGCAGGTCGTCCCCGGGTGCGGCGCGTTTGGCTTCGATGAGGGAGACCAGGTAGCGGGGCATCTCCTCGTAGGCGGCGGCCTCGGCCTCGGGGCTGGTGCGGGCGACCATTTCGTTGGACCACGCGCCGAACGCGCCGCGGTCCAGTTCGGGGACGCCGAGCAGCTCGCACATGACGGTCATCGGCAGCGGGAAGGCGAAGGACGCCACCAGGTCGGCGCCGCGGCGCTCGTTCGCCTCCATGGCGTCGAGCAGTTCGTCGGCGATCTGCTGGATGCGCGGCGCGAGGGCCTCGATGCGGCGCGTCGTGAACTCCCGCGCCACCAGGCGGCGCAGCCGGGTGTGGTCCGGCGGGTCGGACATCAGCATGTGGGCGAGGCCCGGCTGGTCCTGGCCGGTGTTGATGATCTGGCTGATGTTCCCGGACCTGCGCCAGTCGCGGCTCAACCGCGGGTCGGTGAAGGCGGTGCGACAGGCATCGTGTCCGACGACCAGCCACATGTCCCTGCGGTCGGGCGTGTTGACGTGGTGGACCGGCCCGCGTCGGCGCAGGCGCGCGTAGACCGGGTAGGGGTCGCGGACGAAGTCCGGACTGAGATCCAGCAGGTCGACGACCGTGGGCTGGGATGACATTCCATTCCCCCTGAATCGAATGCGTGCCGATACCTGCGCGACTGCGCGGCATTCCCACAGTAGCCACGGCGTCGTTGCGCCTGTCGATCACCCCGTTGGCGTCGTCGCCCCCTCCCCGACGGGTGCGGGCTTCGTTCCCGTCGGGGTCAACCGCCCGCCCCGGTACGGCTCGGCGCCCGGTTGAGGAGCTCCATGCGCTGCTCCGCGAGGAGCAGGTGGTCGGGGTTCGGGTGGGGCAGGGAGCGCAGGAGGTCGAGGAGTTCGAGTCCGGCTCCGGTGGCCGTGTCCGGATCCTTGAGGCGGGTCCAGCAGTGGAGCGCCCCGGTGGCGGCGGCCCGGACCTCGGGTGCGTCGGCGGGCTGTCGGGCCAGGCGGGTGCGGCCCGCGGTGATCCACAGTCGGGTGGCGAGCGGGAAGTCGTCCGCCATCCGGGCGAGGTCGGCGCGGATCTCCAGCCATTCGAGTGCCTCGTCGGAGGTCGATCCGCGGGTCCGCAGGACGTGTTGTTCCCACTCCCGGGCGAGGTCGGCCGCCTCGGGGTGCCGGCCGGAGGTGGCCAGGGCGTGGATGCGGGCGCGCGGATCCCGCTCGGGGACGGGGAGGTCGGCCGCCGGTGACGGTTGCCTGCCCGGTACGGGGATGGCCGCCACCGGGCCGGTGGCGCGCGCCTCCGCCGCGGGCGGTCCGGCCGGCCGGGGGTGCGCGCCCAACGCGCGGGCGGTCGGCAGGACGAGGGAACCCGGCGGGAGGGCGGCGGCGCCCACCGCGAGGGCGTGCAGGCGGAGGTGGTCCGGCCGGGTGGGGTTGTTGTGGAGCTGGTCGATCCAGTTCCGTGTGTAGCCGCTCACCGTGTTGCCGCCGCCGACGGTTCCGGGCGGGCGGACCACGCCGTACACGTCGGCGGTGGGCGTCCCGGGCGGGCCGCCGTGCTCCTGGAGCAGCGGCCAGGCCACCTTGTCCGCCACGAGGTCGAGCAGCAGGGTCGTCGACCCGGGCGGCCGGTCGCGCAGTTCGCCACCGAGCCATTCCCAGGGCAGGGCGGTCCAGCGGACGGAGGCGTTGGTCGTGCCCGCCAGCGCGAGGTGGAGCCGGTGGGCGCGACGATCGACGGTCAACCGGCCGGACAGGTAGACGAACAGCGGGCCGGGGGTGGCCGCGGCCGTGCGCAGTCGCATCAGGACGGTGTTCGGATCCCGTACCCCGTCGAGGTAGGTGGTGTCCGCGGGGGCGTCGCTGTTCAGCAGGCCGGCGACGGGGACCACTCCCAGCGCCGCCAGGTTGGCGCTCGGCGCGACCTGGACGGCCCGTCGGCGCACGGCGGCGTCGCCCGCCACGAGAAGCACGTGTCCCCGCTGCCGCGGACCCTCGATCTGCATGCACGAAAGGTACTCGCGCCGCGGGCCGCACGGCGCCGCCGGGATGTCCCCCGGGTGGCGGATCAGTCGGTGTCGAGGCCGTCGACCAGTCGGTTCAGGAACCGTTCGAACGTGGCTCCGGGGGTGACGGGCCGGGCGGGCGCGTTCAGGACCTCGGCCAGTTCCGGGTGGTGGCCGTCGGCCGCGACGGCGGCCAGATAGCGGGCCTCCGCCGCCATCCGGTCGGGTGAGCCCGCCGCGGCCTCCTGCGCGAGTTCGTGCGCGACGTGCCCGGACACGAAACCGGTGAGCTGGGCGAAGACTTCCAGTCGCGCCGCCGCGTCGAGCCCGGTGGGGCGCAGCGCGGCGAGTGCGTGTTCCAGGAAGGCGAGGGCGTGGGGGCCGAGCGAGCGGCGGCCGTGCAGGGCCGCGGGCAGCCAGGGATGACGGAGCATCAGTGCGCGCTGGAGGTGGGCGATGGCCTTCAGGTCGGCGCGCCAGTCGCCGCTGGGCGGCCCCGGGGCGGGTAGTTCCGCGTTGACCCGGTCGGCCATCAGGTCGAGCAGGGTCTCCTTGTCCGGGGCGTAGCTGTACAGCGACATGACGCCGGCGCCGACCTCGGCCGCGACGCGGCGCATGGTGACGGCGTCGATGCCCTCGGCGTCCGCCAGGGTGACGGCCGCCTCTGTGATCGCCTCGCGGGTGAAGGCGGGCCTGCGTCCCCTGCGGGGCTTCTCGGGGCTCAGCCAGAGCTGTCCGGGGTCGACTCGGTCGGCGCCGCCGGGTGCGTCCTTCGCGGTCACGGTGCTGGTGTTCCTTCCTTCCGCGCCGGGGCTCCTGTCGCTTCCCATCCAAGCATCCTCTATTCTCGTACCACGTACGAGAATGATGGAGGGGAACTGATGACACCTGCCCACGACACCCCGCCCAGGACGACCTGGACGCCGCCCGCCGGCAAGCCGCCGCTGTCCGCACGCCTGATGAGGGCCGGCTGGCGCCGGCTCCCGGACCCCCTCCACGAGGTCGGCCTGGAGCGGGGGCTCGCCGTCCCGGCCGCCGACGGCAGCCCGCTCGTCACGGACCACTACTTCCCGCGCACCCAGGGCGACTTCCCGACCCTCCTCGTCCGTTCGCCCTACGGCAGGGGTCTGCCGTGGGGCCCCCAGTACGGCATGCTCTTCGCCGAACAGGGCTTCCACGTGGTCCTGCAGAGCTGTCGGGGGACGGGCGGCTCGGGCGGCTCGTTCGACCTCTGGCGCAACGAGGCCGCCGACGGCCGGGCTGCCGTCGCGTGGCTGCGGGAGCAACCCTGGTTCGACGGGACCCTCGGCACCATCGGCCCCAGCTACCTCGGCTACACGCAGTGGGCACTGGCCGTGGAACCGCCGCCGGAGCTGAAGGCGATGGTCGTACAGCTCGGCCTGCACGACCCCCGGGCCCTGTTCCACGCGGGCGGCGTCCTCCACCTGGAGCACGCCCTCCTCGTCGGCACCGCCATCACCCACCAGCACCGGGGCACGATGCCGTTCCTGAGGGCGACGCTGCGCCTACGGCGCCTCCTGCGCGGCCTCACCCCCACCGCCCCGCCGCCGGACTCGTACGCGGTCGCGCTCGGCGACGCACCCGCCTGGCTGGACGAGGCCATCGCGCACCCGGACCCGGACGACGCCTACTGGAGCGGCGCGTCCACCGCGGCCGCCGCCGCGCCGGCGGGCGTGCCCACCGCGCTGATCACCGGCTGGTACGACACCCTCGCCGACCAGACCTTCGAGCAGTACGCCCGGCTACGACGCGCGGGCGGCCCCGACAGCTCGCTCCTCGTCGGACCCTGGACCCACGCCTCCGCCCTCGGGAAGGGCTGGCCCGAGGTGTTCGCGGAGAGCCTCGCCTGGCTGCGCGCCCACCTGTGCTCCGACCCCTCCGGCCTGCGGCCCACAGCGGTACGGGTCCACGTGGGGGGCCGGGACACCTGGCGCGACCTCGCCGACTGGCCGCCGCCCCGCACCGCCCGCCCCTGGTTCCCCGCGCCGGACGGTCACCTGATCCGGCAGGCCCCCGACGGCGGCGCGCCGCTCGCCTCCTTCACGTACGACCCCGCGGATCCGACCCCGTCCGTCGGCGGCCCGCTGCTGTCCCTCGGCGCCGGGCCGCGCGACAACACCGCCCTGGAGGCCCGCGGCGACGTCCTGACGTTCACCGGGCCGCCGCTCGCGGAGCCCCTCGACGTACTGGGCCCGGTCCTCGCCCGGCTGAGCCTCTCCGTCGACGGCGGACGCGCGGAGGTCTTCACGCGCCTGTGCGACGTGGACCCCCGGGGTCGCTCCACGAACGTCTGCGACGGACCCGCCGCGCCGAGGAGCGACGGGGCGGCGCCCGCACGGGTCACCGCCGCGATGGGCCACACCGCGTACCGCTTCGCCGCCGGTCACCGCATCCGCTGGCAGATCAGCGCCGCCCCCCACCCCCGCTTCGCCCCCGCCCCGGACCCGGCGGACGGGCCCGCCGGCGGCGTCGCGGCCGGGCCGGTGCGGATCACCGTCCACGCCGACTCGGCGCTGGTGCTCCCCGACGGCCCTCCCGGCGACGTGGTCACCGACACCCCCCGGGGTGCCGTAGGGTTGGGTTCACCGACGCGGGGTGGAGCAGCTCGGTAGCTCGCTGGGCTCATAACCCAGAGGTCGCAGGTTCAAATCCTGTCCCCGCTACTGCCCGGGAGGGGCTCGGATCCGTTCGGATCCGGGCCCCTCCCGTTTTTCGTGGCCGGTGCGGTGCTCCTGGCGGCGATCAGGCCGGCCGCCCCCAGCATGAGGACGGCCCACACCGCGGGCGTCCACGGCGACGTACTGCCCGCGAGTTCCGGGGACACCCGGCGCCGGGGGTCGTGGGCGACCTCGATCTCCGCGCCCCGTGCCGGTGGGGTCCCGTCACCCTTCAGTTCGTCGGGGTAGCCCCCGGGGCAGTCCAGGTCGAGGCGATGGACGGTCTTGGCGGGCGGCGCGCCCTCTCCGTACGCCCCCTGCACCCGACTGTGGACCTCCCGCACGACGCAGACGGCGATCTCCGCCCGGGCGGCGGCCCGGTCGGCCGTCGTCACGGTCAGCAGCAGGCCCACCGCCAGGAACAGCGCCCCGAAGAGCGCCCCGCCGCCCCGGACCCGTACGAAGTAGCACGCGCAGGCCGCTCCGCACAGCACCGCCCCGACGGCGACGGCCACCGCGGGCGACGGCGAGCCGGGTCCCGCGAAGCACCAATGCGCCCAGCCGTACAGCGCCGCCGCGGCGACGACCGGCAGCGCCGCCGTCGGCCGCCACCACCCGTTCCCCTCCCCCACCCGCACCACCCCCGGCAGTGGGGACGCCGTCCGGCCCCCGGTGGTTGCCGTACTCCCGTGCGTCCCCGGCGCCGACCCGACGGCTGTGACGGGCTACTGGATGCCCCAGCGGTGCGGGTGGTCGGGATCGGCGGGGCAGGCGAAGACGTTGAGTTCGCCCGTGCGGCCCACGGTGACCTCGGTCGGCAGGGCGAAGGGGTGCGGGGGCAGGCCCTCCTCCTCCAGGGGTCTCCAACTGCCGCTTCCGCCGTCCCACTCCGTGCTGTCGACCGTCAGTAGCAGGCGCATCGGCGTGGCGCAGGTCGGGCAGTCCATCGGGTACGGGTCGGTGGCGTGCCAGGAGGCGAAGCCGCCGACCCGCCAGCCCGGTGGGATCGACAGGTCGTACTGGTAACCCACCGGCGCCGCGGCGTCCTCGTCCGCCGATTCCTGGGCCTCGTCCTCCCGGGCCTCCTCCCAGGCGTCGATCCGGTCGGACAGGCCCTCGGGAAGGAGACCGATGTACTGGTACGTGGCCACCTGCTCCGGATGGAGTACGCACGGCTCCGGCACGTACCCGTCATGGCCGACGACCTGCGGCCGCGGCGGCGCCGTCAGCACGTCGGTGACCTCCCACGACCGGCGCCGGCGAAGGTCGAGCAGCATGCCGGAACCGGTCGGGCCGTGTGTGTCGAACGGGCACCAGAACACCTGGAGCAGATCGCTGTCGTCCGGCCAGGCCGGCAGGTCCGGGACGTCCCTCCGGTACAGCTGGGCGAGGGCGATCAGCGGCAACGGACCGGCTTCCGCGTCCTTCTCGACGCGATGCCGTCGGCCGAGTTCCGCGAGCAGCGGCCGTTCCTCGTCCGTGGGGCCGGGGTTCGGTTCCCGGCTCCACGCGGCGGCCAGTAGGTGCCGTCGCCGGTGGATGTCCGCCGGGCGCCAACCGGACGCATGGCGGTGGGGCTCGGTGCAGACCGGCCAGGGTTCGTCCGCGGGCCACAGCAGCGGACCGCCCACGGAACTCTCCGTCACGTCCGGTCGCCCCTGGCGTGGGTGGAGCCGGGTGGTGGTGCCCCGGTGGGCCTTCAGCTCGGGGAAGAGCGCCTCGACATCGAGCGGGCGCGGCGGTGTGGTCCTGGACATGCCCGTCACTGTAGGCAGCCCCACGGGCGCACTCGCCGTCGGCCCTCGATCCGGTCGTGGACCGGAGCTCCGGTCCGGTTCGGCGTCACGTTCGAGCTGCGTTCACGGAAGCCGGGGCGCGGTCCGCCTACTTGCCGTTCGCGTCCACCTCCTCGGCGGGGCAGACGGTGTTCCCGCCCTTGCCCGCGTTCCCCGCGGGCAGTTGCCCCGTCAGCATGAACCGGTCGACGTGCTGCCTCACGCAGGCGGAGTGGGGGTAGCCGGTGTGGCCGTGGCCCCGGTAGTCGACGATGACGGCCGAGCCGAGCCGGCGGGCCATCTCCTCGGTCCAGGAGTACGGGGTCGCGGGGTCGTTGCGGACTCCGACGAGGAGCATCGGCGGGGCTCCGGGGTGGTCGATGTCCGCGACGAACCGGTCCGCCGGGGGTTGGCCGTGGCAGAGTTCGGTCTCCCGGAGCTCGCCGCGTCCGAAGATCGGGGAGGCCTTCCGGAACACGGGCAGCAGGGTGTCGAACTTGTGCTGGACCGCTTCGGCGTCGCCGGCTCCGCGGTCGGTGTAGTCGGCGCAGTTCACCACCGTCAGTGCGGCGCCCTCGTTGTCCGGCTCGGGCTCGGCGAATTCCGCCGGGACCGTGAGGTCCCCGGTCCGCTCCAGCATGCCCAGGCCGCGCGCCAGGTCGGGCCAGTCACCGGTCCCGTACAGCCCGTTCTCGATGGCCAGGGCCAGCGACTGCCCGGTGAACTCCTTGCCGGCCGCTGTCCGCAGTGGGGTCCCGTCCAACCGGTCCACCAGCCGTTCGGTCTTCTCCACGGCCTTTCCCGGGTCCATGCCCGCGAATACGCAGCCGGGTTGGCCGGTGCACCAGGTGACGAACCCCTCGAAGGCGAGCTGCTGGCCCTTCGTGACCTCCAGGGCCTGTTCGGTCAGCGGTTCGGAGAGCGTGTCGACCCCGTCGAGCGTCATCCGACCGACGTGCCGAGGGAACAGCGCCGCGTAGACGGCGCCGATCCGCGTGCCGTACGACGCCCCCACGTAGTTGAGTTTCGGCTCGCCCAGCGCCGCACGCAGGACGTCCATGTCGCGGGCGACGTCCACCGTGCCGACGTGGCGCAGGATCGGACCGGTACGGCTCTCGCAGGCGCGGTTCGCGGCCTCGGTGGCGTTCAGCAGTTCGGTGGCGGCCATGTACTCGATTCCCACGAGCGGCAGGGCGCCGCCGCAGCTGATGGGGGAGCTCCGGGCGATGCCCCGGGGGTCGAAGCCGACCATGTCGTAGGACCGGGCGAGGTCCTTCCAGCGGGCGAAACGCACGGCCGTGCCCTCGGCGCCGCTCACACCCGGACCGCCGTAGTTGAGCACCACCGAGCCCAGCCGGTGCGGTCCGGTGGCCGGTATGCGGGACAGGGCGAGTTCGATGGTGCCCCGGGCGGGGTTCGCGTGGTCGAGGGGAACCGTGAGGTTCCCGCACCGCATGACGGCCGGGTAGGAGGCCGGGCACGGACCCCAGACGATCGTCTGCTGGTGGGACGCGGCGAGCCGGGGATCGTCCGGGGCCGTTGCGGGCGCGGTGACGCCCAGCGTGGACACGGCGGTCAGGGCTGCGGCACGGAGGAGGGTCGTGCATCGCATGGCACGCTCCGAGGGATGTGCCCCTCTTCCACCATAGGTGGAAGAGGCGGAGCCGGCGCGTCCGGGACGGGGACGGGATCCCCGCCGGGGCGGGCCGCCGGTTGCGGCCGGGCGAACGAAACGCCGGTCGGCCGGCGTTTCGTCGGGTGGGGGATCAGGCTGTCGGTGACAGCAGCGTGCTCTCCCGTCCCGCTGAACCCGAGTGGGGTGCACTGCCGTCGGGGCCCTCCGCGGGGGGCGCCGGGGCGGTGCTGCCCGCGACGATGAGGGCGAGCAGGACCGCGGCGGCCTCGCTCTGCAGGATCCGGGCCGCCTGCCCCAGGCGCAGCGGGTCCGGTACCGGAATGGACAGGGCCACGCACTCCGCGTTGGGGCCGGCCGTGATGGGGACGGCCGCGCACACGGTGCCGAGCGCGTACTCCTGGAGGTCGAGGAGGGGGGCGTTGGGCGGACGGGCGTCGAGCTGGTGGAAGAGGGCCTCCGGACCGGTGAGGGTGTGCGCGGTGAAGCGGGCCATCCGGTGGCGGGCCAGGTGGTCCCTGCGGTCGGCCTCGCCGAGCTGGGCGAGGAGCGCCTTGCCGACCGCCGAGGCGTGCGCGGCGGCACGGAAGTCGACCCACTCCTCCACCAGGGGTGCGGCCGGGCCGTCGGCGTACTGGACGATGGAGACCTCGCCGTCGGCGTAGCGGGCGACGTAGACGGCGGCGCCGACGGCGTCCCGGACCCAGGCGAGGGTTTCCCGCAGGCGTCCCCTGCCTTCCCCGGGCGTGGCGCCGCTGACCGTGCCGGTCAGCAGCAGGGCGTCACCGGCGGCGTAGGCGTCCGGTCCGACCTCGGTGGCCAGGTCGGCCCTGATCAGCTGCTCCATCGCGCGGGCCAGGAGCAGTTGGGGCAGTTGCGTCGCCCGGGCGATCTGGGTGAGGCCGACGCCGCCCGAGTGACGGTTGATCACTTCCAGCACGCGCAGGGCCTGGTGGACGGATTCCAGCGGGGCCGACGAAGCGGACCGGGCCGCCTCGGTGACCGTACGGGCGACGGTCGCGACCGCGGTCCCCGGCCGGCCGGCGGGCTCCCGGGAGCGGGCGCGCGCCTGCTCGCTCAGGTGCCGGGGGTCGAGCCGGGCGTACTGGGCGACGGCCACGGCGATGTGCCGGCCGGGGGTGAACACGTCCCCGAGGTCGGGGTGTTCCTCGGCGGCCCGCGCCGTGACGGCTTGGCGCAGCCGGCCGGGGAGCCGGTAGGGGGGCCGTCCGCAACGGCCGGGACCGCGGGCGAGGCCGGTGAGGTCCTGGGTGGTGATGGGCGGTGAGGTCCAGATGACGGAGGCGCCGAGGGCTTCTTCGAGGTCCTCCGGGACCGGGGGCAGCGGGGGCAGGTGCTCGTCGGGGGGTAGGGCCTGGGCCTGTTGTTTCCAGTGGCGGGCGGTACGGACCTCGGCGCGGGCCAGGTGGTGCAGGTGGAGGCAACGCGCGGCGGTCCGCGAGCCCGCTCCGGCCGCGTACTGGAACCAGAACCGGGCACCCTCCGACCGGTCGGCGAGGTGCAGGAGGCTGCCGAACAGCAGCGCGGAGTCCTCTCCGTGGGGCCAGGAATCGGCGGCCAGGGCGAGTTCGGCGAAGTCCCGGCTCTCGACGAGGGCCCAGGTGAGGTCGTCCAGGGCGCGGGCCGCCCTGACGTGGCAGGCGGCGTCCAGGACCAGGTCGTCCAGCGCGGTCTGCGCGGCGGGGCGGCGGGGAGGTGGTGCGGCAGTGCCGCAGACCGTACCGGCGGGCGGCCGGGAGCGGTCGGCGGCCACCCGGCGGGCGATGCGGCGCCGGGCGGCGCCCTCGTCGTATCCCGCGTACTCCTCCACGAGCACCAACGCGTCCTTCAGGGCCGCGTCCAGCTCGCACAGCGCCATGTCACGGTCACGGTCACGGGGCATGTCGCTCACTGCACCTTCTCCTCTCCGGGGATCCAGTCCACCCCGAGCTTGCGGGACAGGGTTCGTCGGGCGCCGCGGATATGCGAACGGACCGTCGCCGGCGAGATCCCCATCATCCGGGCGACCGTGTCGGATTCGTTGCCCAGCAGGAAGGACAGCAGGACCACGTCGTACTCCCGCTCGGACAGTTCGGCGATCGCCGCGTACAGGCCGAGCTTGGACTCCAGCAGTTCCAGGCGTTCGCGTGAGGTCCTGCGCAGCGCGGCGAACCAGGCCGTCTCCACCATCGCCACCGGGCGGGCGAGGACGGCCAGCCGGCGTTCAACGTGTTCGCGAAGGACCGCCCAGGCGAAGCCGTGGAGGCCGGCCTCGCGCAGCGCCTGGTCCCACACCTTCAGCAGGAAGGTGAACACGTCGTCGACGACCTCTTCGGCCATCTTCGCGTTGCCCAGTTGCAGGTGGGCGTAGCGCAGGTAGGTGCGGTGCTGCTGGGAGTGGAAGGCGGTGAACTCCACGGGCAGGACGCCCGCCAACTCGCTGGAGACCGCCTGGTCCCCCGACGGGTCGAACTCTCCTTCGCTCATGCGCTCCCCCACGGTTGCAGTCCCGCTCCCGGCGCGGGCCTGGGCGCCGGGAGCGGATCGGTTGTGCGAACACGGACCGCGGTGGCGACTATCGGGGCGAGGGCGACCATCTCGACGACATTCACGTGACGTGAAACCTCCCAAGTGGTGTGTGCGCGACGGCGTGCCCGCCCCCTGCTCGGCAGCCGCGGGGGCGCGGTGCGCCCTCAACACCCACCTCATCGAAGAACGGGCCCGATCGTGCAGGCCGGTCCCCCGAAATCTGCGGGAAGTGGCGCACACGCCTCCTTCCGCGCCCCTCACCCTCCCGCGCACGCCCCCTCTTACGAGCCCGGGGAGGTGCCGTCAGAGGGTGGGTGCCTCGGGGGCGGCGGGCCGGCCTGCGAGGGTGAACGAGTGACCGGCGGGGTCGCTGAACAGGCGGGTGTCGTGCGGGCCGTCCTCGACGTCGGTGGCGATCGGGCGGGCGCCGAGGGACACCGCCTCGCGTTCGGCCTCGTCGAGGTCGGCGGGGTCCACCAGGATCCTCAGGTGTGCCTGCTGAGAGTCCTCGGGTCGCGGCCAGCTCGGCGGGGCGTAACCGTGGTCCCGGCGCACGGCGAGCCGCACCCCGGCGGCGCCGATGACCTCGACGATGTCGGGGGTGTCACCCATCCGTACGTCGGCGTCGAGGAGTTGGGCGTAGAAGAGCGCCAGGGCCTGGGGCTCGGCGCAGTCCAGTACGAGAACGCTCGTCTTCTTGACCGTCATGGGCCGCGCCTACCCGCCGCGCCCGCCGGCATGCGGTACGGGGCGGGTGGCGGACGATCGCCTCGATCGGTGATGAACCGTCAATGTGGTTCGACGGCAACGTTGTTGAGGGAGGGGACGTCGGCGGCGCCCTGTGCCAGGCTCTCGCGCAGCCGGGTGAGGCGCTCGATCTCGGCGTCCAGGACCGCGAGCCGCCGGGCGACGACCGTGGAGTTCCCGGTGTCGGGTTCGGTGGCGCCGCATGACGGCTGCGGGTCGGCGTCGAGCAGGTGGAGGCGGTGGGCGCGGTCGCGCAGGTCCTCGACGGTGAGGCCGAGAGCCAGCAGGCGCCGTACGACGCGGACCCGCGCGACCTCGGCCGGGCCGTACTCCCGCTGCCCGGCGGCCGTCCGTGCCGGGGGCGGGAGCAGCCCCCGCTGTTCGTAGAACCGCAGCGCCCTCGGCGTCGTCCCGGCCGCCGCGGCCGCCTCGCCGATCCGCATTCCGTACCGTCCTCCCGCGTCGTGGCGTCGAAGTCCGTCGGGTCGGAAGCCCTTCGGGGTCGGTGCGACGCCACCGCCTAGGGTTCCACCACGACGGCGCCGAAGTGCCGGCCTTCGATCAACTCCTGCAACGCCCGGGGAGCCCGTTCGATGCCCGGGATCCGGGTGTGGGGGAAGGAGATCTCGCCGGAGCGCAGCCAGTCGCCGAAGCGGCTGTTCCATTCCCGTTGCACGTCGGGGTGGTCGGCCCCGCTGTAGCCCTGGAGCGAGATGCCCTTGACGACCATGCGGAAGGTGTCGATCTCGGCCGGTGCGCTGCCCCCCGCCCGTCGCGGCGACAGCTGCCCCGAGAGTGTGCCGACGAGGGCGACGCGCGCGCCGTGCCGGGCGGCGCCGAGCGCCGCGGTGAGCTGCTCGCCGCCGACGGTGTCCAGTACGGCGTCGATGCCGTCGGGGGCGGCCTCGGCCAGTTGCGCGTCGAAGGGACGGGCGCCCCGGAGCAGGACGGCGTCGTAGCCCAGTTCGGAGACGAGGCGCTCGGCCTTGGCGGGCGACCCGGTGGTGCCGATCACCTTGGCGGCGCCCAGCAGCCGTGCGATCCGGCCCGCGAGGGAGCCGACGGCTCCGGCGGCCCCGGTCACGAGGACGACGTCGCCGGGGCGGATCCGGGCGAGGCGGGTCAGGGCGCCGTAGGCGACGGAGCCCTGGGCCAGGTGCGCGACCGGTTGGGGCAGTTCGTCGCCCAGCGGGGTGCACGCGGTGTCGGGAACCAGGGCGTGGTCCCGCCAGCCGAACATGTGGCTGACGGCGGTGCCCGGAGCCAAGGCGCTGCCGGGCGGAGCTGCGACGACCTCGCCGACGGCGGGTCCGAACAGGGCGTCGCCGGGGCGCAGCAGCGGGAGCGGCAGGCCGTCGGTTTCGCCACCGATGAGGGTGCGCAGGCCGGGGAAGACCAGGAAGTGGCTGTTCCTGACGACCACTTGCCCCTCTACGGGGTGGGGCAGCGGGATCTGTGCCAGGGCGAAGTGCTTCTGCTCCGGCAGCCCTTCGGGGATGGCGGCGAGGCGGACCTCGCGGCCGGTGCGGGGCAGGACGGTGGCGGGCATGCGGTCTCCCGGACGGGTTCGGGGCGGTGGCCGGGCGGTGGCGCGGCCTGGGTGCGGTGACGCTAACCCCTGACCCGCGGGTCAGGGTCAAGGCGCCGCACCCAGGACGCGCCCGGGAGAACCCCCGTGACCGGTCAGCGTTCGGACAGCTCCGAGGGGGCTTCCTGGACCACCCAGCCGTTGCCGTCGGGGTCCTCGAAGGTCAGGAAGGAGTTCCAGGTCGCGCCCCTGCCGTCCTCCCAGCCCGTCTCCCCGACGTGGCGGACCGGGGAGACGACGACGCCGCGGGCGACCAGTTCCGCACGGGCCGCTTCGATGTCGGTGACGCACACCTGAAGCCCGTGCAGGGTGCCGGGGGCCATCTGTCGGGTACCGGGGGCCGCGGGCATGCCTTGCAGCATGGCGATCGAACAGCGCGATCCGGGCGGTGTCAGCTGGATGATGCGCATGCCGGGCGCGACCTCGTCGTCGAGGTCGACCTTGAACCCGACCTTGTCCGCGTAGAACTCCTTCGCTCGGTCCATGTCGGTGACGGGGATCGGTACGACTTCGAGCGTCCAGTTCATGGAGGGTCTCCTCGGGAAACGCCGGCGGGTCGGTCCGGGCCGGTGGCCCGGGTGCCGGGGGCGGTTCCACGGTGTCCCACGATCGCCCCGCGCGCACGCCGCAACGCCGCCGGCGCGGCCGGTGTTCTCCCTGCGGGAGCGGAAGGGACGGATCGTGGTGAACGCCTGTCGCAGGAGCAGGCGTTGCGCCCAACGGCTCAGCTCGCGGGGACCGGTCGGCGGAGCAGGTAGACACCGGCGGTGGCGACCAGGACCGCCATGCAGGCGATGAACACCAGCCCAGCGCCCTCCAGGCCCATCGGACCCGTGAGGAGGCCCACGCCGATCACCGGGACGGAGATGCCCGTGTACGCCACCACGAACAGGGTCGAGATCACCGCCGCGCGCCGGTCCGCGGGGGACGCCGCGGCCACGGCGGACAGGGCCCCGCGGAAGGCCAGGCCCTGCCCGGCCCCGCCGACGAGCGCGCTGAGCACCACGAGGGACAACTGGTCCCACCACAGCGCGCCCGCGAGGAGCGCGAGCCCGGCGAGCAGGCCGGCGCAGCCCAGCGGCAGGGAACGCCCCACGCCGACCCGGCCGACCGCGAGCTGTCCGGCGGTCGAGGCGAAGAAGGCCAGGGCGACGACGAGCCCGCTGACGGCGCGGTTGTGGACGTCCAGGGATTCCGCGAGGAACGCCGGACTGACCGAGGTGAACACCCCGAACAGGGCGAACCCCACGAACGCGGCGATGGCGGCGGGCCCGAAGACCGCCCGCACCCCTGAGGGCAGGGCGGGTCGTTGGGGACGTACGGTGCTCAGCGGGCGCCGCTCCCGCACGGTCTCCGGGAGCCGCAGCAGGACGGCCGCGGACACCGCCACCAGGGCGAGGTGGACGACGAAGGGCAGTTGGAGGGGCCGGGGCGCGTACTGCGCGAGGATCCCCGCGAGGAGCGGACCGCAGCCCAGGCCGCCCATGTTGGCGGCGGTCGCGACGAGCGTGGCCCGGGAGGAGCCGTCCCCGGGGGACAGCTCCATCACGTACGCGGTCGCGGCCCCGGTGAACAGGCCCGCGGACAGGCCCGACAGCAGCCGTCCGGCGTACAGCCAGCCCATCGCGTCGGCGCACAGGAAGCAGACGGCGCTCGCGGCGGCGAAGCCGAGGCCCGCCAGCAGGACCGGACGTCTGCCGACCGCGTCGGAGGCGTTGCCCGCGAGCAGCAGGACGCCGATGACGCCGAAGGCGTAGACGGCGTAGACGACGGTCACCACCAGCTCGGAGAAGCCGAACTTCTCCTGGTAGAGGCCGTAGAGGGGGGTCGGCAGCGTGGTGCCGGCCATGCACACGGCGAACACCGCCCCGGCGAGCACGCACTGACGCCATCTCCGACGATCACCGTCCATGCCGCCGACGGTATCCCCGGCCCGCCGTCCCGGCCGGGCACGTCGCGCCCGGCGCGTCGGGAGGTGCGCTGCGGCGGCCCGACGGGGCACCAGGACGGACCGCACCGGCGCCCGGACGGCGCGGTCGTGCGGGCTCCGTGCGGGGTGCCGGTACCGCGGCGATCGAGGTGGCGGCGTTCGGGGCGTCCGCGTTCGGGGGTAGCGGCCTTCGGGGTGGCGGCGTTCGGGGCGCCGCGGAAAATGCCGTGCCGGGTGGGCGTCCGGGTGCCTACACTCGCCGTGCGCGCCGCCGATTCGGGCATGGCGCGCCCGACGCCGAACGAAGAGAAGGGGAACCGGGCCATGTGCACGTACCGCACCGCCGCCTTCGTTCCCCCGTCCCGTTACGACGTGATCCCGGTGTCTCGCACCGTGCGGTGCCGGCCGCGCGGCCGGCACCGTATGCCCGTGACACACCTCTAGGCTCCGACCTCCGTCCTTCCCGTTCCTCCCGCTCCGCCCTGCCGGGTTCCGTCCCGGCCCGGGCCGGGGCGCCGGGGACGGGGCACGCGGGTGGGTCCGCAGATGTCCGGGAATCGCGCCGATCCCTCATCTCCTCGTTCGAAAGGCCTCGGGCCATGCGCACCGACCGGCGTTCCACCGTCCCCTTCTCCCCCGCCCTCACGACCCTGCGCAACCTCGGGATCCTCGCCCACGTCGACGCGGGCAAGACCACCGTCACCGAGCGGATCCTGTTCAGGACCGGCGCGGTCCACAAGCAGGGCGAGGTCCACCGGGGCACCACCGTCACCGACTACGACCCCCAGGAACGCGACCGCGGCATCACCATCTTCGCCGCGGCCGTGAGCTGCGCCTGGGAGGGGCACCGCATCAACCTGATCGACACGCCCGGTCACGTCGACTTCGCCGACGAGGTCGAGCGGTCCCTGCGGGTCCTGGACGGGGCGGTCGCCGTGTTCGACGCCGTCGCGGGCGTCGAACCGCAGAGCGAGTCGGTGTGGCGGCAGGCCGACCGTCACGGTGTGCCCCGGATCGCGTTCGTCAACAAGCTGGACCGGGCGGGCGCCGACCTCGACGCGGCGGTCGCCTCGATCCGTGACCGGCTCGGCGCGGTACCGCTCGTGGTCCAGCTGCCCGTCGGGCGGGAGGACGGTTTCCGGGGCGTCGTGGACCTCGTCCGGATGCGGGCCCTGATCTGGCACGAGGGCGACGACACGTACCGCACCGAGCCCGTGCTCGAACCGCTGCGGGAGGAGGCGCTGCGGCGCCGCCGGCTCCTGGAGGAGACGGTCGCCGAACTGGATCCGCAGGCCTTGGAGGAGTTCTGCGCGGAATCCGCGCTGAGCGCGACGACCCTGGTCCGCGCCCTGCGGGGACTGACGCTGCGGCGCGAGGCCGTGGTGGTGCTCTGCGGTTCGGCGTACCGCAACCGCGGGATCGAACCGCTGCTGGACGCGGTCGTGGCCTATCTGCCGTCCCCGGCGGACATGCCGCCGGTGCGCGGCACGGCGGACGGGGGCGGGGTGGAGCGGGCGCCGGATCCGGCGGCGCCGTTCGCGGCCCTCGCCTTCAAGGTGACGGCCACGGCGACGGGGCGGCTCACCTACCTGCGGGTCTACGCGGGGACCCTGCGCAAGGGCGCGTCCGTACTGGATCCCGGTACGGGCCGCATGGAACGCGTCGGGCGGATCCTGCGGGTGCAGGCCGACCGGCACGAGGAGAAGGAGGAGGCGGTGGCCGGTGACATCGTCGCCGTGATCGGTCCGAAGACGGCCCGCGCGGGTACGACCCTGTGCGCGCCGAACGCGCCCGTACTCCTGGAACCGCCCACGGTGGCGGATCCGGTGGTGTCGGTGGCGGTGGAGGCGCGGCGCGCCGTCGACACGGGGCGGCTCGCCGTGGCGCTGGCGCGGCTGGCGGAGGAGGATCCTTCGCTGGTGGTGCGGTCGGACGCGGAAACCGGTCAGACGGTGCTGTCGGGGTTGGGCGAGCTGCACCTGGAGGTCGCGGTGGAGAAGCTCCGCAGCGGGCACGGGGTGGAGGTGGCCGTCGGTCAACCGCAGGTCTCCTACCGGGAGACCGTCGTGCGCGGGGTGGCCGGTCTGGTCCACCGGCACGTCAAACAGGACGGTGGCGCGGGCCAGTTCGCGCACGTCGTCATCGACGTGGAGCCGTTGGGGGAACCCGGTTTCGAGTTCCGGTCGACGGTCGTCGGTGGCCGTGTGCCGCAGGAGTACGCGCGCGCCGTGGAGGCGGGCTGCCGGGACGCCCTCACCGAGGGTCCGTTGGGCGGTTTCCCTGTGACGGGGCTGCGGGTCACCCTCACCGACGGGGCGACCCATTCCAAGGACTCCTCGGAGATGGCGTTCCGGGCCGCGGGTCGCTTCGCCCTGCGCGAGGCGCTGCGGGCGAGCACCGTGGAACTGTTGGAGCCGGTCGTGGAGGTGACGGTGACCGTTCCGGAGGAGGGTGTCGGCGGCGTCCTCGGTGACCTCGCGGCCCGGCGTGGCCGGGTCAGCGGGTCCACGGCCGGCGCGGGGACCGCGGTGATCACGGCGACGGTGCCGTTGGCCGAGCTCTTCGGGTACTCGTCCCGCTTGCGGGGCCGGACCCAGGGCCGGGGCACCTTCACCACCCGGCCCACGGGGCTCGCGCCGGTCCCGTCGTCGGTCGCGGGCACGCTCCTGAGCCGCTAGCGGCGGGCGCCGGAGCCCCGTCCCCCCAGGTCCGGGGGTGGCGGGGCTCCGGTTTCCGGGCGCCCGGCGCCGGTCCTCGGGCGCCCGGCGCCGGTTTCAGACCACGCCACGATCGTGGAACACGACCTCGGGCCGGCTCGTCGAGGGGCCGTCCAGCAGGGTGGCCGGGCGGCCCTTGAGGTGGGTGTCGGCGAAGGCGGTGACGTACGTGCGCAGGAGGGCGTCGCAGCGGTCGCCGTCGAGGGGCTGGAGCCGGATGCCGAGCTGCTTGCCGATGGACGCCATGTCACCGAAGGAGGTGTGCTCGGTGCCGTCGATGGTCAGCCAGCGCTTCCAGCCCGTCAGTTCGGTCCAGGTCTCGTCCCAGGTGCGGTCGGGGCCGCCTGGCACGTGGCTGGGCTTGCCGAGCATCAGGAACGGGCGGTCCAGGGGGACGTCGTTGGGGAAGCGGAAGTTTCCGTCCATGTTGACGCCCGCCTTGACGCGCGGGTCGTCCAGCATGGTCGGGATCGCGCTGAAGCCCCCGGCGGAGTGCCCGACCATGGCGATCCGACCGGTGTCGATGAGCCGGCCGCCCTTCCACTTCGGGTGTCGGCCGGTGAGCTCGTCCAGTACGAAGGAGACGTCCTGCGCGCGGACGGCGCCGACGCGCGGGTAGTCCGGGTTGCCGCAGGTCGTGCAGGAGGTGGTGCGGCCGTCGGGGAAGGTGGTTCCGGCGGCTTCGTGGTTGTGGCCGATGCCCGCGACGACGTAACCGCGGGAGGCGAGTTCCTCCGCGAGGCCCGTGAGGGTGGCGCGCGGCATGCCGAAGCCGGGTGACAGGACGACCAGCGGCAGTGCGCCGCGCGCGGTGACGGGTTGGGCGTCGACCGTCGCGTGGGTGACCACGGTGGTCAGCACCTCGGAGGCCACTTCCTCGGGTACGGCGGCCCGGTTGGCCTCGACGTACTTCCGGGATTCCTCGGCCGTCATGTAAGGGGCGGGCGTGCGCGAGGGCTTCTTCGCCGGATACCAGACCGACACCATCAGTTCCCGACGTTCCTGCGGCACCCAGGGGTCGGCCCGGTCCTCGTCCGTCAGGTGGACGGTGGTCATGCCCACCGGTTGTCCGCCGGTCGGCGCGTTGAGCGCCGGAGCGGCCGGCGGGACGGTCGCGGGGGTGGTTCCGGCCTGCGCCGAATCCGCCCGCGCCGTACCGGTCATCAGCAGGGTGGCCGCAGCAACGGCCAGTAGGGCGCGCCTCATTGGTGTTCTCACTGTCCTCATGGGTGTCCTCGTCACGACGTGCCGCCGCGGGCGGGTGGCCGCGGTCGGCGATCCGATGACCCCGATGCTAGGAACGGATCGCGCCCCGGCCATCGGCCCACGGAGGTACGCCCGTACACCTCCTGCATCCGTGGGATGACGTCCGCGGTGAAACCGCGTGCACGCGGTTCGTCCAGACGGGGCCGGTTCCGGCGCGGCCGGGCGATCTTCCGATGGTCCGATGGTCGTTCGAGGCACTCTCTGAAAGGAGCGCGCCACCACCCATGCCCGTCTCTCGTTTGACGTCCGGATCACCCGAAGGGAGAAGCATGGTGCGTACGAGGTCCACCGCGTTGGCCACTGCCCTGCTGTCGACACTGTTGTGCGCCGCCGGCGGGCCGGCGAGCGCACGCGACGGAGTTCCACCGGACGGGCAGGCCCAGCACGACGCCGCCCTGCTCGGCATCGCGACGGCCGGTGGAGCGGCCGCGCAGGAGTTCAGAACGTCCGACGCCCGCCTGTCGCGGGTGAGTCTCTACCTGAGCAGCGGCGCCGCAACCGGTCGGGTGCGGATCGAGGTCCGCGGTGCTCGCGAGGACGGCGGGTCCACGATCGCCGCGCGCACGGTCGACGTGGCGAAGCTGGGCGGCGCCGGCGCCGGCTGGCTGGAGGTGCCCCTGGACGCCACCCTGACGCCGGGCACCCCCTACTACCTGTTCGCCCAGGCCACCACCCCGGACGGCAAGCCGGTCGTCTGGCACGGAACCCGCCGGGCGGAGGTCGGGGCGCCGATCAGTTGGCGGCACGACGGGGCGACGGACAGCTGGGAGCCCGTCGAGGAGCGGCTGGCGTTCCACGTGAACCCGACCGGTGAGGAGCGGTGCGGCGAGACGGAGACCTGTTACGTTCCCGCTTCGGACCGGATCGCGCGGACCTCGGGCCTGCTCTCCAACGGCACCGCCGTGGAGGCGGTCACTCCGGAGTTCGCCGTGGGCGCCGGATACGTGGAGGGCAGCAACGTCCTGCGGCTGCCGTCCGGGCGGTGGCGCTACCTGCCGGCGGGTGCCACGGCGTCCGTCGTCGTCGAGGCGGACGACGCGGGCGCGCTGGAGCAGATCGCCGAGTCCCGGGCCTGGTTGGCCTCGGGCCGGATCCCGGGTACCGCGGGAACGCGGCGGGCCGGTGCGGAGCGGGCCCTGTTGTCGATGCGGGCGCTGCTGCGGCCGAACGGTGCGTTCGCGGCGGCGTGGTCGCCGTTCTGGGACTTCTCGTGGCCGCGCGACTCCAGCTTCGCGGCGGCGGCGTTCGCGCACACCGGGTACGACGAGGAGGCGTACCGGATCCTGCGCCACAACGCGCAGACGCAGCGGTCGGACGGCACCTGGGAGGCCCGTACGCTGCTGGACGGTTCCGGGCCGCCGGACGACCGGCCGTGGCAGCTCGACGGGAACGGCTGGGTGCCGTGGGCCACCTGGCAGTGGTACCGGACGGCCCCGCAGGACGGTCGCGCCGCACGGTTGGAGGCCCTCTACCCGATGGTCCGCAAGGCGGCTGACCACTCGGCGGGCAGCCTCGACGCCGACGGCCTGCCCCCGGCCTCCCCCGACTACTGGGAGCTGGAGACCGACAGCACGAACATCGGGACGGCCGCGCCGCTGCTGGCGGGGCTGAACGCCGCCGCCGACCTGGCCCGCGGCCTCGGCCGGACCGAGGACGCCACCCGCTGGGCGGACGCGGCGAAGCGCCTGTCCGAGGGCATCGCCGCCCGGTTCGCGCCGCTCGGGTACCCGCGGACGGCCGACGGGCTCAATGGCCGGGACAGCGCCGTCGGGTTCATGGCCCCGCCGTTCAACAACGCTCCGGCGGACCTGCCCCGGGCCCTCGACGACACGTACGCGGCGCTGCTGCGGCCCAACGGGGGCGTGGTGCCCGGCGACGACCCGGACGCTCCCTGGGGCAACATCACCTGGACGGCGAGCACCTCCTTCTTCGCCCTCGCCTGGGCGGGTACCGGGCAGCGGGAGAAGGCCGACGCGGTGGTGGACTGGGTGCTCTCCAAGCGCAACGCGCTCGGCGAACTGCCCGAGACCGTCAGTGTCGACGGCCGCCCGAAGGCGGTCGTACCGCTCGGCTGGACCGACGCGATCGTCCTCCTCGCGCTCCTCGGCACGGACGGCACCCCGCTGCCGACGCCGCCCGCCGCCCGTCCCTGATCGGACGGCGCGCACCCCACCCCTTCACCCGTCCTTCGACAGTCATGCACCCGGATCCGGTGGCGCCGGCCCGCGCGGGACCCTTCCCGCGCGGTGCGGTCGCCGCCGGATCCGCTCGTTTGACACGACCCGACCCCGAGTCCATTATTCCACTACTCATCTAGTGGATTTACGGAAAGGGGGGACGCCGTGCGCCATACGACCGATTCCGACGCGGCCGACTACCCGTGGGCCGTCGAGGCACACGGGCTGGGCAAGAGGTACCGCCGGGGATGGGCCCTGCGGGAGTGCAGCTTCCGGATTCCCGCCGGCCGCATCGCCGCCCTGGTCGGACCCAACGGCGCCGGCAAGAGCACCCTGCTCGGCCTCGCGACCCGGCTCGTCGAGCCGACGGCCGGCGAGCTGAAGATCTTCGGCCTCCCCGTCGGCTCCCCCGGGACCAGGACCCGCTGGGCGTACCTCGGCCAGGACAAGCCGCTCTTCAAGCGGTTCACCGTGGCCCGGACCCTGCGCATGGGGCAGGAACTCAATCCCGGCTGGGACCGTGAGGTAGCGGAACGGATCGTGCGGGCCGGCAACGTTCCGATGGAGGCGCGGATCGCGGACCTCTCGGGCGGCCAGCACACCCGCGTGGCCCTCGCGCTCGCCTTCGGAAAGCGGCCCGAACTACTGCTCCTGGACGAGCCGATGGCCGATCTCGACCCGGTCGCCCGTGACGAGATCGGTTCGCTGCTCCTCGCCGAGGCCGCCGAGAACGGAACCACCGTCCTGCTCTCCTCGCACCTGCTGAGCGAGATCGAGGACATGTGCGACCACCTGCTGGTCCTCGCCGACGGGCGCGTGCGCATGGCGGGCGACACCGACGAGCTGGTCCCCATGCACACGGTGGTGACGGGCGTGACCGACGAGAGCGGCGCACTGCCCGCCGCCCTGGGCGCCCACACCCTCATCGAGGCCCGGACGTCCGGACGCCACTTCACCGCCCTGGTGCGTCGTCAGGGGTGGATCGGCGGCGAATGGCAGCCGTCCGAGCCGAGCCTGGAGGAAGTGCTGCTGGCCTACCTCCGCTCGCCGCAGGCTCCCGCCCTGCTGTCCCCCACCTCCGTCCCCGGCCACCGAGAGGACCACGCCGCATGAGCACGCTCGCCCAGGGCCCCGCGATCCGCAGCCACAAGCCGTCCGGTCCCCGCGCGCTGCGCGGACTGGCCTGGCTCATGGTCCACCAGCACCGCGCCGCGCTCCTGTTCTGCCTCGCGGTCACCCTCCTCGGGGCGGCCTGGATCGTCTACCAGCGCGGCGCGATGCTGGACTCCCTGCACGCCGCCGGCTGGCCCGGCAAGTCGGTCGACTCCCTCCCCGGGGACCTGACCAACCGGATAACCAACGACCTCAACTCCGCGGGGGCCACGCTGGGCTTCCTCCCGATCCTGCTCGGCGCCTTCCTCGGCGCACCGCTGATCGCCGCGGACCACGAGAACGGGACGGGACGGCTCGTCGCCACCCAGTCGGTTTCGCGGCTCCAGTGGCTGCTGGCCAAGGTGTCCTTCGCCCTGATCGTGGTGACCGTACCGGCTGCGGTACTGAGCCTGCTCTACGGCTGGTGGTGGAGGTCCCTCGGGGCCGTCGCCCCCAACGACTGGCTGACCGGCGCGCTGTTCGACACCACGGGTCCGGTCCTGGTGGCCACCACCCTGTGCACCACCGCGCTCGGCATGGCGGTCGGAACCGTGACGCGGCGGGCCACGCCCGCCACGGTCGCGACCTTCCTGATCGCGGCCATCGGCCTGACCGCGGGCTCCGCCTACCGGGACGAACTCGCCACGCCCCGGCGGCTCGCCTGGCCCCTGGAGGGCGCCCATCCGGCCGCGCTCAACGGCGGGGTCGAGGTCGACCAGTGGGTCGGCACCGCGTCGGGCAAGCTCTACGGGTGGTCCACCTGCGTCAGCGACCCGTCGACCGAGAAGTGCCGGAGCGACCTCGGCATCGTCAACACCGTCCGGGACTACTTCGGCCGCGATCAGATGGCGGGCATGCAATGGACCGCCACGGCGCTTCTGCTGGCGCTGACCGTGCTGTTCCTGGGGGTGTGCGTGGTGCGGACCCGCAAGGGCCGGCTGTAGACCGGCGAGCACCTAGGCTGAGCGAACACTACGAGGATCAAGGAGGCGGGCACCGTGGTCGTGTTCCGCATCGAACGACGCAGCGGCCTGCCCGCCTACCTCCAGATCGTCCACCAGGTGGAGCAGGCGCTCCACATGGGGGCGTTGGCCGAGGGCGACAAGCTGCCCACCGCGGCGCAGGTCGCCGCAACCACGAAGGTGAACCCGAACACCACCCTCAAGGCATACCGGGAACTGGAGCGCTCCGGACTCGTCGAAGTCCGGCAGGGATCCGGCACCTTCATCACGCGGACCCTGGCAACACCCCGAACCGCACCGGAGTCCCCCGTACGGGCCCGGTTGGGCGAGTGGATGCGCGAGGCGCGCGAGCAGGGCCTGACCGCGCAGGAGGTCACCAGCCTGTTCGACACGGTGCTGGGCGAGGAGTATCCGGCGGGCGCACCGAGACCCTCGCACACTCCCCCGGCCCCGGCCACTACCCAGGCCACTGCCCCGGCCGCACCCATCACCTGAGATTCATTGCAGGATCGTGAAGACGATCTTTCAAACCAAGCCAATCGCGGGATCCATGCCTACTGTTCGTAGGTACCTCGCTCGACGCGTTTCGTCTACCACTGGATCCCACGATGCTTGCTGAATCCCCGCGCCGCCGCACCCTCCTCGCCCTCGCGACGTCCGCCACCGCACTCGCGCTCCTCGTCACCGGCTGCGGAGCCGGTGACTCCGACGAACGGCGCATCCGGGTGGGCGTGGCGGGCGACTCCCCCGAGTGGGACGTCCTCGCCAAGGAGGCGAAGAAGGAGGGGCTCACGGTCGAGACCGTCGTCTTCGACGACTACTCGCTGCCCAACAAGGCCCTCGGCGCGGGTGACATCGAGCTCAACGCCTTCCAGCACCTGGTCTTCCTCGCGCAGTCGAACACCGAGAACAAGACCGACATCGCACCGATCGCCGCGACCACCGTCGTACCCCTCGGCCTCTACTCCGAGAAGCACAAGGCGCTCGCGGACCTCCCCGAACAGGCGGAGATAGCACTGCCCAACGACCCGGCGAACCAGGGCCGCGGCCTGCGGGTGTTGGAGCAGGCGAAGCTGATCGAGCTCAAGAAGGACGCCGGGCTGTTCGCCACCCCCGACGACATCACCGCAAACCCCAAGCGCATCAAGCTCACACCGGTCAACGCCCAGCAGACTCCCCGCACGCTCAAGGACACCGACGCCGCGATCATCAACGACGGGGTCGCCGAGCTCGCGGGCATCAAAGCCGGGACCGCCCTGTTCAAGGACGATCCGGCCGGCCCGCAGGCCGTTCCCTACCTGAACGTCATCGCCGCCCGCGCGAACGAGAAGGACGACGCGGACTACGCGAGGATCGTGAAGCTGTACGCGTCGAAGCCCGTTCAGGACGAGGTCCGCCGCACCAGCAACGGCACGGCCCACCACATCGAGCTGCCCGCCGTCGAGCTCAGGGCCGAGCTGGACCGCGTCGCGAAGCAGCTGGGACGGTGACCGCCGCCGTCGAACTGCGCGACGTCCACAAGGAGTTCCCGGGCGGCGCCCGCGCCGTCGACGGCGTGAGCCTGTCCGTCGCGGCGGGCACCGTCCACGGCGTCGTCGGCCACAGCGGCGCCGGCAAGTCGACCCTCCTGCGGCTGGTCAACGGCCTGGAGGAGCCGACGTCGGGCAGCGTCCTCGTCGACGGCCAGGACCTCGCGGCGCTCGGCGAGCGCGCGCTGCGTCCGATCCGCCGCGATATCGGCATGATCTTCCAGCAGTTCAACCTCTTCCGCTCGCGCACGGTCCTCGGCAACGTGCTCTACCCGCTGCGCCTCGCCGGAACGGATCGCGCCGCCGCCCGGGCGCGCGCCGAGGAGACGCTGGACTTCGTCGGCCTGTCCGGCTACGGCAAGCGCCATCCCGAGCAGTTGTCCGGCGGGCAGCGCCAACGCGTCGGCATCGCCCGCGCCCTGGCCAACCGTCCCAAGGTGCTGCTGTGCGACGAGGCCACCTCGGCCCTGGACCCGCAGACCACCCAGGAGGTACTGGCCCTGTTGCGCCGGGTCAACCGCGAGCTGGGCGTCACCATCGTCCTGATCACCCACGAGATGGAGGTCGTCCGTTCCCTGTGCGACCGGGTCTCCGTGATGGAGGACGGCCGGGTCGTGGAGAGCGGCGAGGTCTACGAGCTGTTCGCGCGGCCGCGCCACCGCACCACCGCCGCGTTCGTCCGCTCGGCGCTGCACGGCGAACCGGACGGCCCGCTCCTGGACCGGTTGCGCGCCCGCCACCCGGGGCGGCTGGTCACGGTGCCGGTGGTCGACGGGGCTCCGCTGTTGGAAGGCCTCTCACCGCTACTGCGCGCGCACGGCGTGGACTTCTCCCTCGTCCACGGTGGTGTCGGCGAGGTCCGCGGCAGACCCCTGGGCAGCGTGACCATCGCGCTGCGGGGTGAGGAGGCGGCCGTGGAGGCGGTGGCCGCCGGACTCGCGGCGGGCACGGCAGGCACGGCGGCCGGCGCGGGCCGGGAGGCGGGTGTCGCGTGAAGGCCGACTGGAGCACCTTCTGGCCCAAGGTCGTCGAGGCGACCGGCGAGACCGTCTACATGGTGCTGATCACACTGGCCCTGTCCACCGTCGGCGGCCTCGTCGTCGGGCTCTCGCTGTACGCCACCCGCAAGGGAGGTGTCCTGCCGAACCGGATCGTGCACGCGGTCCTGGGCACGTTCATCAACGTCATCCGCCCCGTCCCGTTCATCATCGCGATCGTGGCCCTGGCACCGGTGACCCGGGCGGTGGTCGGCACGATGATCGGAACCGATGCGGCGATCTTCCCGATGACGATCGTGGCGACGTTCGGGATAGCCCGGATCGTCGAGTCGAACCTGCTGTCCGTCGAACCCGGCGTCATCGAGGCGGCCCGCTCGATGGGGGCCGGCCCGCTGCGCATCCTGCTCACGGTCCTGGTGCCCGAGGCCCTCGGGCCGCTCGTGCTCGGGCTGACCTTCATGCTCGTCGCGCTCATCGACTTCTCCGCGGTGGCCGGGACGGTCGGCGGCGGCGGGGTCGGCAACCTGGCCATGACCTACGGCTACCTGCGGTTCGACACCTCGGTCATGGTGGTGACGGTGTTGGTCCTCATCGGGCTGGTGCAGTGCGCCCAGTTCCTCGGGAACCGGCTCGCACGCCGGATCCTCAGGCGCTGAGCGCGACCGCCCCCACCACCCGCGGTCCGCCCCCGGCAGGGCCCTGTCGTCGATCGACGACGGGGCCTACCAGCAGTCCATGCGCGATCCGTCGGTCGACGCCTCGGCGAAGAGGTGGATCCAGACCCGGGACGCGGAGCCGGCCGGCGCCGGGCCGGGGTCCACGCCGTAGAACTCACGGAGGTCGGCGGGTGTCTCGAAGGCGACGGTGACGCTCGGCCGGTCCGGGGACTCGTAGCAGGTGAGGGGGATCCGGCCCGCCACCGCCGCCCCGGCCCGCCTGGGCGGGTCCCAGCCGGCCGCCGGCAGTTCCCTCGCGTAGTACGCCCGCACGTCCTCGGCGCTCCCGTCGTACACGTACAGCCGGTCCGCGCTCAGCCAGGCGTCCCCGCTGTCGTCGGTGCAGGTGGCGCTGTCCGCCGAGCCGCCACCGACGGGCGTGGCCCCCGGTGGGTGCAGGTCCAGGGCCGACAGCTCGTCGAGGGCCGCCACCTCGGGACCGGTGCCCTCGCAGGTGGTGAAGGGCGAGAGGAAGGAGCATCCGCTCAGCGCGGCCCCGACGAGCACGGTCGCGAGCGACAGTCGCAGTCCCATCATGTTCATGGCGGAATTATGACCCCCGTCGACCGCGCGCCAACGGCCGCGGCGGGACCGGAACGCGGACACCTGTGGTGGTGACGGCCATGTCCAGGACCCCGACTGTGGCGGCGTCGCACATCGGCGGCACCGGGCACCCGTCCCTAACGTTCGGGTCATGACGAGCGGATTCGGTGGAACGGCGCCCGGGCCCCCCGCGGGCGGACCGAGCGGGCGTACGGCCCTGGTGACCGGCGGCGGCAGCGGCATCGGGCGCGCCTGCGTCGAAGCCCTGGCGGCCGCGGGGGCCTTCGTCCACGTCGTGGACGTCGACGCGCGGGCCGCCGCCGAGGTGGCCCGGCAGGTGGACGGGCGGGCCCACGCGGTGGACCTGGCAGATCCCGCCGCGGTCGCGTCCCTGCCCGCGGATCTCGACATCCTGGTGAACAACGCCGGACTGCAACACGTCGCGGCCATCGAGGACTTCCCTCCGGAGCTGTTCGACCGACTCCAGAAGGTGATGGTCACCGCCCCGTTCCTGTTGCTGCGCCGCACCCTGCCGCACATGTACCGGCGCGGCTGGGGCCGGGTCGTCAACATCTCCAGCGTGCACGGCCTGCGGGCGAGCCCCTTCAAGTCCGGTTACGTCACCGCCAAGCACGCCCTGGAGGGCCTCAGCAAGGTCACCGCCCTGGAGGGCGCTCCGCACGGTGTGACGAGCAACTGCGTGAACCCCGGCTACGTGCGCACGCCGCTCGTCGAACGACAGATCGCCGCCCAGGCGGAGGCCCACGGGATCCCGCCGGAGCAGGTCGTCGGCGAGGTGCTGCTCCGCGGCTCGGCCATCAAGCGGCTGATCGAACCGGAGGAGGTCGCGGCCGTCGCCGTGTGGCTCTGCGGCCCGCACACCGGCCACGTCACGGGCGCCTCCCTGCCCCTGGACGGCGGTTGGACCGCGGCCTGACGCACGCCCTGCCGGCCGTGGGCGATCCCCCGAACTCCCCCACCCCTCACGGCCCTTAGGTTAGGCTTGCCTAATCATTGGGGGTACGGAATGGTGGACGACCCGGCACATCAGGCCCGACAGGACGAGTGGGCCGACCGAATACTGGCGTGGATCACCTCGCAGGAGCAGATCGACCGGGCCCTGCGCGAAGTCCTGCGCCGCACGCCCAGCCAGCGCGAGGAAACCGTCGCGCACATGGCGGAGGCCGTACGGGGCGCGGCCCAGGGACTGACCATCCCCGGGTGCGCCGCGGCGGCGGGCATACCCGAACACATGCTGCGCGATTGGCTGGACCTCGACACGAGCTTCGCGGAGGCGATCCGCTCCGCGCAGGCCCTGGCGGCGGCGCACGGCCTCGGACCGGGCGCGTCGCCGACGCCTGCGGCCCTCCGGTTGGTGCTGAACGCGATCCGCAAGGGGGCGACCTGGCCGGTGGCGGCGGGTCTGGTGGGGATCTCGGTCCGCCGCTTCAACCGCCTGCGCGCCGAGGCCCCGCCCGTGGCGGCCCTGATCGCCGCGGCGCAACGGGCGCGGTCGCCTCGCGGGAACGGCTCGGGTCCGCGCCGTGGCCCCGCGCGGAGCAGGGGCCGCCGTACGGGATACCGGTTGGTGCTCCTCGACGACCCCCTCCTGTCCTCCGGCCGCCCACCCCTCGGGGGAGCCGCGCCCGCGCCGAACGGCGCCCGGCGCGAGCGCGGTTCGGCCGGGCACGCCGACGGCGCGACGGCACCGGACTGATCCGGTCAGGTCGGGCCGGTGGCGGCAGGGCGGTGCATGGACGTCACCCGCAGCGGGCCGACGGGCAGGTGCCGCAGCACCGTGAAGCCGAAGTGCCGGTACAGGCCGACGTTGGCCGGGTCCGCCGTGGTGAGGAAGATCCCCGCCGTTCCCGGGGTCCCGGCGAGGACGTGGTCCAGGAGCAGCCGTCCCCAGCCTCGCCCGGCGGCCGCCGGGATCACCCCGATGAACTCCAACGTCCATGCCTCCGCAGGGACTTCGGTCTCGGCGGCCTCCAGGTAGCGCAGCGTCCGCCGCAGCGCGTCGGGGCCGCCGCGCAGCAGCGTGCGGGTGGCCCAGCCGGCCCGGGCGCCGACCCCCGGCGTCGCCCCGGGCGGGGTGAGTACCGCGGCGGCGACGGGCCGGCCGTCCGGCGTGACCAGGATGTGGCGGCGGGCTCCGGGGAGGGTGGACTGGGTGCGCAGGGTGGCCGCGAACCAGTGCGCCCGGACGGAGTCGGAGGTACCGCAGATCCAGGAGGTCGCGGGCTCGCGGGCGAAGGCGTCGGCCAGCACTGCGGCGCAGCGGTCCACGGGCGGGCGGTCGTCGATCACGGGAGCGGGCTCAGGCATCGCGGCGCCGTTGCAGCGGGGCCTCGGGCACGAGGTGGCAGACGAGCAGCTTCAGGAAGAAGAGGGGGGCGAACCAGGCCAGCACGGCGGGCACCGTCGACCAGAAGAGGTTGACGAGGACGGCGACCATGAACACGGCCATCGCCATCGGGCGTTTGACCTCCACGGGGGTGAACTCCACGGCGGCGGCGCCGGTGAGCAGCAGGGCGGCGTTGGTGAGGGTCCAGGCCCAGTCGCCGGACAGCACGACCAGCCCCACGGCGGCCAGGTGCAGCAGGTGGGCACCGACGAAGAGGAGGCGGGCGCGCCTGGTCCCGTCCCCCTGCCGGTGGTACCAGCGTTTGGCGGCATTGGTGGAGTTGGTGAGCACGCCCCCGATGAGGTCGAGGCCGGCCAGCGCCACGACGGCCCACTGCACGCCGGACCAGTCGGCGTGGCCGCCGGTGGCCCACACGCCGGCGGCCAGTACGGCTGCGCACACGATGCCGCCCGCGGCTTCCACGGCCGATTCGGCGCGCGTCCTGCCCGGCCCCATGAACCGTTCCAGCGCGCCGGCGCGGCCGGGCGGGGTGGGGGGTATCTCCCAGTCGACGCCCAGGTCAGTGCGCACGGCCGGTCACCTCGTCCCCGGGCGTGCTCCACAGTCCGCGCAGCAGGCCGCGCAGTTGCCGCTCCCCGTCGCCGGTGTCCGGTGCCCCGCTCCGCAGGGCGGCCAGCGCCCAGGCGTCGACGGCCTGGAAGACGGCGGCGGTCGCGGACACCAGCAGGTCGCGGTCGATGTCGGTCCGGACGACGCCGAGCCGCTGCCCGTCGCCGACGACGGCGTCGAACCAGCGCGGCCACTCACCGTCCGGGGTCCGTGCCACGACCGCGCCGGCGAGTGCCAGGTCGTCGGCGTTCGCGTGGAGGTGGGACACCAGCGCCCGGGAACCCGCCGCCAGCCCGGCCCAGAAGCCCTCGGGGTCCTCGGCGGGCACCCAGGGGCCCAGGGCGTCGAGCAGTCGCTCGCGCACTCCGTCGAGGACGGCCGCCAGCAGGTCCTCACGGCCGTCGAAGTACTGGTAGGCGGCGGTCTTCGAGACGCCCGTCGCTTCGATGATCCTGTTGTAGGAGGCGGCTTCGGGTCCGTGTTCGGCGAAGTGCCCTCGGGCGACGGCCAGGATGTGCTCCTGGCGTTCGGCCGGCAGTCGGTGGAAACGCGGCAGTGGCATGAACCCATAGTACGCACCAATGGGGTGTACCACCAGTACACCCCGCGACGGGCAGCGATCGCTCGCGGTCGACCCGGACCGGGGCGCCCGATGCCGAAGCCCTATCGGGCGGCTGGAGACCTCTGGGCAAATTGGTCCAGACCAACTACGTTGGGGCGTCGTCAGGTTCGCCGTTTCCCCGAGGGTGGATGATGATCACGCGTCGTTCCGTTCTGCTGCTCGCCGGCTCGGCCGCCGGTGGCGCGCTGCTGCCCGCCACCGCCGCCCAGGCGGCCGCCGCGCTTCCGCTGCCCGCCCCCACCGCACCCCGGCCCGTCGGCACCCGCACCCTCCACCTCGTCGACACCGCGCGCGAGGACCCGTTCGCCCCGGACCGCCGCCCGCGCGAACTGATGGTGCAGCTCTGGTACCCCGCCCTCGGCAGGGCGGGACGCCCCCGCGCCCCGTACACCACCGCCGCGGTCGCCGCCGACCTGGAGTCCGGGCTCCCCCTCACGGCCGGGACCCTGGCCGCCGTCCGCCCCCACGCCCGGGACGCGGCCCCGGCGGCGCACGGTCCGCTGCCGCTCCTGCTGCTCGGCCACGGACGCGCGGGAGGCCGGGCCAACTGCACCGCACTGGCCGAGGACCTGGCCTCGCACGGCTACCTCGTCGCCTCCGTCGACCACACCTTCGACGCCGCGGTCGTCGAGTTCCCCGGCGGCCGGATCGTACGGGGCGTCCTGCCCGAGGAGCCCGCCGACTGGGACGCCCAGGAACGCCTGGAGGTCCGGGCCCGGGTCGACGACCTGCGTTTCCTGGCCGGCGAACTCCCGCGACCTCGGGGCGGCGCGGCCGGTTGGGAGTGGCCGCGGGCCGACCCCGCGCGGATCGGGGTCCTCGGCCACTCCATGGGCGGGGCGGCCGCCGCCGAGGCACTGCGCGTGGACCGCCGCTTCCGGGCCGGACTCGGCCTGGACGGCGCCCTCTTCGGCTCGCCGGTGGCCGAACAGGGCCTGGACCGGCCCTACATGCTCCTCACCGCGTTGGAGGACCACGACACCTGGCGGCGGTGGCGCGACCACCGGCGCGGCTGGGCCCGCCAGGTGCGGATCGCCGGCGCCGGACACCTGACCTTCACCGACCTGCCGCACTTCGCGGCGGCGGGCGGCCTGCCGGGGGCCTGGCCGGCCGACCTGTACTCGGAACTCCTCGGCACCCTCGCACCGGCCAGGTCCGCCCGGCTGGTCCGCGCCTACACGCGGGCCTTCTTCGACCGCTTCCTGCGGAACCTGCCCTCCCCGCTGCTGGACGGGCCCTCACCACGGTTCCCGGAGGCGGAGTTCCGCTGGAGCCACCCGGGGGCGGTCGGCCGCTGACCCCCGTCAGGAATACCGCGTCACCAGTCCCCGCCTGCGGAAGGAGCGCATCATGCGGCTCAGCGCGAACAGGCTGAGCAGCACCAGGACGAGCGTCCCGGCGGTGGCCGTACCCAGCTCCCGCCAGGGCATCGCCCCTCCCCCGGTCAGCGCCCGCCCGGCGGCGAACACGTGCGTGGTGGGCAGGATCTCGGCGAGCGGTCGCAGCGCGGCCGGCAGCGTGGAGACGGGGTAGAAGACCCCCGACAGCGGCATCACCACGGACAGGGCGCCCCAGACGAGGGCCTCGGCCCCGCTGCCGTAGCGCAGCACCAGGCCGACCACCAGCAGGGCCACCGACCAACCGCAGGCCAACAGCAGGGCCGCCACCGGGATCAACCCGAAGCCCAGCGCCGTGACGTCGAAGGCGTAGGCGGCGAAGGCCAGTCCGGCGACCGCGATCGTACTGACGGCGGTGCGCAGCAGGGCGAAGAGGCCGACGCCGGCGAGGTACTCCCATTCCCTCATGGGGGTGGCGAGGAGGCCCAGGAGGTTGCGGGACCAGGTCTCCTCCAGAAATCCGGTGGCGAGCGAGATCTGCGTCTGGTGGACCAGGTGCCACAGGACCGTTCCGCTGAGCAGGTACACGGCGACGGCGGTCGCGGCTCCCGGGTCGGTGCCCGCCGCCTGGGCGGCGAACAGGCCGATGGACCCGTAGAGCAGGGTGTCGACGAGCGGCCAGACCAGCACGTCGAAGAAGCGGTGCGGGCTGCGCTTGAGCACCAGCCAGTGTCGGCGGGCGACGGCCCGCACCCGGTGCGCCGACGCGGCGGCCGGGGAGCGCAGGGCCGGAGGGGCGGTGCCCGGTGCGGGGTCGTCCGGTGCCGGGTCGTCCGGTGCCGCGGGGGGACGGAGCGGGGTCTTCATCGGGCGGTGGCCCTTTCGCGGTCGCGTTCTTCGGCCAGGTGCAGGAAGACGCCCTCCAGGTCGGCCCGGCCGAAGCGGTGCGCCACCTCGGCGGGCGTTCCGTCGGCGGCGATCCGGCCGCCGTGCAGGAACATCACCCGCTCGCAGAGCCGTTCCACCTCCACCATGTCGTGGCTGGTGACCAGCAGCGCGGTGCCCTGTTCCGCCGAGAGGGCGAGCAGCGCCGTGCGGACGCGCAGCGCGATGTCGGGGTCGAGGGAGGCCGTCGGTTCGTCCAGGATCATCAGCCGCGGCTCGTGGAGGGCGGCCTTGGCGATGCCGACCAGGGTGCGCTGCCCGCTGGACAGTTCGGTGCCGATGGCGACGCCCAGGTGTTCGATGCCGAACCGGGTCAGGACCCGGTCCACGGCGGCGCCGGGGGCGCGCAGCCCGTACAGGTCGGCGTACAGCCGCAGGTACTCGCGCACCCTGACCCGGTCGGGCAGGGGCAGGTAGCCGGCGACGAAGCCGACGCCCTGCATGGCCCTGGCCCGGTTGCCGTGGAGGTTCCTGCCGAGGATCTCGACCCGGCCCGCGTCCGGCTCGACGGCTCCGAGGCACATCAGGAGCGTCGTGGTCTTGCCCGCGCCGTTCGGCCCGAGCAGGCCGAGGCGTTCGCCCGCGCGGACGGTGAAGCCGACGCCGTCGACGGCCCGGCCGCGCCGGTACTCCTTGACCAGGCCGGTGGCCGCCATCACGACGGGGCGCCGGTCCTCGACGGAGCCGTCCGGCGGGAGGGCGGGCGCGGTGGCGCGGTCCGGGGTCAGCACGGCGGGTCCAGGGGCGTCAGTTCCCAGATCACTTCGGCCCTCAGGGGGCCCGTGCGGGCGAGGAAGGTGCCGTGGTCGGGGACGAGCGCGGTGAGCTGGGAGGCGTAGCACAGCACGGCCTCGTGTTTGGCCTGCCACTGCTCGTCGCTCAGCCGCAGTTCGTGGCGGACGGTGGTGCGGTGGCTCCGCAGGAGTTCCTGGTACGCGAGCCCGCACATCGGGCTCCGGGCCAGTGCGGTGCTCGCCTCGTCGGTGCCCCATTCGGGCAGGTGTCCGGTGTAGGGGAGGTCGGCGTAGACCCACGGGGCGGGTGCGTCGAGGGCGGCGAGGACCTTCGTGGCGCGCAGCCGCACGCTCTCGTGGTCGGGTTGGTTGCTGCCGAGCGGGGCGAGGACGAGGGTGCCGGGGGCGAGGCCCTCCAGGAAGGCGTCGAGGAGGTACGGTTCGCCGCCGTCGCCGTACGGACCGTCGGGGTGGTCGAGGACGACCTGTTCGACCCCGAGCCGGGCCAGGGCCCGGGCGTCCTCGGCGCGGCGGGTCCGGTGGGCCTGCGCGGCGGAGGCGAAGCCGCAGGTGCCGTCCCACCACGAGGTCGGGGCTCCGGGCGCCGGGGCGCCGCCGAACACGGTGACGACGGCGACGGGCCCCGGCAGTGCGGGCAGCAGCCCGGCGAGCGACAGGACGGCGTCGTCGAAGTGCGGGGAGAGGACGACGGTGCGCCACGGGGGCGGTGCGGGAGCGGGCATGGGTTCCTCCGGATCAGGTGCGGGTGGCGGGGCGGGAGGCGGGACCGGATCGCGGGCGGGCGGGACCGGGCCCCGCCGCCGGGGGGGCGAGCGCGGCGAAGGCGGCGTCCCACTGGGCGTCGTCGCCCTCCCAGCGGCCGGGCAGGGCGGCGACGGTGCCCCACCGGACGCCGGGCGGCAGGTCTGCCGTATCGCCGGGAGGCGTGCGTCGCAGCCACAGCAGGGAGAAGCGGTGGCCGGGGTGGCGTTCGCGGAGCAGCGCGTGCAGGCGGGCCAGGTCGGCGGCCTCCAACTCGTCGAAGGCGTCGTGGTGGACGTACAGGACGTGGGCGCGCGATGCGGTGAGGTCACGCCAACGGGCCGCGAGGTGCTCGAACTTGGCCCGTACGGCGGCGAACTGGCCGGCGATGTCCTCGGCCGTCAGCGGTCCGCCGGCCGTGGCGTGGAAGTCGTGGAAGAAGCGGATCCGTGAGCCCCTGTCGAGTGCGCAGGTGCCGTTGCCGAAGGGTTCGGTCAGGCCGGGGCGCAGGACTTCTCGGAAGTCGGTCGCGAGGGTGTCGAGCACGGACGTGAAGTCGAGGTCGAGCCAGTCGAAGAAGTGGGCCCGGTCGTCGCCGGTGATCCGCCGGATCTGGTGGGTCGATTCGCAGTGGTAGCCGAGGCCGACGCAGACGTCGTACACCTGGTCCTCCGGGGTGGCAGGGGATGGGCGGTCCGGGGGGCGTGGGGTCGGGGGCGGTCCCCTCCGGGTGGTCGGGGGCGGGTGGTCAGGTGCGCAACGGGCCGGTGCGGGTGCGGCCGGTGAGGAGTTCGGCGGCCGCGACCGCGTTGACCAGGCCGGCGCCCCGGGTGAGGATCTGCGGGCCGCCCGGTTGCGGGGTGCGCGGTCCGAGGCCCATGTCGACGGTGACCAGGTCCGGCCTGCGGGCGCGCAGCGCGCGCAGCGTGGTGTCCTGCCAGGGGTCGAGGGCCGCGTCGCGCACGACGACGGCGACGGGGCCGGTGTCGGGCAGTGCGATCTCCCGCGGGTCGGCGCCCGGTTCCACGTCGGTGGCCGAAGCCAGCGCGTCGAGCAGTTTCAGCGCTGGCGCCAGGCCCCAGGGGGCGGTGCCGACCGCCATGTTGCCGCCGGTGAGGAGCCGTACGGTGTGGACCGCCCGCACCGGCTCCTCGGGGGCGGCCGGCAGGCCGGTGGCGACGAGGGCGCGCCGGGCCGCGACGAGCCCGATGCCGGAACCGCCCGCGGCGCCGTCGGCGGCCGCGCCGGCCGGGTGCGGGCCGGCCGGTGGCGCCGCCCAGGCGCGGAGCGCGGTGACCCGGGCGGCAGCTTCCTCCAGGCGTTCGACGGTGAGGTCCCCCGTGCGCAGGGCGTCCTCCACCGCCCGGTGGACCTCGGGCAGGATCTGCTCGCCGTCGGTGGCGCCGAGCAGGACGAGGTCCACGCCCGCGGCCCAGGCGAGGACGGCCGCGCCGCCGAATCCCCAGTGGTCGCGCACGGGGGCCATCTCCAGGGCGTCGCTGATCACCACGCCGTCGTAGCCGAGTTCCTCGCGCAGCAGCCCGGTCACGATGCGGCGGCTCAGGGTGGCCGGCAGGTCGCACAGGTGCGGGAGCCGGATGTGGCCGGTCATGACGGCCTTGGCGCCGGCGGCGATGCCTCCGGTGAACGGGGGCAGGTCCAGGGCGCGCAGGGCGTCGAGGCCGCGGTGGATGTCGGGCAGCGCCGAGTGCGAGTCGGTCCCTGTGTCCCCGTGCCCGGGGAAGTGCTTCAGGGTGGCGGCCACTCCGCGTTCCTGGAGGCCCTGTACGAAGGCCCGGGTGTGGCGGGCCACCGGTCCCGGTCGGGAGCCGAAGGAACGCACCCCGATGATCGGGTTGGTGGCGCGGGAGTTGACGTCGGCGCAGGGGCCCAGGCAGAGGTTGATCCCGGCCTCGCGGAGGTCGGAGCCGATCGCCAGGGCGACCTGTCGGGTGAGTTCGGGGTCGTCGACGGTGCCGAGGGCGTGGTTGCCGGGGTAGACGCTGCCGCGGTGGTAGTCGAGCCGGGTGACGTCGCCCCCTTCCTCGTCCAGGGCGATCAGTGCGTCGGGCCGTACCGCGCGGATCGGGTCGACGATGTCCTCGCGCAGCGAGCGCCCGGTGGACCGGAGGTTGGTGCCGAACAGGCCGACCCCGGCGAGCCCCTGGTCCAGGGCGCGCAGGATCCAATCGGGCGGTACCCGCCCGTCGTAGGCGGGCAGCAGGCAGGCGTTGACCAGGTTCGTGGCAGTGCTCACGGGCGTTCAACCTTCGGGAACGGGACGGAGGAGGAGGGACGGGGCCCGGGGCGGTGGCGGCGGCCGAGCCGACGGGCCGGGTCGGCCTCTGCGGCTGCGGGAGAGGCCCGGCCACGGGCGTACGGGGCGCTCCCCGCGGGGCGGCCGACCGGGCCGGGTCGGGCCGACGGCTTGGACGGGGCTCGGCGGGTGCGGCGGGGTTCGGCGGAGTTCGGCGGGTGCGGCGCGGACGGCGCGGGCACGGGCGCGGCGGCTTCGGCGCGGCGGGGCCTGCGGGGTGCCGGCGGGCGAATCGGCTGGCACGGGTGGAACGGGTGGCGCGTTTCGACCGGGGTGCTACGGCGGAACTGCCGCCCGGGCACCGGCGGCAAGAACCGTCGGCGAGGGGTGGGATCGGTCAGCGGGTGGTGCGGCGGTGCAGCAGGACGCCCGTGCTCCCGCGCTTGCTCAGGTAGGCGCGACCGCCGCAGACGGCTTCCAGCGCGGGGTGTACGAGGACCTCCTCCTCGACGGCGTCCCAGTGCGCGGCGGTCGCCAACCAGGGTGCGAGCCGGGTGGCGAGCGCCTCGGGCTCCAGGGCGACGAAGACCCGGTCGGTCGGCAGGGTGTCGAGCAGGTCGAGGTCCTGGCCGTAGTAGAGCATCTCGATCAGGAGGTACGCGGTTCCGGGCAACCGGGGCCTGGCGGCGAGCTCTTCGAGGCCGTCGGGGTGCACTCGGGCCGAGCCGCCGACGCGGGCGGCCAGGCGGTCGCGGAACAGCGTGTTGGGCTCGGTGGCCTCCACCGCGAACCCCTTGGCGCCGAGCCGTGCGGTGAGCGCGCCCTCGCAGGCACCGACCTCGATCAGCGGTCCGTCCGCCGGGGCCAGCCGGCCGGCGATCCAGGTGGTCGTCGCGTCCAGCCGCTCCTCCTCGTAGGGGGAGCTCTCGAACTCCCACGGGTCCGCCACGGAGGCGGCCCCGTCGT
Organism: Streptomyces sp. NPDC057939; assembly: GCF_042887545.1. NCBI lineage: Bacteria > Bacillati > Actinomycetota > Actinomycetes > Kitasatosporales > Streptomycetaceae > Streptomyces > Streptomyces sp. NPDC057939. The sequence continues at coordinate 277,990 of NZ_JBHVPG010000002.1, forward strand.
CGAGGCTGGACAGCAGGGCGAACAGCCGGTCGCGTTCGCCCGGTTGGGCCTCGAAGAACCGCTCGGTGGCGGGGACGCGGGCGGTGTACAGCATCTGTTCCGGCGAGGCGGACCGCAGGAGGTGGCCGCAGTGCCGGTTGACGAAGTCGAGTTTGGCGCCGACCTGCGAACCGTCGAGGGGACGGTCCAGGTCGCTGATGAACTGCAGGAACGGCGAGTAGCCGACGGCGTGCCGCACGGGCATGCCCTCCCCCGCTCGGGCCGCGTCGCGGCCGAGCACGCCGCGGCCGCGGCGGTTGTCGGCGGGCGAGTGGGTCCACAGCCGGGCCGGTCGGCCGGCGGCTGCCCGGTGGACGAGGGCGGCGAGCGGCTCCGGGCCGGGCGAGGCGGCCGTGTCGTCGACCGGGCGCACGTGGCGGGCCAGTACGGCGAGCCGTTCGCGCAGTTCCGTGCCCGGGGGCAGCACCAGGTGGCCGCGGTTGTCGCCGCACAGCACGTGGACCTCGGTGCGTCGGGGGTCGGCGAGGACGGAGAGGAAGTCGAGAACCGCGTCCTCGGCTCTGAGTACGGCCACGATGTCGATCACGGACGGGTCCTCCATCAGAGGTTTCGGCGGCGTGCGGAACGGGCCCGCAGCCTGCCGGAGCGAGTTCTGTTAAGAACCCTAACCATCACGTCACCAGGTGGTCCAGACCAATTTCACGCCGATCGGAGCCCTACCGGCATCCCCTCGACAACGCCTCGGGGCGCGCCGGAACCCCGCTCCGGGGACGCCTCCGCCCCCTCGCTCCCGACGACCCCGCACATCTGCCCCGCAGGGTCGGCTCAGCCGGTACGGGCGTGGGACCACGGGGATTTCCGCCCCTGCGGCATCGACGACGGCGCCCCGCGCGGCACGGGCCCGACCGGATCGCGGGCGCCGGGCGAACGGCGCGGCGACCGCCGGCGACGTGGGCGGGCGAGGCCCCGCGACCCCCTGGCCGAACCGTACGAATTCAGCCAAACCCCGCGCACGGGTCGACGCGGTGACCACGGACGGTCGCGGACGGGTCAGCCCTTGCGGACCACGCCGGACTTCAGCTGCATGGGGCCGAACCCCTCGACCTTGCAATCGATGTCGTGGCCGTCCACACCGTCGACGAGACGGATGTTGCGCACCTTGGTACCGGCCTTGATGCCGGTCGGACTGCCCTTCACCTTGAGCCCCTTGACGACGGTCACCGTGTCGCCGTCCGCGAGGACGTTCCCGACGGAGTCCTTGACCACCCGCTCCGCCGGCTCGTCGCCGACCGCGGCGGGCGACCACTCGTGCGCGCACTCGGGGCACACCAGCAGCGCGCCCAGCTCGTAGGTGTGGGCGCTGGAGCACTCGGGACAGGGGGGCAACGTCTCATCGGTCATCGCGGCAGTCTATTTCAGCCTGCCGTTCCACCCCCGGTGTCGGGCGCCGCGGGTCGGTTCCCCGGGGCCGCGGTGGCCCGCGCGGTGGGTGCCGGCCCGGCCGCCCGGGGCCGCGGCGGGCGGCCGAGCGGCAGGAGGTACTGGAGCGGTTGGGTCAGGTCGTCCAGCCCGAGGAGCTCGTGCGCCAGGTCGTCGTGGAACCCGCCCAGCGTCGTCCCGCCGAGCCCGAGGGCGGAGGCGACGAGGAGGAGGTTCTGCGCCACGTGCCCGGTCTCCAGGAGGGCCAGGCGCAGGGCGCGCAGGCCGTAGCGGCTGCGGAGCAGGCCGAGGTCCGCGTACAGGCCGAGGAACACCGGGGCGTCGTCGATGCCGATCGCCGCCGGGTCCGTCGCGGGCCGGGACAGGTACGTCGACAGCGCCTTGAGCTCCGCGACCTCCGGAGCGGGGCCGACGTACCGCAGCGTCCTGCGTTCCGGTACGCAGTCGTACGTGCCCGGCGCCACCCCGGCCACGTCGAGGACGACCAGCCGTACCCGGGCCGTGTACAGGGCGCCCGCGCTGGGGTGGGGGCGGTGCGTCGCGGTCGGGACGGATCCGTCGGACGGGCGCCGCTCGGAGCTGCCGCCCTCGGCCAGGGAGTGCCACAGCAGCGCGCCGAGGGTGCCGGCGTCGAGCGGCCCCCCGAGGGCTCCGCGGATCGAGGCCCGGGCGGCGAGGGCGTCGCGCAGGGTCGTCGCGGGCAGCGGGTCGGCGGGCAGGGCCGTCTCCGGCCGGCCGGGGAACGCCGGCGCCGGCCGGGTGCCGGCCGCGGGTGACCTCAGCGCCGTGTCCTCGCCCCGGCCGATCTGGAACTTGCTGCGCTCCAGGTACTGCACGTCGGGCGCGGTGTGACCGGCCGGGAAGTAGCCGGCCTCCCCCGGCGCGGAGCCGGCCGTTCCCCACGGATCCAGCAGGGTGCGCGAGGCCAGCCGGCACACGGCCCGCTCCTCGTCGGGGGTCACTCCGAGCCGGTTGAAGAGCATGTGGAGCTGTGAGGCCCAGACCCATCGCGCCGCCTCCTGCGACAGCCCCTCCGAGCCGTCGGCCGGGTCGCCCCCGGCCCTCATCAGGGCGTCGGCCTCCCGCACCCGATCCGTCCACCGGACGAGCCGGGGTTGCGCGGTACCCGCCGAGAGCCGCTCCCGCAGGTCCTCCGCTCGCCGTACCAGTTCCTCGCGCTGCGCCGCGTGGACGGAGTTGACCCGGCTGTGCACGGCCGCGCCCGGCAGCAGCGGCACCTCCTCGACCCAGCGCCACCCCGCGGCGTGCCCGCGGAGCCAGCGGGCGGCGGTGAGGGGGTCCATGCCGAGCCCGTACGCGGTGGCGTGCGCGAGGTCCGCCGCACGGGTCAGCCGGTCCGCGGCGCCGCGCAGTCCCCGCAGCGCGTCCAGGGCGGCGCGTGTCGAGTCGGCGAAGACCTCCTCGGCGACCGGCAGGGCCCGCCGGCCTCCGTAACGGCCGGTCTCCGGCACGTAGGGCACGGTGCGGACCTCCCCGTGGCGGGAGGGCCACGGCCCGGGCACGGACGGCACCTCCTTCGCCGCCAGGGCCAGTTCGTCGGGCAGTCGGTCGAGGGCCGCCGTGTGCGGGCCGCGCACCCGGATCCGTACGTGGGGACCGTCCTCCCCGTACCGGATGAAGAACCACCGGTCGGCGTGCCCGGACTCCACCAGCCCGTCCAGGAGCGGGGCCGCGACCCCGAGGAGGAAGGCGTCGGTCTCCTCGGCACCGCAGTGCAGGAACAGGTGGTGGCTGTGCCAGGTGCCGGTCGTCGTCGTCACGTGGTTCCTCGGGGTGGGCGTGGGCGGGTGGGGGGCGTGGAGCCCGTGGGCGGGTGTCCCGGGTCAGGGGAAGGGGTGCGGGTGGAACGTCAGGTCCTCGTGGCGCAGCGGGCGGGCCGTGCGGCCGAGCCGGTACGGCACCTCCAGCAGCCGGGGCAGGCCCCGGGTGCGGCGGTTGACGTGCCCGAAGGTCATCGGCAGCGATCCGGGGACCACCGTCTTCACGCAGTGCAGGCCGAGGCGTTCACGCGTGCCCGGCTCGCTCTGGTCGACGGTGATGACCTCCAGGCCGGTTCCCGCGAGGCGTTCCACGGTGGCGCCGAGCAGCCGGCCGAGGTCGTGCACCGGTGCGGGCGCGCCGGGCCAGGCCTCCTCGACCGTGAGGGGCGGCGCGTCGGCCGTCAGGAACTCCCAGCGCGGCAGCGCCTCGGGGAGGGTGTTGAGGCCGACGTGGTCGTCCAGCGTCACCACCAGGTCCGGTCGGTCCAGCATCGGTCGCAATCGCCGCGGGTCCCGCGGGCCGCCCTCCTCGGCCGGGCGGTGCACCGACTCCAGGACGTTGGTGACCACTTCGGCCACCGCGGAGCGGATCGCCGCACGGGGGTCGTGGTGGGCTCCCGCCGCGAGGAACATGCGGGGTGCCGCCGGGTGGGTGCCCTCGTAGCGGCAGACGGCGAGGACGGCGGGGATGCCGAAGTCGTTGGTCGCGTCGAGCAGGACGAGCCGGTAGCCGACCCCCGCCGCCCGGTCCGCGAGGAGGGCCGTATCGAGGTCCTCGGCCGGCGCCTCGACGCGGCGCAGCGGCGTCGCCGCGTACCAGGCCATCAGGAACGCGTCCCGTTCGGCGACCTCGAACAGGCCGTAGAGCGCCGCCTCTTCGGGGCTGTTGCCCAGTCCGCAGCCGTTGGAGGACTCGTAGACCACGCGCGGGCGGCCGGGGCCCGGCACGTCCCAGTAGGCCACGTGCTCGGGCACGGCCGTCACCCGCTGCCGGGTGAGGGACCAGCCGTGCACCCAGTCCAGTTCCAGGTCCGGCGCGTACGGGACGGTACGTGCCGCCGGGTGCCCCTGGTGGGCGGGCTCCGGCAGGCCCAACCGCTCCGGATCCACGGCCCGGCCTAGACCCAGTTCGGCGAAGGACGCGCGCAGCACGGTGCGGCGGCCGGTGGGACGCATGCCGGCGTACCGCTCGACGCCCTCGAACAGGGCGATCCGCTCGCTGGTGGCGAAGTCGCCCGCGCGGCCGTATCCGGCGCCGTCGGTGAGCCGACCGTCCGTAACGAACGCGCTGGTCAGGGAGAAGGCCGAGTCCTCCGCCCGGAGCAGTCGGCGGACCGGGCCGAAACGCGTGTCGTGGAGGGCGGCGCGCAACCCGTCCGGGGTGGTGCGGGGGTTGGGGGCGCGCAGGACGTACGGGTCGGGCAGCGGGCGGGGTGCCGAGGGCATCGGTGCGACCCCGGCCGGGGAATCCGCCGGCAGGGGTCGGCACACCTCGCAGCCACCGACCGGACGGACGCGGTGGGTCGACCAGGTTCCGCGTCCCTGGTGCAGCACGTGGACCGCGGCGGTGCGGCCGTCGTCCTGCTCCGCGTCATGCTCCGCGTCGTCGAGGAGGTCCAGCGCCAGGGCGGCCAGGGAGCCGCCGAGCGCGGGTGACGGTACGCCGGCCAGCGCCATGCCGGGGCTGCGCCACGGCACCCGGCCGCCGTCCGTGGCCAACCGCTGGTACTCGGCGCAGCACAGGCAGGCCGCCGCACCCGGTCGGAGCACCGGGCCGATCACGGCCAGCGGCCCGTCCAGCCGTACGGGTACGAGCGCCACCGGGCGCCCGAGCCCGAGCCGAGCGAGCTCCTCGGCCTCACCGAGCGTCCACCCGGTCAGCAGCACCACGGCCGGTCCGAGGGCATGCTCCCGCGCGGCCGCGACGCCGTCGAACAGCGTGACGGGCAGCGGGCCGAGGAGGTCCCGGGCCGGGATGGGCGGGGTGCCGGGCAGGGTGGTCATCGGGGGATCCTCGGGGTGGTCAGGACGGTGAACCCGTGGGCGCGCAGCAGGTCGGCGAGGGCGGGGTTCCGGGCCGGGGCGGCCGGACGCTCGGGGAGGGCCGTTCCCGTCAGCCGGGCCAGCGCCTCCTGGAAGGCGTCCTCGCGGGCGGCCGTCTCCGCGAGCCAGCCTCCGGTCCATCCGGCGTCCTCCCAGTCGGCCGTACGCGCGCCGGACGCGGCCAACGGGGCGACGGCGCCGCCCGACGGGCGGGCCCGTCCGGTGGCCGGCCCGGCGGCGCAGCCGGCCACCGCGGCCAGCGCGGCGTACGCCGCCGCGTCGCCCGGGGTCGCCTCGACGGCGTCCCCGAGCGGGCGCGGCGCTCCGTCGTCGTACCGGTCGGACCCGGCCGTCCGGTGCACGACGGCCCGGTACGCCTCCTCGCCCGGGACGATCCGGCAGACCTCCAGCCGGGCGGGCACGCCGAGGCGGCCGGTCAGGGTCCGCCACCAGTGGCGGACCTGCGGGTGCTCGGACCAGTCGGGCTCCGCCACGGGCTGCTGCCCGTCGCCGCCGGCGAGGCGGCGGGATGCGGCCTCGCGCAGGGCCCGGCCCCGGGCGTGCCCGGGGGTCGCCCCGACGGTGTGCCAGACCTCCGGTGCGGCTTCGCCCAGGCGGTGTTCGGCGGTCCGGCAGAACACTTCGAGGCGGGCCAGGTCCAGTCGGGGCGCTCCCCCGACGATCCGGCCGTCCGGGGGTGGGAGTCCGGGCAGGAGGCAGGCGGCGAGCGGCACGGGGAGTTGTCGCAGCTCCCCCGGCAGGGGTTCGGGCAGCGCCCCGCACCGGCCGTCGGTGAGGACGGCCACTCGGCGCAGCGCCTCGCCCAGGGTGGTGGCGGGGGCGGCGGCGGTGCGGCGGTCGGCGTCGATGCGGTCGGGGCCGAGCCAGGTGCGGTACTCGGCCCTCAGGGGGCGGGAGTCCGCGAGGAGCACGGCGGGCAGGCCGGGCTGGAGCCCGCCGTCGTCGCCCTCGGTCGACGGGTCGGCGAGACCGGCCGCCGCGCTCAGCAGTCGGTGCGCGGCGGCTCCGCCGAGCAGCGGGGCGAGCGCGTCGGACCGCACGGGTGCGGCGCGGCCGAGCCTGGTCGCCAGGGCCGCGGCGTCGGAGCGGGCCTGGGCGGTGCTGCCGGGCGCGGTGACCCAGCCGGTGCCGCCGGAGCACCCGACGGCGAGTGCGCGGTGCGGGCCCCCGCCGAGGATCCGCAACAGGACCCGGCCCTCGGGCAGGTACGGGTCGACGGTGTACGTGACGGGCAGCCCGCCGCGCGTCAGGGCCTCGCCGGCGAACCGGGCGAGCGGCCCCTCGGGGGCTCCGGCGAGGACCTCGGCGCGGGCGGCGGCGAGCGCGGCCGCGGCCCGGTCCGGGTGGTGGGCGCTCGCGCCGAGCCACCGCGCGATCGGGCCGGGGGCGGTGGGGTGGGGGCCGTTCGGCGCGGGTGGCCGGGCGGCGGGTTCCGTCACGAGCATGTCGTGGGCGTCGAGTTGCGCGAGGAGGGTCTCCACGGCGGTGCGCAGGGCCGAGCCGGGTTCCGTCCCGTCGAGGAGGTCCTCGACGCCCCCGTCCGACAGCACGGCCTCCAGCCGGCGCCACAGCCGGGGCAGGGCGGGGCTGCCCTCCAGGGTGAGGTTGCCGCGGCGGCCCCGCAGGTGCAGACCGTCGCGCAGCGGGGTCACGGCGACCCCGGGCCGCAACCTCCGTACGGGTCGGCCGGGGAGGGACCGTACGGGAGCGACCGGCGCGGGGGCCGGCGGACCGGGAACGGCCGCGCCGGGCGGGGTGGCGGGCGCGGCGGCGCCCGGCGTCGGCGCGATCGGCGCGGGTCGGGTTCGGGGGCTCATCCGCGACGCTCCGTCGCGGCGGCGGCAGCGGCGAGTTCGGTGCGCCAGTCGCAACCGGTCAGCGCGGGCACCGCGCGCACGACCAGGTGGGCCGCCAAGTACCGCTCCACCGGGCGGACGTCGCAGATGGCGAGGAGCCGGTACAGGGCGTTGGTGCACGCCCGGTACACCAGGTAGTCGGGGCGGCTCCACATCTTCCCGTCGGGGTCGGACCGGGCGAGCAGTTGGTGGAACTCGCTGTAGCGGGTGCGGGTTTCGTGGTTCCAGCGCCGGGCCGCCGCCGCGTCGCCGGTGGCGGCGGCGCGGGCCCGGTACTCCTGCGGGACTCCGTGGAGGTCGGCGCCGTCGTCGTACCGGCCGCGGGTGATCCGCCAGGCGTCCCGCGCGTACAGCGTCCAGGACCGTTCCCAGCCCTGGGCGTCGCCGTCGGCGATCCGTCCGACGAGTGCGGTGACGGCTCCGCCCGCGCGGTCCCAGTGGCCGTCGAAGCGTTCCCGCAGGCGGCCGTCCGGGTCCTCGTGGAGGAGGTGGTCCTCCAGGTGGGAGACGTACGACCAGTGGCCGCCGGCCAGTCCCCCGGGGTGGGCGCGGGCGTGTGCGGCGAGCGCGGTCACCGCGAGCCGCAGCCGGGCGCCCGCGGTGTCGCCCAGCTCCCCCAGGTATCCGGCGCCCGCCTCCAGCGCGCCGAGGCCGGTCCGCAGCAGGTCGTCGCGCAGCACGGCACCGTCCTCGCCGAGGAGGGCGCGCACGGAGGTACGGTCGGCGGGCTCGGTGCGGACGGTGTTGTCCGGGGCGATGGGTCCGTAGGGCGGGGCGACGAGTTCGGCGCGGCCCGCCTCGGCGGCCAGCTCCAGGAGCCGGGCCTCGGTGAGGTCGCCCCGCGAGGGGTTCGCCGCCATCCAGGCGCGGATCCGGGCGGCCGCGGACTCGGCGACGGCCGCGACCTGTTCGGGCGGCCCTTGGAGGCGCAGGCGCAGGTGGGGGCCGTGCAGCCAGTGCCGTTCGACGTGTGCGGCCAGTCCCAGGGCCGTCGCGGACCGGGCGGACGGCAGGAGCGCCTCGCGCAGCAGCGGCGCCTTGACGGGGTGGTGGTAGGAGGCGACCACGTCGCGGACGCCTGTGGTGCGGGGGCGTGCTGCTCGCACGGTGCCCTCCTGCGTGGTCGGTGGGTGGGTCATCGCGGCCGCCCGGGCCGGTTGACCTCCAGGACGAGTTCGGTCGCACGCGTCGGGGCGTCCAGCCCACCGGGGGCGGGCAGTGCCTCTTCGAGGACCGCGCCGCCGTCGTGGCGGGCCAGCCATTTGGCCAGGCAGCGCAGGTGCAGGGCGTTCCCGAGATCCACGAACTGCGGTTTGGGGCGGCTCAGTCGGCTCAGGAAGTCCTCGGCCCCGCGCCCGGTGGGTGTGGTGCCGGCCGGGTGCAGGAAGAGCTGTTCGGGCAGGTCGAGCAGGGCGCGCCAGCGGGCGGCCACCTCGGCCGGGTGGGGGGCGGCGGCCAGTTCCGCGCGCAGGGCCCGCACCGAGTCGGGGGGCAGGACCCAGCGGGCCCGTCGGAGCACGACCTGCCGGTGGCGCAGCCGGGGGCTGCGGGTCACCGTGCCGCCGGGGGCGGGGAACGGCGTGCGGGGGATGAGGGGCCTGAAGTCGACGGTTCCGTGGGGGTGGTCGCTCAGGTGGGCGCCGAGGCGGTGCGGCAGGAGGACGGGGGCGAGGAAGCCGGCGTAGAGGACGTCGAGGAGTTCGCCGGTGTTCCGCAGTCGGAAGCGCACCTGGTCGGTGGTCCGGTCGTGGACGAGTTCCAGGTCGGATTCGGTGAGGGAGGCGGTGCGGCGGTCGGTGCCGATCTCGTCGGGGACCAGCAGGGGGTGGAGGTTGGCGTTGAACCCGCCCACGGGGCGGATATGCGCGGCCCTGGCGCCGGGGTCCAGGCCGTGGCCGATCTGCCGGGACACGGCGGCGCGCGCGGCGGGGTCCAGGGCGTCCAGGAAGCGGCTGCTGAAGCGGCCCCAGCCGCCGTAGACGTGGTTGACGCAGAGCAGGCCGTGGTGCGGGTCGCGTTGGAGGAAGTACGCATAGCTCAGCGGTCGTTCGCGTGTCCAGTCGGGCAGGTGCGCGCCGAGGGTCGCGAGGAGGTCCGGGGGCAGGACCAGTTCGTGGGCTCCGGCGGGTGCGGCGACCGCGGCCTGCCGGACGGCGTCGATGACGACGGAGCGCAGGGCCAGGAGTGCGGTCGCCCCGGTGGGCAGCGGGGTTCCGTCCCGCGGGTCGAGCACGGGGAGCCGTGCGGCGGTGTCCCAGGCCTCGGTGACCTCGGCGCCGAACTCCCACGGGTGGGGGCAGGTGCCGCCGGGCCCGTAGCGGGCGACGAAGCGGTCCCGGACGACGCGGCGGACGAGGTGGCCGAGGTCGAACAGTTCGGCCAGCGCGGTGACCTCTGCGAGTGCCTCGTGGTCGGGGGCGTCGAGGAACCCGTCGAGGGCGAGGGCTTCCGGGGCGACGACGTCCTCGGTGAGGACGGTGAGCGGGGCGGAGACGGGCGGGACGGGTCGCCCCGCGTCGGTCAGTTCGTCCCGCCAGCGCCGGGACAGGTCGGCGAGCAGAGCGGGGCGGTCGGTGGCGGGGGTCCCGGCGAACGAGGCGGTCAGACGGCCCAGTTCGTCGAGTCGGTCCGCGCGCGCCGCGTCCTCGGCGTGGTCCGCGCCGAACGTGCGCAGCCAGGCGGCGAGGCGCCCCAGCGGGTCGTCGTCCTGCGGCGGGACCGGGTCGGCGGGCACCAGCAGGCCGGCCTCGACGAGGCGGTCGAGGTATCCGACGGCCGCCTCGGCCCCGTTCTCCTTGCCGATGGCTTTGCCGGGCGTGGTCAGACAGGCGGCCAGCATGCCGGTGAGGTCGTCCAGGGGCACGGGTTCCTCCGCCCGGCCCGTGAGCAGGCGCAGCGGGCCGCCGTGGGTGAGCTCCGCCTCGTCCTCGCCGGCCACCAGGTAGCGTCCGCCGGCGAAGGCGGTCCGGTCACGGGAGTACGCGGCCCGTCCGCCGGTGATCCGCGCCGTGCTGGTGATGCGGTGGGGCAGTGCCGTGCGGCGGTGGGGGGCGTCGAGGAGGGCGACGGTGAGGGCGGACGTCAGGGTCCGGTTGACCTTCACCACGGAGCGCAGGGGTCCCCGGAACAGGGTCGCGGCGCCCCAGGAGGGGACGGCGGGGCCCGCGGGTTCCCCGGTGAGGGGCGCCCAGCCGACGGCGGTGAACCAGGACAGCGGGCTGGTCTTGGTGCTGGCCCGCAGGGCGTAGCGCAGCACGGCGGGTTCCTCCTTGCGCGCCCGGCGGTCGGTCGCGCCGGTGGCTGCGCGTTCCGCGGCGCGGAGCAGGTCGGCGCTGGTGGAGGCGACGGCCTTGGCGAGGGCCGGTTCGCGGCAGAGGGCGGCGAGTTGGGCGCGTTCGGCGGCCAGGGCCCGCTCGGTGGCGTCGTCGAGGCGGGTGAGGAGGTGGGCGCGGCGCGTGCGCAGGGCGGTCCAGGCGGCGAGCGCGGGCACCCGGTCGGGCAGGTCGCCGAGGCGTTCCAGCAGGGCGGGTCGGGGTTCGCGCCCGTTGTGCAGGGCGCGTCGCAGGGGCAGGACGACGTCGCGGTGGAAGTCCTCGGGGTGGTCGCCGCGGCTGTCGTGCAGGGCGTCGCAGAGCGGCCCGACGAGGTGCAGCGACTCGGCGTCGACGCGGTGGAGGTCCGCGGCGAGCGCACGGTACTCGGCGGCTGCGGGCGACTGGGCCGGATGCGCGAGGACGGTGGCCCGGACCAGCGCGTACGGCGCGGACCGGACCGGCCGACCGGCGCCGGCGTGCGGCGACCGAGGCAGACCCGTGGCGGTCGCGGTGGGCCGGTGCTGCGGCGGACCGGTGGCGGCGCCCGCGTGCGGCGACTGCGGCGGACCCGTCGCGGCGCCGGTGTCCTGGGGCTGCGGCAGACGCGTCGCGGCGCGGGTGTGCTGTGACTGCGGCATGCCGCTCCCCGTCTCGTGTGTGTGGTGGCGCGGGCCTCCCGCCGCACGCGGGGTGCGGCGGAAGGCGTCCGGCATGCCTGTGGTCGGTGGTCGGTGGTGGGTCAGCCCACGGGGACTTCGCCGGCGTCCGGGTGGGCGCAGGAGGAGGAGCCCTGGCAGGAACACGAGCCCCAGGAGGCTCCGCCTTCGGGGAGGGCGGCCGTGTCGCGCATGGACGTCACGGTGAGTTCGCCGAGGTCGAGGTCCTCGATCTCGAATTCGGGCGCGGGCCGGGCTTCGGACATGGATGTCTCCTTCGCTGAACGGTCGGTGGGGGTGGTGCGGGGTGTGGTGACGGGCAGTGGTCAGCCCGTGGACACACCGGTCTCCAGCTGCGGGTCGACGCAGCTGGACGAGGCCACGCAGGAGCAGGCGCCCCCGGCCGCGGCGCCCTCGGGCAGTGCGCCCTTGTCGCGCATGGACGTCACGACGAGGTCGCTGAGGTCGAGGTCGAGTTCCTGGAGGTCGAGATCGATGGTGCTCGCGAAATCGGGCACAGATGTCTCCCAGAAGTGGAGGCGATAGCCGAATGTGCACGGAACAGAACGCCGCACTCCGCGGCTCGGGTCGTCCGATATTCGGAGAGCGCTGTTCCAAAAAAGTATGGCAAGGCCGATCGAGCTGCTGCAAGCAATTCCGGAATGCATCGGACGTCCCGAATGGGCACGTCCGAATTGCGCTTTCGGCGGCTGGAACGCATTGGTCCACCGACGAGAACCGGCCTCTTCCGTGCAAGGCCCAGAATCGCCCCGACCGCTATAAGGACTCTGGAAAGTCCGTCGAAGTGGCGTCGACCGGACGCGGGCCGGCCCGGGGTGGAATTCGCGGTGAATTCCACCCCGGGCCGGGGCGGTAATCGAGGGTCCGGCCTTTCGTCCGGCCGGGCGCTCAGGCCCTGATGTGCGGCAGGATCCGGTCCAGGCCGCGCGGCAGCCACCAATTGGCGCGCCCCGTGAGGAACATGACCGACGGCACCATGACGAGCCGGACGACGGTCGCGTCGATGATCACGCTGACGGCCAGCCCCAGCGCGAGCATCTTGATGACGACGGTGGGCGAGGCGGCGAACGACAGGAACACCACCGTCATGATCAGTGCGGCGCTGGAGATGACCCGCCCGGTCACGGCCAGCCCGGTGCCCACGGCGTGCTGGTTGTCCTTCCGGGCGCGCCAGTCCTCGGCGATGCGCGACAGCAGGAAGATCTCGTAGTCCATGGACAGCCCGAAGGTGATGGTGAACATCATCATCGGCACGTACGACTCGATCGGCACCGGCCCCGTCAGGCCCAACAGGCCGGCTCCCCAGCCCCATTGGAAGACGGCGACGAGCACTCCGTACGAGGCGGCGGTGGTGGCGAGGTTGAGGAGGACGGCCTTGAGCGGGATGACCAGGCTCCGGAAGACGGTCATCAGCAGCAGGAACGAGGCGATGAGGACGAGGCCGATGATGAGCGGCAGGCGCTCGGTGACGGTGTCGCGGAAGTCGAGCTGACCGGCGGTGGTGCCGGTGAGGTGGGCGGTGGCTCCTGTGTCCGCCAGGGCCTGCGGGAGCGTGCGGTCGGTGAGCCGGTCGAAGAGGGCGCCGGTGGCGGCCTCCTGGGGACCGGTGGCGGGCGTGACCGTCGAGGTCAGGATCCTGCCGTCGGCGCTCGCCCGCGGCGGCGTCGCGCGCGCGACCCCGGGGGTCGCCCGGAGGGCGTCCTCCAGTTCCCGCCCGATGTCGACGGCGGCGCGCGACGCGTCGCCCAGGTCCACCACGACGAGGAGGGGACCGTTGGCGCCCGGCCCGAACCCGGGGCCCTCGGCGTCGGAGATCCAGGTGTAGGCGTCGCGCGTGCTGCTGCCGACCGGGTCCGAGCCGCTGTCGACGTGGCCGAGCCGCATGGAGAACATCGGTACGGCGCAGAGCGCGAGGAGCGCCGTACCGGCCAGGAGGAACGTCCAGGGACGGCGTGCCACGCGGGCGGCGTAGCGGTGCCAGCCGTCCCGGTCCCCGGACGTCTCGGCGACGGGACGGCGTACGTGGACGCGGTCGATGCGCCGGCCGACCAGTCCGAGCGCGGCGGGCACGAGGGTGACGGCGGCCGCGGCGGTCATCACCACGGCGATGGTCGCGGCGAGTCCGAGCTTGCCGATGAAGCCGATCCCGCAGGCGTAGAGCCCGAGGAGGGCGACGCCGACGGTCAGGGCGGCGACGAGGACGGCGTGGCCGCTGGTGGCGGCGGTCCGGCCGGCGGCCTCGACGGGATCGCGCCCCTCCATGAGGTCCTGGCGGTAGCGGGTGGTGAGGAAGAGGGCGTAGTCGATGCCGACGCCGAGGCCGAGCATGGCCGCGAGGGTGGGCGCCGCGGTGGCGAAGGCGACGGTGCCCGCGACGATGCCGACCACGCCCATGCCGACGCCGACCCCGACCAGCGCGGTCGCGATGGGCAGGAGCGCGGCGGCGACGCTGCCGAAGGCCAGGAGCAGGATGACGAGCGCCGCGGCGAGTCCGGTGAGTTCGGCGGCGACGTCGTCGGCGGGCGGCCGGACGATCTGGTCGAGGTCGCCCCCGTAGCCGACGCCGACGCCGGCCGCGCGGGCCGGTTCGGTGGCTTCGTCCAGTTCGTCGGTGTAGGCGTGACCGAGGGACTTCAGCGGCGCGTCGAAGGACACGACGCTGTAGGCGGTGCGGCCGTCCTCGCTGGTCACCGGGGCCGACGCGGCGGTGACGTGGGGCAGGGCGGCGAGGCGGGCGATCGTGTCGGAGACCGCGGCGCCGTGGTCGGCGACCGTGCCGGAGTCCACGTGGAGGACGACCTTGCCGTTCGGCGCCTCGGCGGCCGGCTCGGAGGCCTTGAGCAGGCCGGCCCCGGTGTGGGTGGCGGTGCCGGGCAGGCTCACCTGGTCGCTGTAGCCGGCGTCGACCAGGTGTCGTCCGGCGAGCGCGGCGCACATGACGAGCAGCCAGGCCGCTATCACCCACAGTGGGTGGCGGGCGCAGAACGCCCCGGTACGGGCGAGCCGGGAGGGCGGCGCCCCGTCCGGGACGGATGGTGCGGCGGGGGGTACCTCGGGCAGTACGGAAGACACGGCGACTCCAAAAAGTGGCAGTACTGCCAAGAGACACTAGGTCACAGATGACAGGACTGACAATTGACATGTCTGTCGCGATGGGTAGGGTGACTCCATGGCATCCGAGACCACCCCGCCCGGCCTGCGCGAACGCAAGAAGGAGCAGACCCGTCGCACCTTGCGTGCGTGCGCGGCCCAACTCTTCGCCGAGCGGGGGTACGCCGCGACGACGGTCACCGACATCGCGGCGGCCGCGAACGTGTCGGAGCGCACGTTCTTCCGGTACTTCGAGAACAAGGAGTCCCTGCTGCTGCCGGACAGCGCCGAGTTGTTCGCCTTCATCGAGGCCGCCCTGGCCGCGCGTCCCCGCGACGAGGACCCCCTCGACGCGGTGTGCCGCGCCTTGATGGAGGCCGCGGTGCCGTTCGCGCGGAGCACCCTGGCCGGTCTGACGCACTCGCTGGCGGGCACCGAGGGGCAGGCGCTGATCCGGTCCCGTCTGATGCAGGCCTTCATCGAGTTCGAGGACCGGCTGGCGCTCCTCGTACTGGAGCGCCTGCCGGCCGACCTGCCCGACGCCGACCTCCACGCGAACGTGATCGCCTGCTCGGCCCTCTCGGCGGCCCGTGCCGTGCTGCGCACCCAACGGGCCCGCCGCGAGGCCGGTACCGCCGGGGACGCCGCGCCGCTCCTGCCCAAGGCCTTCGACCTGCTCGCCCTCGCCCGGAACGGAACACCCGCACCGTGAAAAGCCCCCGCCGCAAGACCCTGCTCGTCACCGCCGCCGCCTGCCTGGTGGCGACCGCCGCGACCGGGACCGTGAACCTCGTGGCCCTGCAACGGGCCGAGGGGGAGGTCGTCGACGCGGCGACCTGCCGACTCGGTGCGGCCGGATCGGTCAGCGCCGACCTCGACGGCCCCCTCGCCGGACTGCGCGCCCTCACCGGCGACGTCGGGACCGTCCGTGTCCGCGCGGAGGGGGTGCGGCGGGAGGGCACCGACATGGACGTCGAAGCGGTCCTCAAGGACGTTTCGCGCGACGGCGTGGGCGGGGGGACCGCGACGGCCACCGTCCCCTACGCATCCCTGAACCGGCGTGCCGAGCGGGAGGCCGGCGACGCCGCCTCCGGCCTGGTCCTCGGCACGGACGGCAAGGACCTCACGCTCACGGGCGACGCCGGCGGCACGGGGCTGCCCGTGACGGTCCGGACGACGCTGTCCACGACCGCCGACAGCGTGACCGTCACCCCGGCCGCCGTCCGGCTGTTCGGCCGTGACATACCGGTGGACCGGCTGGCGTCCCTCCCCTTCGGATCCGGCATCGCCGACAAGCTGAAGCCCCGCACGATCGGTCTGGGGGACCTCCCGGACGGGGTCGGGCTCACCGGGGCGCGAGCCACCGGTGCCGGACTCGTCCTCTCCTTCGCCCTGACCGGCGGGGACCTGGGGACGTCGGGCACCGGCGACTGCGTCGCCCGGGAGGCCTGAGCGGGGTCAGCGTCGGGTCGTCCCCGGATTCAGCACCAGGGCACGTTGGTGTAGTTGTGCACGTAGCGGGCCGACACCCAGCCGTCGCCGTGCAACCGGTACCAGGTGTCGTTGCCCTCCACCCATTTGGCCTCGGTCCGGCAGGACAGTTTCACCTTCTGCCACGGGGCCAGGGTGCCGACGACCCGGGCCGTGGTGGTCGGGGCCGAGCGGACCTTCACCCCTGCCGAGCTGACGACCAGCCCCTCCGCGTAGGACCCCGACGCCAGGGCGGTCCCGGCGAGGAGAACGGCCGAGACGGCGGCCACCGGCGCCGCCGCGGCGATCTTCCTGAACATGCGCATCCGCGCTTCCCCATCTCCACTGCCGGCAATGCCGGACGTTCCTCGATACCGCTGGACGGCCGTGCGGAACACGGCACCGCAATGGACCTTGCGCCGCCACCGGCCGCCGGACGGTCCGGCACACCGTGCGTTCCCCCGGACGGCGCACGCCCGGAGCCGGTGATATGACTGGGGGATGGCAATGGCCCCGCCCTCGTCCCCCGACGAACGGGTCCGGTACGGCCGGGCGCGGCGCAAGCGGCTGCCCCGGTCGGAGCACGCGGCGACGCCCTCGCAGGAGAGCCGTCCGGACCCGGTGGCCGTGCTGGCGGCGCAGGGCGCGGACCGGCTGCCGGAACTGCTGCCGCTGCGGTACTCCCGGATGGCGGCCGGCTCGTTCCCCTTCCTGCGCGGCGCGGTGGCCGTGATGAGCGCCGACCTCGCGGCGGCTCCGCACACCGGGTTGGCGGTGCAGTTGTGCGGGGACGCGCACCTGCTGAACTTCGGGCTGTACGCCTCTCCCGAGCGGGCCCTGCTGTTCGACCTGAACGACTTCGACGAAACGCTGCCGGGTCCCTTCGAATGGGACGTGAAACGACTGGCGGCGAGCGTGGCCGTGGCGGCCCGGGACAACGGCCACGGCGACAAGGCCGCCCGGCGCGCGGCCGGGGCGGCCGCGGCGGCGTACCGGCGGAACATGCGCCGGCTGGCGGGGTTGGGCGAACTCGCCGTCTGGTACGAGCGGGTGGACAGCGCCGAGGTGCTGCCCCTGGTGCGTCGTCGGCACCGCGAACGGGTCGCGTCCGGACTGGAGCGGGCCCGGCGGCGGACCAGTCTCCAGGCGCTGGACAAGCTGGCGGAGGTGGTGGACGGCAGACTGCGGATCCGGTTCGAACCGCCGCTGCTGGAGCCGGTGGGCCCCCTCGACGAGGCCATGGTGGAGCAGGTGTTCCGGGAGTACCGGGCGTCGCTGCCGGAGGAGCGGCGGTTGTTGCTGGACCGCTTCCACGTGGTGGACGTGGCCCGGAAGGTGGTGGGCGTCGGCAGTGTCGGCACCCGCTGTTTCGTGGTGCTCCTGACGGGCCGCGACGACGCGGACCCGCTGTTCCTCCAGATCAAGGAGGCCGTGCCGTCGGTGCTGGAGGCCCACCTCGGGCGGTCGGCGCACCGCCACTCCGGACACCGGGTGGTGGCCGGGCAGCGGCTCCTGCAGGCGGCCGGCGACATCTTCCTCGGCTGGGCCACCGGCCCCGAGGGCCGGCACTTCTACTGGCGGCAGTTGCGGGACATGAAGGGCTCGGCCGACGTCGCCGGCATGGACCCGCTGCTGCTGGAGGGCTACGCCCGACTGTGCGGCCGCACGCTGGCCCGTGCGCACGCGCGCACCGGCGACCGGTTCGCGATCGCCGGGTACCTGGGCGCCGGTGATTCCTTCGACGAGGCGGTCACCCGCTTCGCCCTGGACTACGCGGACCTGACGGTCGCCGACCACGCCGCGCTCACCGCGGCCCTGACCGACACCGACAACCCCTCGCACACCGCGCACCCGTCGGGACACGGCCGCACCGGGACCCCGGAAACGCCCTGACCCCTCCCCCTCCCGGGGCGGGGTCAGGCGTCCGGAACGCCGTCGTCATCGCGCGTGCGTGTCCTGACGGTCGTACGGCCCGGCCCGCTGCGAAGCGCGCCCCCGGGGCGGGTTCACCGCGGCCGCCGCGCCTCCATCAGGGCCAGCACCTCGCGGGCGCCGGCGACCACTGCGGGCCCGGCGGGCGGGCCGGTGCGGCGGGTCAGGTCCAGGGCGAGCCGGACGGGGTGGTCGAGCGGCAGCGGCAACAGCGCGAGCCTGATCCCGAGCAGGGCCTTGCGGCGGCCGCGCGGGTCGCCCGGATCGCCCGCGAGGTCCCGCATGCGGGACCGCAGCAGTTCGTACTGGTCCTCGTCGAGCGCGGCGCGGATGCCGTCGAGGTGCGAGGCGACCAGGCGCAGCAGTTCCCGTTCGGGCTGCGTCGGTTCGGGCGTCGGGCGGGGCACGGTGGCGGACGTGGCCCCGCGGGTGGACGCGGCGGGTCCGGGGTTCCCCTGGTGGGTGAAGGCGGCCCACAGCGGGAGCCGGTCCAGGTCCGGCCGGTCCATTTCGCGCAGCAGTTCCTCGCCGAGGGTGCCGGGGTCGCGGCGGTCGGGGTCCAGCATCCACATCTGCGCCGCGCGCAGGGCGTCCACGGGGCTGCGGCCCTCGACGACCACGTGGTGGTGGAAGACGGCCATCATCAGGGCCGAGGCGCCGTCCTGGGTGGTCCAGCGGGAGCCGACCACGTCCCGGGCGCCGCCCGCGACGAAGGCCGTCGCCAGGGTCAGGGCCTCGTCGTGGTCCCGGTTGCTGAGGTCCGTCTCGCAGGCGCTGAGCACGACGAGCGGTCCGCTCCGCGGCTCGTCCCGCGGCTGCCGGGCGGTGCCGGCGCGTTCCAACAGCCGGGCGACCGTCAGCATGCCCCGGTCCGGTGAGGCCCCGTACCCGCCCTGTTCGGGGGGCAGTTCCTCCGTGCCGGCGGGGAAGGCGAGGTGGAGCGCGGAGACGGTGGGGCTGGTTCCGGCGGAGCCGTGGCAGGCCAGGTGGAGGACGGACAGCGGCTCGTCGAGGAAGTCCATCAGCTCGTCGGGCGTGCCCTCCGCCACGGGTAGCAGGGAGGGGTCGTAGTACTCGCCGAGCAACCGGGCGTCGGGGTAGAAGGCCGCGTTCAGGGCGGCCGCCTCCTGCTCGGCCAGGGTCAGGTCGATCCGCGGGTCGGCCAGGAGGACGGCCGCAGCGGCCGGGGGCCGCCGGTCGCGGGCGGCGGCGCGCAGGAAGTGGGATCCGGAGGCCGCGTAGCTGATCGCCATGAACTGGCAGGCGTAGTCGGCGGGCGCCGCGTCGGGCAGCCGGGCCGCGTGCCAGGGGACCACCCCCAGGTTGCCGCAGGGGACGAGGACGATGCGGGGGGTGCGGGAGTGGGGGCGCCGGTCGGCGTTCGCGGCGATCCGCTCGGTCATCCCGGCGAGCACGGGCCCCAGCGCCGCCGGGTACGACCAGTCGGACAGCACCGACAGGGCCGTCTCCCAGGCCTGTTCGGCCTCGGGGTCGCCGGGGCGGGCGGCCCGTTCGGCGGCGGCGTCCATGTAGCCGCGCAGCGGTCCGCTGCGCTCCTCCGTCAGCAGCGGAAGTCCGATGACGCAGGTTCCGCAGTCCGGGCCGACCAGCAGGGCCAGGCCGGGCGAGAGTCCGGAGCCGGACATGAGGTAGACGAGCGCGTCGGCGTCGCTCGCGATGACCCCGCTCGTCAGCTCGCTCACGGTGGGGGTCGGGATCAGCTCCTTCTCCCGGTAGCCGAGCACCTCCAGGGCCTGGCGGCGCAGGCTGCTCGGGAGCGCGCCCGGCAGTTCGTCCGGGGTGAGCGATCCCAGGGGCTCCCGCCAGGCGGCGGCGAGATCGGCCCGGCCGCGGGCCTCCAGCAGTTCCGGTACTCCCGCGGAGGTGGAGGCCGCGTGCAGCACCGTCGCCCGACCGAGTTCCAGTGCCGTGACGGCCTGTGCCAACTGGCCGTGGGAGGCCGCCCACATGGCCGCCCGCACGCCGCGCCGGGCCCCGGACCGGGCTGTGAGCAGGCCGTGTTCGGGGCCGAGTTGGAGCACCACGTCCGCGGCGAGCGCCCGGAGCGCCTCGATGGCGATCTCGGTGGCCGCGGTCGCGTCCTCGCGACGTCGGGTGCCGCGCCAGCGCTTCTGGTGGAGCCCGCTCAACTCCCACAGGGACTGCGCCGCGAGGGGGGCGCCGCGTCCCTCCTTCAGGGCGGTGCGGACCCGGGTGTGGGCGTCGACGGCACGGTCGAGGTCAGCGGGTTCGCCGCTGAGTTCGTGCCGCAGGGCCAGGTTCGACGCGTACGTCGACCATTCGGCGGGCGGCGCGTCCGGCCCGGGTTCGGACAGCACCCGGATCGGCTCGGGGTTCCCGGTCACCTTGGCCCGGACGGCCTGCTCGGCCTCGGCCATCTGTCCGGCGAGGTGCCGCAGCGGGGCGGGGAGCGACTCGGGGTGCGCGGCCAGTTCACCGAAGCCGTCGAGGGCCTCCAGTGCCTGCGGGATGTCGTCCGTCAGGAGCCCCCGCAGCAGGCGGGCGTGTCCGAGGACGACCAGGGCCGCCGGCCGGTTCGTGTCGCCCGGTGCGAGGCCCGTCTCGATCGTGGTCAGGTCCTCGATGGCCGCGTCGAGCAGCGGCACGTCCTCCCGCGCCTTGGCCGCGAGGACCACGGCGGCGTGCTGGGCGATCCGCAACGAGACGAGGCCGGGCGCCGCCCAGGCGGGGAGGTCCGGCCCGAACCGTTCCACGACGTCCGGGATGAGTGCGCGGCCGCGTTCGCCGTCCTGCTCGTTCCCGCCGATCACCGGGCCCAACTGGAGCAGTCCGCCCATGGCTCCGGCGAGCATCTGCGTCAGCGGGTCGCCGGGCGGCATCCGGTCGTACGTGGCGCGCAGGAGCCGCACCGCGTCGTCCACCTCCTGCGGGTCGCGGCTGCGCACGCCCGCCATGATGGCCATCAGCGAGGGCAGGAGGGCTTGCAGCGCCACCTCCGAGACGTCCGGGTCCAGGCCTTCCCGCCGGGTGACGGGCACGTCCGAAGAGAGGATCGGGGGGCCGGGGTCCTTCGGGCCTTCCGGGGCTCCGGGGTCCTCGGGTCGGTCCGGGGTGGCGGCGGCCTGGGGCCGGACGGGGATGGTGGTGGCCTCGGGCCGGACGGGGGTGGCGGCGGCGTCGGGCCGTACGGGGGTGGCGGCGGCCTCGGGCCGGACCGGGGTGGCTGGCTGGGGTCGGTCCGGGACGGCCTTGGCCTCGGGGCGGTCCGGGGTGCGTCCTTGCGGCGGCTCGCCCTTCAGGCCCAGCAGGTCGTACACGGCGCGGATCCGGTCGGCCATCGGGTTGCCCTCGGGCAGCAGCTTGACCACCTCCTCCACGTCGTCCGGATAGCCCTCCCGCTCCATGCGGGCCAACCTTTCGAAGGCATGCCGCATTTCGGGGTCCAGCGTCACCAGGGCCTCCGGCGAGTCCATCAGCTCCTGGAACGCCTTCAGCATGGCGTCCTTGCCGTCGGGGTTCTCCAGCGTCCACCGGCTGACCTCCGCCACGCTGGGCAGCCTGCCGTCGAACAGCGGGCCGAGGTCGAAGACCGGCAGGGCGAGCATGGCCAGCATGGCCGCGGACACCTGTTGCTCCTCTGGGGCCAACGCCACCTCGGAGCCGGGTTCGCGGACCGCCCTCAGCAACCGCTCCGCCCGTTCCTTGTCCGCCGCCCGACCGCCGGCCGAGTAGCGCCAGCCGAGGAGGCATCCGAGCAGGACGGTGAGCCTGACCCGCAGCGCCGGTTCGTGGTCCAGGAGCGGGAGGACCTGGTCCAGCTCCTCGATCGAAGGGTCGTAGTCGGTCGCCGCCGGGCGGGCGGCGCCCTCCGTGGGCAGCCGCCCCGCCGCCCTCCGTGCGGCGTCCTCGGCCCATGCCCGCAAGCCCTGGAATCCGCCGCTGTCGCCGTCGCTGTCGTCCACGCGTCCCCCTCTGCCGTGTTCCCACGCCGGCGTTCATGATGAACCGCGCCCCGGCGCCGTGTCCCCCCGTTCCCGCCGGACGACCGGCCCGCACCCCGTACACGACCGGATCCGGCCGCGCTCGCGGTCGCCGACGGGTCGCGCTCCGGGCGTTCCCCGGTCGGGGACTTCCGGCGCGGTGGGCGCCGGTGCTTCGCTGACCGGGTGACGGTACGGGGACGGAGGCCGGGTGGACGCCGGGAGCACGACCGCGTTCGCGGTCGCGGTGGTGGGGGTCGTCGGGACGCTGCTGTCGGCGCTGCTGACCCAGCGGGCGGCGGAACGGGGCCGGGAGCGGCAACAGGAACACGCCGAGGAGTCCCGGGAGCGGCGGGCGGAGGCCGTGGAGCGCCGCGCGTGCTACGTGGCGCTCAACACGGCCTCCCGGCAGTACCTGGCGGCGTTGACCGACATGTTGCACGCACTGGGCAGGGAGGACGAGCTCCAGGCGGTCCGCCGCCGGCTGACGGAGGCCCGGGACCTGCACCGGGAGGTGTACGCGGAGGCACAGATGCGACTGCCGGACCGGATGCTCGGCATCGCGGGCGGGGTCGCGCACGCGCTCGGCACCGTGTACGGCTCCCTGCGGCGGCTGGACGACGGTGTCCCGCGGCCGGGTGACGCCGCCGCGCAGGGCGACATCGACGCCTTGTGGGACCTGCTGCGGGAGATGCGGCACCGGATGCGGACCGATCTGGGCGTTTCCCGGTCGGCTGCCGGGCGTTCGTACGGCGGATCCGGCGCCGGGGGCTGACACGGGATCCGACGGTTCGTCATGATGACTGCGACAAACGGGGGTTGACGAGGGGGCGTGCGCATGAGCGGTGGTGCGCGGTGTTCGCTGCCGCGGGCCGGGCCGCCCTTCGTCCATCGGGGCCGTCGCGGCCCGGGAGAGAGGACCGCATGAGCGCGAACGGACCGGGGAAGCAACTGCTCGACCTCCTCGGCGAGCACTGGGAGAGCGTCGACGCCGCCCTGACCGAGGAGCAACGCAGGACGCTCCGCACCCGGCTGGGGGACCTCGGCGCCGCGGCCGGGACCGACGGCAGGGCGGTCCGCAGGGCCCTCCAGGGGGTGCGGCTCGCGCTGCGGCCCCTGCCGTTCGACCATCCGGTGCGGACGGCACTGGATTCGGTGCGCCTGACGGCCTCGGTGGCGGCCCCGGCGGACAGCGTGGTGGGCGCGCGGGCGCTGTTGGCGCGGCTCGCGGTGCCACAGCCCTCCCCCGTTCCCCCGCCGGACACCGCGGCGATCGTCGGCGCCGTTCACCGCAGGTTGCTGGCGGCCCCGTCGCTGGCGACCGAGGAGGTACGGGCCCGGTGCGGTGGCGCGCCGCCTCCCGAGGTGATCCGGCTGCCCGACCCCGTGCGCGGGGACCGGTACCCGGAGTTCCAGTTCGCCGGTGGGGAGGGGGGCGCGTACGGGGTGGTCCTGGAGGTGAACCGGCTGTTGCTGGCCGACGTCGATCCGTGGGGGGCCGCCGACTGGTGGCTCAGCGGCAACGTCCAACTCGGAGGCGCTCCGGCCTCGTTGCTCGGGGAACTGCCGGGCGAGCGGCTCGTCCTGGCCGCGGCGGCGCTGGTGGAGGGGTACTGATGACACGCGTCCTGCCTCCCTCCGCGTACGAGCTGCGGCCCCGGTACCACGTCCTCCCGATGGGCACCCTGCTGTGGCGGGTGCACACGGCCGTCCGTCCGGCCGAGGAGTTCAATCCCCGGCCCGCGGACCTCCACTTCGGCGGCAGCCGCTTCGACAGCACGGTCCTCGACCCCTACCCGTTCCTGTACGCGGGGGACTCCGCGACCACGGCGCTCGCCGAGACCCTCCTGCGGTCGATGCCCTTCGATCCGGAACGGGGCCTGCGGCTCGTGCCGTACGCCGCGGTCCACGGCCGGGCGCTCAGCGTGATGCGGACCCGGTGCGAGGTGAGCCTGGTCTCCCTGATCGACGAGCACGACCTGGCGGCCGTGTGCCAGGACTCCGGCCTGCTGGAGGACGAACAGGACTATCCGAAGGCCAGGCGCTGGGCCGGCGAGATCCGGGTCCAGGCCCCCGCCTCCATGGGCCTGATCTGGCAGTCCCGGCGCAACCGGCCGCGGCACGCGCTGGTGCTGTTCGGCGACCGCTTCGCCGGCTGCGACGGGAAGCCGCTCGAAACGCTGCCGGACGAAGGGATCGGGGACATGGGCTCGCGGGCCGGCGTCGAGCGGGTCAACGCCCTGCTGGAGCCGCTGCGTTCGGCGATCTCGTTCGGGGGGCGCGACTGAGATCGGCGCCACGATCGTTGCGATCCTTGTCGTCGCGTGACGCGTGGTGTCATGGTGGGTCCCATGACCCCGTTACACGTGGAACACGCTGATGTCCTCGGTGAGTTGAAAGAGGTCCGACGGGCCGGTCTCGTCCGCCTGCGCGGGCACGCGCTGCCCGCGTTGGAAGCCGCGGCGGCCTCGGTCGCCGCCCGGACGCCGGAGGGGGCCGTCGAGGCGCTGCTGCGCCGCGCCGTGGCACGGCTGGACGCGGGCACCCTGCGCACGGCCGCCGAGTACACCCTGGGCCTGGCCCAGGGCACCCGGGACTGGCCCGCGTCCTCGCGCCGCGCCCGGGCCTGTGCGGTGTACGGGGTCAGCGTCGAGCGCTTCCGCAAGGACCACGAGGTGATGGTGCTCGGCCAGATCGCCGACCGCATCGTCCAGTTGGCGGCGGAGGGAGCCGCGGGCGAGGCACCGCAGGACGCCTCGCGGGAATGGGGGGAGGGGACCCACCGGACGGTGGAGGTGCGGGCGGGCGCGGGCAGCGCCCGACTCACCGTGCACGCACACCCCATCGACCTGCTGCGCGACGTGGACGTGGTGGTCTCCCCCACGAACACCTACCTCGCGCTGCCGGAACCGTACAAGTCGTCGGTGTCGGCCTCGCTGCGTCGGGCGGCAGCCGTGCGCGGCGTCACCGGGGACGTGATGGCCGACCCCGTGCAGGAAGAGCTGCGCACCTGGGCGGCGCGCTACGGCACCGCCGGCCGGCCGGTGCTGCCCGGTACGGTGGCCCCGACCGGGGCGGGCGCGTTGGCCGACCAGGGCATCCGGCGGATCTACCACGCGGCGCTCGCCGTGCCCCGCGCCGGCACCAACGACTACGACGTGCTGCCCGCCGACGTCACCCGCGCCTCGGCCCGGGCGCTGGCGCTGCTCGCCGAGGAACACGACCGTTTCGTACCGCCGTTGCGCTCGGTGTGTTTCCCGCTGCTCGGTTCGGGACGGGGCGGGCTGCCGCCCGAGGTGAGTCTGGCCGCCGTGTGGGCCTCGGTGGAGGCGGAGCTGGCGCGCGGCGCCCGGTGGGACGTCCACTTCGTGGTGCGCGACGCCGCGGCCGCGGCGCTCGTGGAACGGATCCCGGCCGGCGCCCGCCCCGGCCGCGACCGGCCGCCGACCGGACGGTCCGGCTGACTCGGGTCACGGGTCGCCCGGACGGGACCGCGGGACGCCCCTCCCGATGGCCCGTGCGCCCCTCCCCCACGGCTGCGCCGCCCGGGTCCGGATCCGACGGGGGGGGGGAGCCGCGTCGAAGATCGAAGTTGAGTCGATGCCGCTGGGGACCGGTGGCAGCCGATCACGGCAGAAGGAACATCCGGACGCCTCCGCCCGACTCACACCAGCGGGATCCGCACCCGAACGGCCTTGTCCGGCTCCCCCGCCACCAGGGAGAGTCGACCGCCGAACTCGGCCGCCAGCAGTTGCACCATCAGCAGCCCGCGGCCGCCTTCCGAGTCGGGGTCCACCTCGGCGCGCGGAGAGGGAAGCCGCGGCAGCCCGGCCCCCTGGTCGGCGACCTCCAGGCGGAGCCACCCCCCACTCCGGGACACACCCACCCTCATGCGGCCGGTGGCCACGTGCTGCACGACGTTGCCGACGAGTTCACTGACGGCGAGCAACAGCACCTCGGCCGCCTCCCGCGACACCCGCCACTCGGCGAGGGCGGCCCGCACCCGGGCCCTGACCTGCGGGACGGTCGCCGCGACGGGGTCGGTGACCCAGTGGACGAAACCGCCGGCCGCAGCCGGGAGCAGGGGCGACCCGGAGGGTTCGCACGGCCCGCACGCGGAGGCGGGAACGGGCGGTGCGCAGCGCGCGGGCGGCGCGAGGTCCGCGGGTCTGCCGACTGGGGTGAGCATGGCGTGCTCCCGGAGGGGGAAGGCGGCGCGCCCACTGGAGCGGCTCGTGCAACCGGCCGGGAAGTCATCCGACCCATGGGCTTGTGGTCAGCGGAAACGCGTCGCTACTGTTCTGATTACACGTGTAACACGTTATGCCTCCCCCGGCGATCCGCGCAAGCATTTCGGACAAACGTCACGAAGCCTGCGCCCGTGCCGGGACCTGCCGGCCACCAAGGCCGCGCCGAATCGGAAGGGCCGCAATGACGCAATCCCCCACGGCCGGGTTCGACCTCGCCGACATGACCTGGCCGCCCCCGCCCTACCAGCCCCCCGTACGGCCCCGGGTCGGAGCCGACGGCGTACGGCTCTTCGACGGGGTCACGTACGCGACCACGCCGGGGTTCCGTCCCCGACTGCTCGACGTGCGGACACCGGCGGGCGAGGGCCCCTTCCCCGCGGTCGTCTGGATCCACGGCGGCGGCTGGCTGGACGGCGACCGCCGCTACCCGCCGCCGACCGTTCCCGCCGACCTCCTGCACGGGGCGGTCCTCGGCGCCGGCCTGGCCCTGGTGTCCATCGACTACCGGCACAGCCTCGAAGCACCGTTCCCAGCCCAACTGCACGACGTGAAGGCCGCGATCCGCTACGTCCGTGCCTTCGCGGAGGTCCTGGGGATCGATCCGGACCGGATCGGCGTCTGGGGCGAGTCCGCGGGCGGCCACCTGGCGGCCCTCGCCGGGCTCGTCGGCCCCGACAGCCCGAACGGCGCAGCACTGGAGGGCGCGCACGGCGTCGGCTCCGGGGACACCGGGGTACTGGCCGTCGTCGACTGGTACGGGGTCTCCGACCTGCCCGCCCTGGCCGACCACCCGATGCCGCCGATGCCCGGCGGGGTCGAGTTCCCCGACCCGTACGAGGCCCTGCTGGGCGGCACCGACGCCGAACGTCCGGCGCTGGCCCGCGCCGCGAGCCCGGTCACGTACGCCGACGGCGCGAACCCGCCGCCGTTCCTCCTGGTCCACGGCACGCGGGACGGGCTGGTCCCGTACAGCCAGAGCGAGGCCCTCGCGCGGGCGCTGACGGGCGTCGGGGGCGAGGTCACACTGCGGCCCGTGGACGGCGCCGACCACATCTTCCTCGGCTCGCCCGACATCGAGGGGATCGTCGCGGAGAGCGTCGCCTTCCTCGCCGGCCACCTGGGCGCCGGGGCCTGACTCCGGGGCCTCGTCCATGGCCTCGTCCATGGGACTGATCCCGGGGTCTCATCCGGGGCCCGATCCCGGGGCCTGACTCCGGGGCTCATCCCTGGGCCTCATCCCGGCCCCTTCCGCTCGCGGGCCGGCCGGAGGTGTCCTCGCTCACCGCACCCGAGGACACCTCCGGCCGGTCCCGCTCACCCCCGCACACCTCGGTACCGCCCACCCGCCAACCCCGAACACCTCGGTACCGCCGACCCCGCACATCTCGGTCCTGCCCACCCCGCACACCCCAACGGCCGCGGCCGCACCGCGGTCCGGAAAGGCAGCCATGTCCACCTCCCCCGCACCCACCGCCACGACCGCTCCCACCGGCAGACCCGGCGCCTCCGGGACGAACCGCGGCCGCGGCGCGCTCGCGTCGGGTCTGCTGTTCCTCGGAGGCGCCGCCCTCCTGGCCCTCGTCGTCCGCCCGGACGTCGCGAACCCGCCCTTCCAAGGCCTGGACGAGCGCTGGCTGCGCTGGATGGGCGGCCCCCACGAGGGGCTGTACGCCGCCGTCGCGGCCGCGCTCAACTGGTTCGGCGGCCCGCCCGGGATCGTCGTCCCGCTCGCCCTGCTCGTCCTGCTGCTGGTCCGGCGGCGTTGGGTCTCCGCCGGCTTCTTCCTCGTCACCTACCTCGGCGCCAACATGCTCGTCATCCAGGGACTCAAGCACCTGGTGGACCGGCCCCGCCCGGCGAACCCCCTGGTCCGCGTCGACCACGGCTCGTTCCCGTCCGGCCATGCCGCCTCGGCGGCGCTGCTCGTGGTGCTCGTCGGCGTGCTGCTGGTGCCGGCCGCCCGGCGGCGGGCGTGGTGGGTCGCCGGCGCGGTCTTCGCCCTGGCCATGATGTGGAGCCGCACCTGGCTGCACGCCCACTGGCTCAGCGACACCGTGGCCGGAGCGGCGGCCGGAGCGGGCGTCGGCCTGCTGGCCTGGTGGCTCTGCGAGCCCTCGCTCCGCCGGGAGCGCGTACGCGTCCACGACCGCCGGGGGGCGGCCGTGAACACGGCGGATCCCGTTCCGCAGGGCTGAGGCGACGGGCGGGATCGGAAGGGGTCCCGCCCGTCCTCCGGTGGTTCCGGGGAGCGGAGGGGCCCCTTCGTCGTTCGGGTCGTTCGGGTCGATCGGGTCGATCGGGTCGATCGGGTCGGTCGGCTCGATCGGGTCGTCCGGCGGTGGTCCGGGGAACCCGACCTCCCGTCAGGAGGTCTCGCGGGGGACGAGGACCGCTTCGACGGGCGGCAGCTCCCGCGCCGTACCGGCGGAGATGAGCTCGTGCAGGGAGTCCGCGATCAGCGCGGGTGACGGCAGTTCCAGGCGGACCGAGGTGAGCGCGGGCTGCTGGAACGCGGAGAGCACCAGGTCGTCGGAGCCGACGACCGCGACCTCGTCCGGTACGACGATGCCCTCGGCGCGGAAGGCGTGCAGCAACAGGGTGGCGTACTCGTCGTTGTAGGCGAACACGGCGTCGAGCCCGAGGTCCCGCCACCGCCGGGCCAGGGCGGTCGCGGATTCACGGGTGTAGGCCAGCTCCAGGGGGGTGACGGTGGCCATGTGCCGGGCCGCGACGGATTCCGCGCCCGCCAGCCGCGGCAGGGCGAGCGTGCCGAGCCCGCGCTCCTGCGGTACGACCACGCCGATCCGGGCACGGCCGCGGGCGATGAGGTGCTCGGCGGCGGTGGCGCCGATGTCGGCGTGGTCGAAGCCGACGGTGTGCACGCCCTCGACGGGACGCGCGGCGAAGGCCAGCAACCCGCGCACGCCCGCCCGGCGCAGCAGCTCGGCGGCCTGGGGCGGGAACCGGTCGCCGTCCAGGGCGACGACACCGGCCGGGCGCAGCTCCGCCCAGGCCCGGGCCGCGTCGACGGGGTCGGCGAAGCGTCCCGCGTGGAGGACGGCCGTGTAACCGTGCCGGTCGAGCTCGCCGTGCAGGTCGTCGACCCAGTCGCTGACGAGGCGGCCTATCGCGGAGACCGACGAGGGCATGAGCACGAGGTTGCTGCGGCCGGCCCGCAGGGACCGGGCAGCGGCGTGCGGTACGTATCCGAGTCGACGGGCCGCGTCGAGCACGCGGGCCCTGGTGGCATCGCTGACGCGGTGGCCCTGGGTGTCGTTGAGGACGAAGGAGACCGTGGCGCGCGAGACCCCGGCCAAGCGGGCCACGTCCGCGCTCGTGGTCGTGGGGGGCGGGGTGGTCGGGGGGACCCGGATTTCGTCGGCCATGGTGTCCCTTGACGTTCCTCTGCTCGGTGCGCGATTCCTCCATCCGAGGTTACACGAGTCAGATCATGACCTCGGAGGGTTCGCCGATCGCTCGGGAGGGATCGTCCGTGCGTCGTTTGCGAGCTAGGCGAGGTCGGCGAAGGCCGTCACGATCGAGTCGAAGCGCATCGTGACGAGTCAAGGCGGTCCAGGCCCGGCGCATGCTGTCCGCGAGTCCGTCGCGGACGGCGGGAACCTGCCCGCCCACGAAGGGAGCGTGCGCCCACTGGTCGAAGTCGTCCAACACGAAGGGGAGTTCCAGGCAGCGACTCCAGCCCGGGGTGTGGGACATCAGCCGGTCCTCCCTGCCCGGCGCGCCCGATGCAGCTTGGAATCGTCCCGTCATAGCCAGAGGCTGTCCGACGCCATGCGCTCCGCCTCCGTCTCCAGCATCGGCGCGAAGAGGCGCCACAGCACCAGACACGTACCGGCGCCGAGGAGCGCGCCCGCGATCGTGTCGCTGAGCCACTGCGCGTGGAGCCAGGTGCGGCTGCCCATCATGGAGAGCACGTAGGCCCCGGCGACCGGCCACCACCACCGTCTCGCACGGTCGGGAAACGCGACCACGGCGAGGACGAACACCAAGGTCACGGCCGTGAACACCTGGCCGGAGGGGTACGAGCCGTCGTTGACCAGGACCCACGGGTGCGCCGGGCGCGGCCGGTCTGCCAGCTGCTTGAGGGGCAGCACGACGAGCACGTTGGAGACGACGCAAACGCTCCCGACGAACAGACCCGACCGCCAGCGCCCGTACACGCAGAGGCAGCCGGCAAGGGCCAGCGGCAGGACCAACCCGAGGGGCCCGCCGAGCCGATCGAGGAGCAGGACGAACCCGCCGGCGGATCCTCCGCCCGCCCCTCCCCCGGCCGGGACGTTGAAGGAGCCCTCCCAGCGGTCGTCGATCCCCTGGAAGAAGGGTCGGGCGTCGACGCGCAGCCACAGGGCGGTCGCCAGGGAAACGAGCAGGAGGGACACACCCCAGGCGAGTGCACCGCGAGGAGGGGGTGCGGGCAATTGGTGCCGGGGTGGCCGCACGGGACCGGGCGGGGGCACGGCGGAGTACTGGTGCTGCACAGCGGGCCTTTCACGTCTACTGCCGGCACGACGGGGCGCGGGCAATCGGGGAGCGGTGAGGCGGGGCACGGTCGGGTGGGGAGCGGTTGGGTGCGGAGCGGTTGGGTGCGGAGCGGTTGGGTGCGGAGCGGTCGGGTGCGGAGCGCGGCTGGGTGCGGAGGTCGGGTACGGAGCGGCTGGTCGGGGGCAGCAGGGCGCGGCCGGTCGGGGCGCCCGGGCGGGATGAAGCGGGCACGGGAGGCCGGCGGAGCGGTCGACCCGGGAACCGTTGGTCGGGCCGGTTGGTCCGGGAGCAGTTGGTCAGGGCCGGTGGATCCGGGTGCAGTTGGTCAGGGCCGGTTGGTCGGGGAGCAGTTGGTCGGGGCTGGTTGGTCCGCGAGCAGGCCGTAGATGTTGGTCGGGGCTGGTTGGGCGTTCGGGCCGACGTCGACTGCTTGGCAAGCCGTCGGACGGATCCCAACGATGCGGAGTTGTCGATGCGGTTGTTGTCGAAGCGGCGAGTCGCCGATCGGCGGGTTGTCGTGCGGCGGACGACCGAAGCAGCGGGTCGTCGATGCGGTGGTTGTCGAAGCGGCGGGTCGTCGTCGCGGCGGGCAATCGAAGCAGCGGATCATCGTCGCGGCGGGTTGTCGACAGGGCGGTTGGAGGTGACGTAAGGGCGATGGGAAGCGGCGACAGGGCCGGCAGCCCACCGCCAACGGGAGGCGGACGCACGGCCCCGACGCGGCACAAGCGCGCGAAGGGTGGAGGTCGACGGGACACGGCATGCCAACGCGTGCCCGGCGCGAGTTCACGCGCCGGTAAGGGCGAGCGTCTCCCCGGGCCCGCGCCCGGGCCCGAAGGCAGGCCCCGACTCGGGCACGAGCCGGCCCGGGGACGGGCACAAGCTCCGACCCCGGACACCAGCACAGGCTCGCACTGGCTCGGACACAAACCCCGACCCGGGCACGCGCACAGGCCCCGCCCCGACCCAGGCTCGGGCCCGGGTACAGGCACGGGCACGGGCCGGCTCGGGCCGGCTCGGGCCCAGGCTCGGGCCCGAGTACAGGCTCGGGCTCGAACACGGACACGGGCACGGGCTCGGACACGGGCACGGGCCCCGACCCGGACAAGGGCGCAGCCACCGCCCCGACCCAGGCACGGGGATAGGCCGGGCATAGACACAGGCCCCGCCCCGACCCAGGCCCATGCCCATGCCCGCGCTCGGCCACGGACACAGGCCCCAACTCGGGGACGGGCACAGGCAAAGGAACGGGCACAGGCCCGGACCCAAAGCCCGGCCCCTGCCCAGAGCCCGGCCCGGGCCCGGAACAGGCCCGGACCCAAAGCCCGGAACAGGCCCGGACCTCGGCTCGAGCCCGGATCGGCACCGCCTGCCGCCGGCGGTTCGTCGCGTTGCGGCACGGAGTATGGCCGATGCGTGAGCGTCGCCACAAGGGCAAGGGGATTTTCGGCCCGATCGGGCACCGGGGCGGCCCGGTTCCGATGGTTACACGTCATGGCACGCCCAAGCACCCCCGAGGCGAACGGGACCGCACGACACGACCTCCGCCCGGTCACGATCTGCACAACGTCCGACCGCAGGGCCTGGCGGAGCCTCCGAATGGGTGCTACACAGTCTCCAGCGCCGTTGGTGACACGTGTAACAACATCACGTTAACGGGCTCGTCGGCCCGTGGCTCCGGCAACACCCCTGCCCCGCCGCCCGCCGCACCGATACCCGTTGCCCCTGCCGCCCGCGCGGCGCCCCTCCCCCACGCTCGACCGCTGCTCGCCACCTCCCCGCACCGTCCCCCGAGGAGTCGTCATGGCCACGAACGAAGTCGCCGGCCCGCCCACCCCCGCAGTCGCCGAACCACCCCGCCAACGTGGGCTGCTGCCACTTCTGTTGGTCGCCAACTCCGCGATGATGGCGGTCTACATGGGAGTCGGTTCCGTACTCCTGCCGACCCAGATCGCGGCGATCGCCCCCGACGACAAGGTCGCCGTCCTGGGCCTGATCGGCGGAGTCAGCGCCATCTTCGCGACCGCCTTCAATCCGATCGCCGGAGCGCTCTCCGATCGCAGCGGCCGGCGCGGGCCGTGGGTCCTGGGCGGCGCGCTCGCCTCGCTCGCGGGGCTCGCCTTCCTCGGGAGCGTGAGCACCGCCCTGCTCGTGGGCATCGGTTGGTGCCTGGTGCAGGCGACCATGAACGTCTACCAGGCCGCCGTCACCGCCATCGTGCCCGACCGGGTTCCCGCGGTCCGCCGCGGTACCGCGTCCGCGCTGGTGGGTCTGGGGCTGCCGATCGGCGGCACCGTCGGGGTCCTCGTGGCCTCCCGGACCGCCGACCACCTGCGCGTGGGGTACCTCGTCTTCGGTGCGATCGTCGCCGTGGCCGCCCTGCTGCTCACCACGTTCTGCCGGGACCTCCCCCGCACCGGGGCGGCGGACGGCACCGGCGCGCAGGATCCGGCTCCCGCACCGAAGGGGGCGCAGTGGGCCGCCTTCCTCTCCGCGCTGGCCAACCACGACTTCCGGTGGGCCTTCATCGGCCGGGCCCTGATGGTCCTCGGGTACTTCTCCGTGGTCGGATACCAGCTCTACATCCTCGGCGACCACATCGCGCTGCCCGCCGGGCTGACCCCGCCGGCGGCCATGGCCGTCCTGACCCCGGTGTCGATGGTCGCGATGGCCGTCTCCACGGTGGTCGGCGGGCTGCTGTCCGACCGGTGGAACCGCCGCAAGGTGTTCGTCGGGGTGTCCGCGGCGCTGGCCGGCCTCGTCATGGTGGTCCCGGTCATCAGCCCGACCTGGACGGGCATGCTCGTCTTCAGCGCGCTCAACGGGCTCGCGTTCGGCTGCTTCATGGCCGTCGACACCGCCCTCGTCACCCTGGTCCTGCCGCGCGCCGAGGACGCCGCCCGCGACATGGGCGTCCTCAACGTCGCGAACGCGGGGCCGCAGATCATCGCCCCCTTCGTCGCCTCCGCCGTGGTGACCGGCCTGGGCGGGTACACCCCGCTGTTCCTCGTCGGCGGGGCCCTCTCACTGGTGGGCGCCCTCGCGATCCTCCCGATCCGCAGCGTGCGCTGACCGCCCCGGGCCCGTCCGCGCGACCGGCCCGGCCCGCACTCCGGCGGGCGGGTGCCGAGGGTCACCCGCCCGCCGGTCACCACCCGTCAGACCCGCCCTCGGAGTTCCCGCACCTTGCACCTCCTCCCCGCACCTCCCTCCCCGAAGGAGCACTCCGTGAGACGCAAGCGAGTTCTGCCCCTGGCCGCCCTGGTGCTGTGCGCGCCCGCGCTGGCCGGTACGGCGCCCGCCACCGCTTCGCCGCAGGGCCCGCCCCCGCGCCCGCTGCGGATCCTGCTCACGAACGACGACGGCTACAGCGCGCCGGGCATCCGCAAGGCGTACGAGCGACTGACCGCGGCCGGGCACGACGTCACCATCGTCGCCCCGCTCACGAACCAGAGCGGCACCGGCACGAAGATGATGAACGCCCCGTCCGTCACCGTGAAGCACCCCGAGCCGAAGGTGTGGGCCGTGGACGGCACGCCCGGCGACTCGGTCGCCTTCGGCCTGGCGGAGGTCTTC
The DNA here is from genome assembly GCF_042887545.1 of Streptomyces sp. NPDC057939. NCBI lineage: Bacteria > Bacillati > Actinomycetota > Actinomycetes > Kitasatosporales > Streptomycetaceae > Streptomyces > Streptomyces sp. NPDC057939. The sequence goes on from NZ_JBHVPG010000002.1 coordinate 311,905, forward strand.
GCGGGCCGTGCTCCGGACCTGGTCGTCTCCGGTACGAACTTCGGCCCGAACGTGGCCGGGCTCGCCACCCACTCCGGCACCGTCGGCGGCGCCGTGACCGCCCTGGAGTCGGGAGTCCCCGCCATCGCGCTGAGCACCGGCGGCCTGACCGTGCCCGACCCCGTGACGACCGTCAACGCGATGGTTCCCACGATGGACTTCGCCGTGAAGCTGATCGACCGGCTGCGCGCCCGCGCGCGGTCCGGCCCGCTGCTGCCCGAGGGAGTGGGCCTGAACGTCAACCACCCCGTCGTCGGTGCGGACGGCAAGGGCACCTCAGCCGGGGTCGCCACCACCTTCCAGGATCCGCAGACCGTTCTGGAACCCGACTTCACCGACGCCGGCGACGGCACCTGGAAGGTGACGGTCAAGGTGGCCCTGCGGCCCGCCGCCAAGGGCGGTGACCTGGAGGCCCTGGCCGCCGGCCGGATCGCCGTCAGCCCCATGAACGCCGACTGGAACACCGGCCCGGCCGACCGGGCGGTGGCCTCCGTCCTGCTCGCCGGGCTCCGCCCCTAGGGGGTGTTCCAGAAGTGGCGCCGGGCGCCCGGAGGGCGTGGCCCGCGGCGTCCGGTGCCGTGCCTCGCAAGGCGGAGGGTCGCCCGCGTACTGGACGTACTCGGGCGATCCCGACAACGCTGCGAGGTGCGGTGCCAGACGCCGCGGGCCAGGCGGGACTTCTGAAACACGCCCTGGTCCACCCGTCGGCCGGGGCGGGGCGGGGGCTCCGACCCGGCCGGCCGGCCGCCGGTCTCACGGCTGCGGATGGCCGGTCGGTCGCATTTTTAGGTCGATTGACCTAAAGTGGCATCCATGATCACCGAATCGATCGACGAGCTGCGTCACGACCCGTCCGGCCCCGTGCTCATCACCGGCGGGTACGGCACCGTGGGCGCCGAGATCGCACGCATCCTGGCCCCGGACACCCCGACCCTGCTCACCGGCCGCAGCCCCGCCCGGGGCCGGGCGTTGGCCGCCGAAACCGGGAGCGAGGTGCGCGCCTGGGACCTGGCGGACCCGACTCCGTTCCGGGCGGCCGTCAGGGCCGTCATCAGCTCGGTCAACGACCCCGAGGACCGGGTGCTGCACGCCGCCGTGACCGCGGGCGTCCCCTACGTCGACATCACCCGGTGGACGGGCCGGTTGCAGCGGGCCGTCACCGTGTCCGCGCTGCTCCGGCCGACCGCGCCGGTGCTGCTGTCCTCCGCCTGGATGGGCGGCGTCAGCAGCCTGGTGACGGCCGTCCTGGCCGAGGAACTGGGCGGCGCGGAGCAGGTCGACATCGCCGTCCGCTGGGACATGGCCGACCGGGCGGGCGCGGACTCCGTGGAGTTCATGGACCGGCTGGGCGTGGCGTTCGAGGTGGTCGACGGCGGTCGGCGCCGGCTCGCCTCCCCGATGACGGAGTCCCGTACGGTGCGCATCGGCGACACCCCCGTACGCGTCGCCCGCATCGACACCCCGGAGCAGTTCACCCTGCCCCTGACGCTCGGCACCGCCACCGCGGCGACCCGCATCGGGTTCAGCTCCCCGGCCGCGACCCGGGCGCTCCTCGCGCTGCGGGGCACGGGCTTCTTCCGCTGGGCCTCCGGGGAACGTTGGGCGCCGGCCCGCCGGGCGCTGCTGCACTCGCCGGGCGAGGGCGGCACGGCCCGGCTGCGCATCGACGTCGGCCACAACGGGCGCTCGCGCGGCGCGACCGTCACCGACCCGCGCGGCCAGCACCACCTGACGGCGGTGGGTGCCGTCCTGGGGCTGCGCCGCGTCCTCGGCACGGACGGCTCCCCCGCTCCGCGGGGACTGGTCTTCCCGGAGCAGCATCCGGCTCCGGCCGACTCGCTCGGCCCGCTCGCGGCACACGGCGTCGAGGTCACCGTCGACGGGCACCGCGGCGCGTACGGAAGGGACGAGCCGGACGTGCGCGGCGGGGGCGACGCGCCGGACGACGTACCCGCGGCCGACGCCCGCCGCGTCGGGAACGGCCGGGCCGGAACGCGGGCCGCCGCGTGAGCGCCGCGCCGACGCCCAAGGGGCAGCAGCGCCGCGCGGCCCTGCTCGACGCCGCCGAGCGCGTCCTCACGTCATCCGGCGGTTCCGAACTCACCCTGCGGGCGGTCGCCGAGGAGGCGGGTGTCAGGCTCGGGCACCTCCAGTACTACTTCCCGGCGCGCGCCGCCCTCCTGTCGGCGCTCCTCGACCGGGTCCTCACCGCGTCCTTGGAACGCGTCACCGGCCTCACCGACGCCCTCACGGACGAAGCCGGACTCGATGCCCTCCTCGACGGCGTCCTCTCCGACCACGACGACCCGCGTCTGGTCCGGCTGTTCACCGAGGTCTGGGCGCTGGCCGCGCACGACGAGGAGGCCGCCGCCGCGGTCCGGGCGTTCTACGACGGGTACGTCGCCCACGTGGCCTCGTTCGTCCGCGACCGCACACCCGGGGTGTCGGCGGACGACGCGCGGCACCGGGCCGAGGTCTTCGTCATGCTCATGGAAGGGTCCGCCCTCTTCCGGTCCGGCATCACCGGCCGCCGCAGCCCCGGCACCGACGCCCGCCTGCGCGGGGCCGCACGCGACCTGCTCGCGGGCGGGACCCACGACTGAGCACCACCCCGTTCCCGCCCCGGCTCCCACCCCCGACCACCGCCGACCCACGCGGATGCGCTCCGATCGGGGCGCGGCCTAGGGTGGTGGTAGGGGGGCGAGGGCACCGGCCTCCGGAGGTGTGTGGTGGTGCGCAGCGGTTCCGGGGTCATGGGCGGCGGCTACGGCCGGCATTCGGCGGCGCAGCACGTGGGCATCGGGACGGCGCTGGGCATGCTCGACCGGGCGGTGGCGGCGCTCCCCCTGCCGGAGGGCGGGCGGGCCCTGCGGGTGGCCGACCTCGGGTGCGCGTCGGGGGGCAACGCGTTGGAGCCGATGGCCCGCGTCGTGGCGGCCGCCCGCGACCGTGCGCCGGGAACCGCGGTGGCGGTCACGCACACCGACATCCCGGGGAACGATTTCAACGCGCTCGTGGAGACCCTCTCCTCGCCGGGCGCCTACCCGGCCGGACCCGGCGTGTTCGCGTACGCCGAGGCGCGTTCGTTCTTCTCGCCCCTGTTCCCTCCGGGGGAACTGCACCTGGCGTGGAGTTCGATCGCCGTGCACTGGCTGTCGCGCGTCCCCCTGCCGATCCCGGACCACGTCTACTGTTCCGGGGCGACGGGCTCCGCACGGGAGGCGTTGCGCGAGCGGTCGGCGGCGGACTGGCGGGCGTTCCTGCACCACCGGGCCGTGGAACTCGTCCCGGGCGGACGGCTGGTGGTGGTCGGTGGAGCCGCCACGGACGACGGGGCGAGCGGCGCGGAGGGGCTCTTCGGCATGGTCGTCGAGGAGTTGCGGGCACGGATCGACGACGGGCAGCTGAGCGACGGGCGGTTCGCGGCCATGACGGTGCCGACGTGGAACCGGACTTCCGCCGAGTTCCTGGACCCGCTGCGCCGGGGCCCCGCGAGTGACTGGTTCGACCTGGAGGAGAAGGCCTTCGCCGTGCTGCCGGACCCCGTGCACGACCGGTACGCGCGCGACGGCGACCTCGACGCGTACGCGCGGGAGGTCACGGACTCCTTCCTGGCCGCCTTCGGACCGTCCCTGTTCACCGGACCCGGGGCGGATGGTGGGACGGGCGGCGTGGCGGGCGGCAGGGCGGACGGCGAAGCGGGGCACGGCGCGGGTGGCGGAGCGGGGGACGCAACCGCCGGCCGGGCGCTGGTGCGGAGCTTCCGGTCCGGCCTCGCGGCGCGGATCCGGGCCCGCCCGGAGGACGCCGTCACGAACTGGCGGGTCCAGTTGCTGCGGGCGGCCCGCACGGACGCGCCGGCACCCTCCTAGGGACTGCCGACGATCACGGCCACCACCGTACGATCGTTTTGAGCGAATGGAGCTTTTCGATTGATAGATCTTGACGACGGGTACCCGGCTCCATAGAGTCGGCGCGGCCCCGCCCCGCCGCAAGGAGCACCCAGATGCCCGGTCGCCGTCCGCGGACCCTGCTCGCGATGGATCCCGAACTCCTTCCCCGCCTGCTCGACGAGACCGGCTCCCGGCGGCTGCTCCAGGTCGCCGACTCGGATCTCGACGTCGTCGCCGCCGACTTCACCGGACCCGGGATCGCCGGGGCCCTCGCCGAGGCGGAGGTGCTGCTCACCTTCTGGGGGGCTCCACCGATCGACGCCCGGGCGCTCGCCTCGGCCCCGCGGCTGCGGGCCGTCGTGCACGCGGCGGGATCCGTCAAACACTTCGTCACCGAGGCCTGTTGGGATCGCGGCATCGCCGTCTCCTCCGCCGCCCACGCCAACTCCCTGCCGGTGGCCGAGTACACCGTCGCCATGGTCCTGCTCTCCAACAAACGGGTGTTCCAGCTCCGCGAGGAGTACCGCGGCGCCCGCGGCCGGCAGCACGACTGGCACCAGCGGTACGGGCACGCGGGCAACTACCGCAGGACCGTCGGCATCGTGGGGGCCTCGCGGATCGGCCGCCGCGTGATCGAGCTGCTGCGCCCGTACGACCTCGAACTCGTGCTGTACGACCCGTACGTGGGCGAGCGCGCGGCCGGGCTCCTCGGGGCACGCCGGGTGACGCTGGAGGAACTCTGCCGCGTCTCCGACGTCGTCAGCCTGCACGCGCCGGCGCTGCCCGAGACACGTTCGATGATCGACCGCGGGCGACTGGCGCTGATGCGCGACGGCGCCACCCTGATCAACACGGCGCGCGGCTCGCTGGTCGACGGCCCGGCGCTCACCGACGAGTTGATCCGCGGGCGACTCCACGCGGTCATCGACGTCACCGAGCCCGAGGTCCTGCCGGCCGGTTCCCCGTTGTACGACCTGCCCAACGTCGTGCTCACGCCGCACGTCGCGGGATCGATGGGCAACGAGCTGCACCGGATGGCGGATTCCGCGATCGGGGAGATCGCCCGCTACGCCGAGGGCCTGCCCTTCGCGCACCCGGTGCGCCGTGAGGACCTGACCCGTACCGCCTGATCGACGCCCATCCGCACACCCGAGGGCTCTTCCACGCACCCTGAACTGATCGTATTGATCAGTTGGTCATATGCTCTTGATGTTTATCATGCGGGGGTCCTCCGGCGAGCTGGTGCGCGAGAGCTTCCCCGCGGGCGTGCAGAACCTGGTGACCCTCGGCGGCAGGACCTGGTCGGTCCCCTTCGACGCCACCCCGCAGATGTACTTCCACCGCAAGGACCTCTTCGAGAAGTACGGCGTGACGTGCCGACGACGTGGGACGAGTACCGGGTGGCCGCCGAGCGGATCAAGGCCGCCGACCCCGCCGCGCGCATCGGGTCCTTCCCGACCGACGCCCCGCTCAAGGCGACCCTCTCCTGGCAGGCCGGCGCCAAGTGGTTCCGGGTCGAGGGCGACGCCTGGAAGCCGCGCATCGACGACGCCCCCTCGCAGAAGGTCGCCGCGTTCTGGCAGGGGATGCTCGACGACGACCTCGTGTTCCGCCACGGCGCCGGCACGCCGGAGGAGAGCAAGTCCAGGGCCGACGGAACGAGCGTCGGCGTCATCGGCGCCTCCTGGAGCGCCGGCGGGATGATCGCGGCCATGCCCGACCTCAAGGGCAAGTGGGGCGTCGCCCCGATCCCCCACTGGGGCACCCCGGCCAGCGGCATGTACGGCGGCACCAGCTTCGCGGTGACGAAGGGCAGCGAACACACCACCGCCGCGGCCGAGTTCGTCAAGTGGATGACCACCGATCCGGCTTCGATGCGGGCCCGCGTCGGCGCGCTGAAGAGCCCGAGCAGCGCCCTGCCCGCGAACCCCGCGATGGCCGTGGTGGCGGCGCGGGCCTTCGACACCTCCTACTTCGCCGGCCAGGACCTGTACGCGCTGACCGGGGCACAGGTCGCCACGATCGTCCCCGGCTGGACCTGGGGCCCCGTCTGGGGGAAGGTCGGCGCCGACTTCAAGGACGAGGCCGCGCGCAGCGGTCTGCCCGGCGGTCTGGTGAAGGCGCAGGAATCGGCGGCGGCGGCGATCAGGAGCCGCGGTCTCAAGCTCGCCGGGTGACCTCCCGGGGGCGGCGTCACCGGCACGACCCGGTGCCCCGCTGACGCCGCCCCCGGGACCACTCCCCGCCCGATCCCGACGCACGGCCAAGGAGCGTTCCCGTGGCACCCACCTCCCCCGGCCCGGCCCCGGCCGGGAATCCGCTGCGCCGCCGACAACACGGCGCCGCGGTCCTGTTCCTCGCCCCGTTCTTCGTCCTGTTCGGCGTCGTCACGATCGCACCGGTGGCGTACGCGGGCTGGACGAGCCTGTTCAGGGAGCGGTCCTCGGGACTCGGGCTCGGCGGCGTCGAGCGATCACCGGGTCGCTCGTCGCGGTGGTACCGCTGGTCGCCGCGTTCCTCCTGCTCCAACGCTTCTGGCGCTCGGGCCTCACCGCGGGTGCGGTCAAGTAGCGGCCCTCCCGGCCGTGACCGCGCGGGAGCCCGGAGGGGCACGGCGCCGGCCGGCCACCGGGGGCGCCGGCGGCCGGCCGGTTCGGTCAGCCGCGCGGGCGGCGGCGGAGCTCCGGTCCGGAGAGCGACGGAGGGACGTAGCCGGAGTCCCGGGCGGACAGGTTGGTGCCCGGGGGCACGATCTTGTCGATGCGGTCGAGGACGTCCGTGCTCAGTCTCACCCGGTCGGCGCCCAGCTGGCTCTCCAGTTGCTCGAAGGTGCGCGGGCCGATGATGGCGGAGGTGACGGCGGGGTGCTCCAGCACGAAGGCCAGGGCCAGCTGCACCAGTGTCAGTCCCGCCTCCTCGGCGAGCTGGGCCAGTGCCTCGGCGGCGTCCAGCTTGGCCGCGTTCTCGGGATCCGCGATGTCGAAGCGGGCCGCCTGCCGGTCGATCCGGCTGGACGTGGGCTGCTCTGCGCCCTTGCGGTAGCGGCCGGAGAGCCAGCCCCCGGCGAGGGGGCTCCAGCTGAGGACGCCCAGCCCGTACCGCTGGGCGACGGGCAGGACCTCGCGTTCGATGCCGCGTGCGAGCAACGAGTACGGGGGCTGTTCGGTCACCACGCGTTCGCGGCCGCGGCGTTCGGCGATCCACTGGCCCTCGACGATCGCGGACGCCTCGAAGGTGGAGGTGCCGATGTAGCGGATCTTGCCCTGGTGGACGAGGTCGCTGAGGGCGCCCAGCGTCTCGTCGAAGTCGGTCTCCGGCTCGGGGCGGTGCACCTGGTAGAGGTCGATCCAGTCCGTGCCAAGCCGGCGCAGGCTGTTCTCCACCTCGCGGATGATCCAGCGTCGGCTGTTGCCCTGTTCGTTGGGGTCGGCGCCGAGGCTGCCGTGGAACTTGGTGGCCAACACCACCCGGTCCCGGCGGCCGCCGGCGAGGGCCTTGCCGACGATGGTCTCGGACTCCCCCGCCGAGTACACGTCGGCCGTGTCGACGAAGTTGATGCCGGAATCCAGGGCCCGGTGGATGATGCGGACGCTGTCGGCGTGGTCGGTGTTGCCGCGGCTCCCGAACATCATGGTGCCCAGGCAGAGCGGGCTCACCTTGACGCCGGTGCGTCCGAGCAGGCGGTGGTCGGTCATCGTGCGCTCCCGTTGACGAGTTGATCGGTGAGGGTGTCGGCCGTGGTCGGTGGGGTGGCGGCGCCGCCCGACCGGTAGGCGTCCCACAGGCGCCGGTACGGCCCCTGTGCTGCGAGCAGTTGGTGGTGGGTGCCCACCTCGACGACGGTGCCCGCGTCGAGGACCACCACCCGGTCGGCGCGGGCGGCGGTGGTGAGGCGGTGGGCGACGACGATGGTGGTGCGCCGCCGGGTCAGGGCCTCCACGGCGGCGGTGACCCGCCGTTCGGTGGCGAGGTCGAGCGAGGCGGTCGCCTCGTCGAGCAGCAGGACGTCGGGGTCGACCAGCTCGGCCCTGGCCAGGGCCAACAGCTGGCGCTGACCCGCGGAGAGTCCCCGGCCGCGTTCCCCGATCCGGGTGAGGTAGCCGTGGGCGAGCGTCGCCACCATCTCGTGGGCGCCGACGGCCCGGGCGGCGGCCTCGACCTGGGCGTCGGTGGCGTCCGGCCGGCCGTAGGCGATGGCGTCACGGACGCTCCCGCCGAACAGGTGCGGCTCCTGGGGGACGATGCCCAGGCGGCGCCGGTAGCCGGTCAGGTCGAGGTCGCGCAGGTCGTGGCCGTCGACCCGGACGGTCCCGGAGGTCGGGTCGTAGAACCGGGCGAGGAGTTTGACGACGGTGGACTTGCCCGCGCCGGTGGTACCGACGAGGGCGACGGTCTCGCCGGGGGCGACGTGCAGCCGGATGCCGCGCAGCACCTCCCGGCCGGGGCCGTCCCCGTAGCGGAACGACACGTCGTCGAACTCGATCTGCCCGCGCAGGGCCCCCACGGGCCGCGGCTCGGGAGCCGCCGGGGTGCCGGTTGGGGTGCGCATCAGGGTGCGCAGGCGGTCCATGCCGACGACCGCCTGCTGGTACCCGTCGAAGACCGGTGACAGCTGCTGGATCGGCGCGAAGAACAGCTCGACGCAGATCAGGAAGGCGATCAGGGTGCCCGCCGTCAGTCCTCCGGAGGCCACCCGGCCCGCTCCGACGGCGAGGACGGCGGCGGTGGACAGGGTGCCGAGGAACTCGACGAACGGGAAGAAGGTGCCCATGTACCGCTGGGCCCGCAGGCGGGACGCGGCGAAGGCGCGGGCGAGGGCGGCGAAGTCCTCGGCGTTGCGCTCCTCGCGGCGGAACGCCTGGGTGACCCGCAGGGCTCCGACGTTCTCCTGGAGGCAGGCGTTGACCGCGCTGATCAGCTCGCGGGCCTCCAGGTAGGCGGGCACCGAGCAGTGCCGGAACACGGCGGTCGCCACGATCAGCGGCGGCAGCGCGGCCAGCAGGACGAGCGCGAGCTGAGCGTCGATGAACAGCAGGGACACCAGGACGCCGAGGACCGTGAGCAGGCTGACGACGGCGGTGATGAGGCCGGTCTGGAGGAAGTTCGACACGGCGTCGACGTCGGTGGTCATCCGCGTCATGATCCGGCCGGCGAGTTCCCGTTCGTAGTAGTCGAGGCCGAGTCGTTGCAGCTGGGCGTACGTCTTGACCCGCAGGGTGTACAGGAGGCGTTCGCCGGTGCGGCCGGTGGTGCGGACCTGCGCGACCCCGAGGAGCCAGTTCAGGGCGACGACCGCCGCCGCCGCGGCGGCGGCGCCGAGCAGGACGCCCTTCGCCTGGCCCGTGACCCCGCTGTCGACGCCGTGCCGGACGAGCACGGGTACGGCGATCTGCGCGAGCGCGTCGGCGGCCACCAGCAGCAGTCCGCCGAGCAGCGGGATCCGGAAGGGTCGCAGCAGGGAGCCGAGGCGGAAGGCGGGGTCGCCCTCCACGGCTCGGGCGAGCGGCACGTCGGGGTCGGCGGCGGGCAGCGGGATGCGGGCGAGGGCCGCCAGCAGCTCGGGGGCGGGCGGGGCGGAGCCGAGGACGCCGCTGCCGGGCCCGCCCCGGCCGGGGCCGGACGCTGCGGCCGCGGCGAGGGCGTTCGCGGCGCGGACCGCGGTGCCTTCGTGGTGTGCGGGGCACGCGCCGTAGGGGCGTCGCCACAGCTCCTCGGTGACCGCGCCGGACGGGGCGGCCCGAGGGGGCTTCGGTTCGGTGGTGGTGTCCCGGGCGCCGTCGGGGTCGCCGGGGGCGGCCAGTAGCGACCGGAAGAGGGCGGAGCGGGCGCGCAGTTCGTCGGGGGTGCCGATGTCGACGATCCGGCCGGCGTCCATCAGTGCGACGCGGTCCGCGAGTTCCAGGGTCGAGCCGCGGTGGGCGACGACGAGCGTGGTGCGACGGTGCGCGGACTCCCCCAGTGCGGCGTGGATCTCCGCCTCGACACGGGCGTCGAGGGCGGAGGTGGCGTCGTCCAGGACGAGCACGGTGGGATCGATCAGGAGGGCGCGGGCGAGCGCCACCCGTTGGCGCTGGCCGCCGGAGAGGGTCAGGCCCTGTTCGCCGACGACCGTGTCGTAGCCGTCGGGGAGCCTGTCGATGAACTCGTCGGCCCGGGCGAGCCGGGCCGCCTCGCGGACCCGGGTGTCGGTCGCGTCGGGGATCCCGTAGGCGATGTTGGCGCGGATGGTGTCCGCCAGGAGGAGGCTCTCCTCGAAGACGAAACCGATCCGGGACCGCAAGGAGTCCAGGGCGAGGCCGCGGACGTCGTGGCCGTCGACGGTCACCGTGCCGGACCCGGGGTCGTAGAACCGAGGCAGGAGTGCGGCGACGGTCGACTTGCCGCAGCCGGCGGGGCCGACGAGGGCGAGCGTCTCGCCCGCGCGGACGTCCAGGGTGAAGCCCGCGAGGAGCGGGGCGGACCCGTCGTGGCCGAAGGTGACGTCCTGCCAGGCCAGGGCGGGGGCGGCGGTGCCGAGGCGGTGCGCCCCGGGCACGTCGGTGATCAGGGGTGCCTCGTCGATGACCTCCAGGACGCGTTCGGCACCCGCCCGGGCCTGCTGCCAGACGGTGAGGAGGGTGGCGACCTGGCGTACCGGGGTGACGAGGGCGCCGAGGTAGGCGGTGAAGGCGAGGAACGTGCCCAGTGAGAGCCTGCCGTCCATCGCGAGCCAACCGCCGAAGGCCAGTACGGCCACCTGCCCGAGCGCGGGGACGGCTTGCAGCGCGGGGTTGTAGCGGCTGGTGAAGGCGACGACGCGCAGCCGGGAGGCGAACAGCGCCCGGACGCGTTCGTCGAGGCCGCGCAGTTCGCGGCGTTCCTGGCCGAAGCCCTTCACCACGCGGACCCCGGTGACGGTCGCCTCGACGGCGGACGCCACTTCGGCCGCCTCCTGCTGGGCGTGCCAGTTCGCGGGGAACAGGGTGCGGCGGCTGTGCAGGGCGATCATCCACAGGGCGGGCCCGACGATCAGGGCGATGACCGTGAGGAGCGGGGAGAGCCAGGCCATGAGGACCAGGGACACGCAGAACATCAGCGCGTTGCCGGTCAGGTTGGGAAGGAACTGGAGCAGGGTCTGGATGAGGGTGATGTCGGATATGGAACGGCTCACGACCTCGCCCGTGCGCAGGCTGTCCTGCTGTGGTCCGCCGAACCGCAGGAGCGAGGCGAAGGCGTCGTTGCGCAGGTCGTACTGGACGCCGAGGGAGAGCCGCCCCGAGCGGTGGCGGCGGACGAAGGACGCCCCGAAGCGGATCGCCCCGACGCAGGCCAGGAGCCCGATCCACGGTCCGAGGACCGTGCCGTCCGCGCCCGCCGCGCCGTCCGCGAAGCTCACGTCGTCGACGACGTGACGCAGTACGAGGGGCAGTACCGCGGTGGCGACGGCCGCCACCGCGGCGGCCCCGAAGGCCAGTACCAGGTCGGTGCGGTGGCGCAGGGCGTAGCCGACGAGCCGCCGCGCCCAGCCCGCGGTGGGTGGGCGGGCGGCGGGGCCGGCCGCCGCGTCGTGCGCCGCGGCCGGCCCCGTCGTGGTGGGGGGACAGCCCGTCACCGGGCCTCCACCAGGCCGGTGCCGGGGTGGGCGGCGTGCGGGGCGGGACCGTCGAAGAGACGGTTGGCGGGGCGCGGGAGGCCGTAGTGCTCCCGGAGGGTCGTGCCGGTGTACTCGGTGCGGAACAGGCCGCGTTCCTGGAGGATCGGGACGACGCGGTCCACGAAGCGCTCCAGCCCCGACGGGAGGACGGCGGGCATGATGTTGAAGCCGTCGGCGGCTCCGCTGTCGTACCAGTGCTCGATGGTGTCGGCGACCTGCTCGGCGGTGCCCGCGAAGGTGCGGTGCCCGCGGCCTCCGCCGAGGCGGCCGATGAGCTGCCGTACGGTGAGCCGCTCGCGGCGGGCCAGCTCGACCACCAGGGTGTAGCGGCTCTTCGCGCCTTCGATCTCGTCCTCGGTGGGGATGTCGTCGGGGAGTTCGGAGTCGAGGTCGAGGGCGTCCGGGGCGATCCCGAGGCGCAGGGCGAGCTGTCGCTTGGCGTACTCGGGGACGATCAGCCGGTCCAGTTCGGCGTCGAGTTCGCGGGCCTCGGCCTCCGTGTCGCCGATGACGGGGACGATGCCGGGGAGGATCTTGATGCCGTCGGGGTCGCGGCCGAGGGCGAGGGCCCGGCGCTTGACGTCCTTGTAGAAGGCGATGCCGTCGTCGAGGGTCTGCTGCGCGGTGAACACGGCCTCCGCGTGGCGGGCGGCGAACTCCTTGCCGTCCTCGCTGGAGCCCGCCTGCACGAGCAGCGGGTGGCCCTGGGGAGAGCGTTCCACGTTGAGCGGGCCGTCGACGCGGAAGAACTCGCCGTGGTGGTCCACCGGGCGGACCCGGTCGGCCCGGGTGTGGACGCCCGTCTCCTTGTCTCCGAGGACGGCGTCGTCGGCCCAGCTGTCCCAGAGTTTCGTCGCGACCTCGACGAATTCGGCGGCGCGCCGGTAGCGGTCGCGGTGCAGCGGGGTGTCGTCGAGGCCGAAGTTGCGGGCGGCCTCGGCGCCGGCCGTGGTGACGATGTTCCATCCGGCGCGGCCGTTGGAGACGTGGTCGAGGGACGCGAACCGGCGGGCCAGGTTGAAGGGCTCGTTGTAACTCGTGGAGGCGGTGGCGATGAGTCCGATCCGGGTCGTGACCGCGGCCAGGGCGGTCAGCAGGACGGTCGGCTCCAGTTTGCTGGAGGGGCGCCGCCCGGGGTCGCCCTGGAGGACGGGGCTGTCGGCGAGGAACACCGAGTCGAACCGGCCGCGTTCGGCGATCCGGGCGAGGTTCTGGTAGTGCGCGATACCGGTGCCGCCGTCGGCGGGGCTCTCGGGGAGCCGCCAGGACGCCTCGTGGTGGCCGACCGACATCAGGAAGGCGTTGAGGTGGAGGGGCTTGCGCTCAGGCGTGTCCGGCATCGGGGGCGTCCTTCTGGTGGTGGTCGACGGGGGCGGGCGGGGCCGTGCGTCCGGTCGGGGCGGTCGGATCGGGTTGGTCGGGTCGTTCGGATCGTTCGGGTTGCTCGGACACGCCGAGCGCGGCGAGCAGGGTGTCGCGGTACTCCTGGAAGCGGGGGTGGCGCCGGCTCCTCGGGGTGGGCAGCTCGACGGCGAGGTCGACCGAGATGCGGCCGTGGTCGAGGACGAGCACGCGGTCGGCCAGCTCGACCGCCTCGTCGACGTCGTGGGTGACGAGGAGGACCGCCGGGCGGTGGCGTTCGTAGAGTTCGCGCAGCAGTCCGTGCATCCGGATGCGGGTCAGGGCGTCCAGGGCGCCGAACGGCTCGTCCGCCAGCAACAGTTCGGGGTCGCTCACCAGCGCGCGGGCCAGGGCGGCCCGCTGTTGCTCGCCGCCGGACAGCTCGTGGGACCAGGCGCGTTCGCGGCCTTCGAGGCCGACCTCGGCGAGGGCGCGGACACCGCGTTCGCGGACGTCGGGTCCGCGCAGTCCGAGGGTGACGTTGTCGAGGACCCGCAGCCAGGGCAGCAACCTGGAGTCCTGGAAGGAGAGGGACACCCGCTCGGGAACGGTGAGCTCGCCGGATCCGGCGACGTCGTGGTCGAGGCCGGCGACGGCCCTCAGGAGGGTCGACTTGCCGGAGCCGCTGCGGCCCAGGAGTGCGGTGAACTCGCCCGCGCCGAGGGTGAGGTCGAGTTCCTGGAGGATGGTCCGCTCGCCGAAGCGGCGCACGAGCCGGCTGGTGCGCACCGCGGCCGGGGCGAGGGCCCGTGCGGCCGGTCCTTCGTTCAGCCGGCCAGCGTGCGTCGCCATGACAGGGCCCTCCGTTCGATCGCGCGGACCAGTGCGTCGGAGGAGAAGCCGAAGATTCCGTAGGCCACCAGGCCGACGATGATCACGTCGGACTGGGCGTACTGCTGGGCCTGGAACATCATGTAGCCGATGCCGCTGGTGGCGTTGATCTGTTCGACGACGATCAGGCCCAGCCAGGCCGAGGTCACGCCGAGCCGCAGCCCGACGAAGAAGCCGGGCAGCGAGCCGGGCAGGACGACCTTGCGCAGGAACCGCCGGCGGCTCAGCCCGAGCACCTCGGCGAGTTCGACGTGGCGGTTGTCGATGCTGGTGAGCGAGGCGTACGTGTTGATGTACATGTTCACCGCGACGCCGAGGGCGATGACGGTGACCTTCATCTGTTCGCCGATGCCCAGCCAGAGGATGAGCAGGGGCAGCATGGCAAGCGACGGGATCGCCCGCTTGATCTGGAACGGTCCGTCGACGAGGTACTCACCGGTGCGGCTCAGCCCGGCGAGGACGGCGGCCGCCACGCCCACGATGACTCCGAACAGCAGCCCGAGGCCCGCCCGTTGGAGGGAGACGAGGACGTTGCCCTGGAGCCGGCCGTCCTCCACCAGTTCGGCGGCGGTCGCGATCACGGCGTCGGGGCCGGAGAGGATGCGCGGGTCGAGGAATCCCCCGGCGGACGCCGCCCACCAGACGGCGATGAGCAGCGCGGGTCCCAGGAGGCGGCCGAACGGGACCCCGCGGCCGGGTCCCAACCTCCGGGTCCGACGGTTCACCGGGCGTCGTCCGGGGGGTGGGGGGCCGGGTGGCTCCGCGGGAGCGCCGGGCGGCGCTACGGGCGTGCCGGTGGGTTGCTCGGCGGCTTCGGTTTCCGGTGCCCGCACGCGCGGGCCCGTCAGGGCCCCGCTCATGCCCCTCCCTCCCGGTATCCGGCGGGTACGGCGGCGGCCGCGAGGCCTTCGAAGCGCCGGTCGAACAGCGTCTTGACGTCGATCTTCGGTACGAAGCCGCCCTCGGCCATCAGGTCCGCCGTCTCCTGCTCCCACGCGATGGCCTTGTCCCAGCTCGTCGGGAAGACGGGCTTGGCGAGGGAGTCGACGATGCGTCGGCCGTCGACCGCGCTGACGCCCTGGTCCTTGACGTAGTAGGCGTCGATCCACTGGTCGGCGTGCTCCGCCGCCCACACGACGCCGCGCGCCCAGAGGCCCACGTAGCCGCGCACGGCAGCCGCCTTGGCCGGATCGTTCAGGACCTCCAGGGGCGCCCACAGGACGGTGAGGAGGTCCACGACGTCCGTCCGTACGCCGCGGGCGCCGTCCTTGCCGTACTGGGTCAGGTACTTGGTGAGGGTGGGCTCGCCGAGGGGTGCGACGTCGACCTGCTTCGACTGGAGCGCGGTGAGGAACTGCGTGCTGGGCAGCGCGACGAGTTGCACGTCGGAGTTGGTGAGTCCGGCCTTCTTCAGGGCCCGTAGGACGACCACGCCCTGGGCCTGGCCCTGGGAGAAGGCGATCCGCTTGCCCTTGAAGTCGGCGGCGCTCCCGATGTCGGATCCGGGCGCCGTGGCGAACACGTAGGTGGGGTTGGGTCGTTCCTGCACCGCGACGATCCGGGCCTTCACCCCGATGGCTTCGGCCTGGATCGGCGGAATTCCCGCATTGCTCGCGATGTCGATGGAACGGGCCCGGAAACCCTGGATGATGTCGGGGCCCGCGTTGAGATTGATCCAGGAGGAGACCTCGAAGGCGAGTTCCTTGTCGAGCCCGGAGGTGGCCAGTTGGATCTGCGAGGTCCGCACGGCCACGGCGAGTTTCGTTCCGGCGGGCGGCGGTCCGGTGGGGAGTTCACCCACGGGGCCGGAATGGGCGGCGTTGGTGGTCCCGGGGGCGCATCCGGCGGCGGCCAGGAAGGCACCGCCGGCGAGGGTGAGGAATCCCCTGCGGCCCAATCGGGGAGGGGTGGGGCGGGAGGTCATCGACTTTCCTGTTCTCATGACGGGGATCCACCGGTCGCCGCGGTGCCCAGGGTGGCGTAGGCGCCGTCGTGGAAGAGCAGGGGGCGGCCGTCCTCCCGCTGCCAGGCTTCGACGGCGCGGCCCACGACGATGTGCGCGTCACCCGCGGGCACCAACTGCTCGACGGCGAGCCGCAACCATCCGGTGACCCCGTCGAGGACCGGCTCGCCCTGCGGCAGCCGGTGCCAGCGGGTCGGCGCGGCGAACCGGTCGATGCCGCTGGTGGCGAACCGTCCGGCGAGGTCGCTCTGTGCGGAGCCGAGGAAGTTGACGACCACCGTCGCGGAGCGTTCCAGGTGCGGCCACGAGGAGGAGCCCTTGGCGATGCCGAAGGAGACCAGGGGCGGCGTGAGGGAGACCGAGGTCAAAGAGGTGGCGGTGAAGCCGACCGGACCGGCGCCCGAGTCGGCCGTGACGACCACGACGCCGCCCGGGTGGGCGCGGAAGATCCGCTTGAACCGGTCCGGCTCGACCAGGTCCGCCGTCGGATGCGAGGACAAGGAAATGGTCAACGTTCCCCCAGATTCATGGATGCCGTGGGCCGCCGCGACAATGCGCCCACCTGGCCGCGGGCAGCCGAAATCGACGCCGCGGAAAAGGTCGTGCGCAAAGGGGCGGTACGGAAAAGGACGGTGTGGAAAAAGGTGGTACGGAAAGGACGGATCACGCCCCGACGGACCGCGGAAAACCAAAAGAGGCGGGGGGCCACGAAAGGCCGCAGCGGGACGTACGGTGCCACAAGGGGTCGGTGCTCTTCAGGGCCGCCCCAAAAGGGCCCACGGCCCGCTCGTCAACAACAACAGGAGCGGGCGACACCGGAGCCGGCCGGCCGGACCGAGCGGCAGTGTCGCGCGATCCGGTGCGCGTACCGTCGGTTCCTCTGCGGGCTGCTCATGGATCCATCCTCGCTTTGCGGATCCGGCCCGGTCAACAATGCAACTTTCTGAATTAAGTCGATTTCCCGGGCCGCCGGGAACTTCCCCGGGCGGCCCGGGCGACGGCCCGCGGGGCCCGGGTCAGGACACCGCGGGCAGCGCGGGCCACGGGCCCAACGGGTCGTCGTACAGGGCGCCCAGCGCGACGGCGGCGCCCGCGGTGGCGAGCACGGATCCGGTGAAACTGCTCGGTACGACGGACCGGCCTGCGTCGTCGCACACCAGGGACCTCGCGCGCACCTCCGCCCGCAACTCGTCCATGCAGGCGGGCAGTCGGCCCGTGCCCGGTTCGACGACCACCAGCACTTCCGGGTCGAACATGTCCAGCAGGACGGCCGCCGCCCGGCCCGTGAGTCGGGCGCGCTCCCGGAACAGCTCCACCGCCGAGGGGTCGCCACCGACGGCCAGTTCCAGCAGGGCGGCGAACGTCGGTGCGGTCAGGCCCCGTTCGCGGGCACGGCGGACCATCGCCGGTTCCGACACCCCGGACTGGAGGCAGCCGGCCGTACCGCAGGTGCAGGGGGCCCCGGCGGACGGGGCGCCCACCGGGAGGTGCGCCACGTTGCCCGCGCCGAAGCGCGGCCCCTGGTGCACGGCGCCCGCGGTGACGAACGCCGCGTCGACGACGTTGCCGACGAACAGGACGACGGCGCTGGCGCGGGTGGCGGCCTCCCCGAAGAGCTGCTCGGCCCGGGCGAGGGCCCGCGCGTGGCTGTCGAGATGGACGGGAACACCGGTCGCGCGGGCCAGTTCGTCACGTACCGGCACGCCCCGCCAACCCAATTGCGGGTGGTGCACCACGGCCCCGGCCTCGGGATCTACCCAGTGTCCGGTGGCCACGCCCAACGCGAGGGCGGTGCGGCCCGCCCCGTGCGCGGCCAGCAGCCGCGGCAATCCGGCGGCCACCCGGGCGAGGACCCGGCCCGGTTCGGTGCCCTCGTGCGGGCGGCGTTCCTCCGCGACGATCCGTCCGGTCAGGTCCATCAGCGACAGGGTCGTGTGGGGGACGGCGATGTGGGCCCCGGCGACGAGGAAGCGACCGGTGTCGATCTCCAACGGGATGTACGGGCGGCCCAGACCTCGGGGGCCCGCCGTCTCCGGGCCCTCCCTGAGCAGTCCCCGGTCCAGCAGTGCCGCGCAGTGTCCGCTGACCGCCGCGGGGGAAAGGCCCGTGAGCCGCGCGACGGTGCTGCGGGCGACGGGGCCGTGGTCGAGGACGGCGCCCAGCACGGCGCCGGTGCCGGACGCCCTGCGCAGTGGGTTCGCGGCGGCCGGCGGGATGTCGGACCGGCGCAGGGGGGTGCGGCGGGTGGTGGGGGTCTGCTGTCTGTCCACGGGGGCCTTCCAGGTCCTGTGCGGTGGCGCGCCGCCGGCCCGCGGATCGGCGCGCGCGGGGGCGGCCGGTCCTCGGACGGGGTGTGCGCGGGAAGCTCCGGAGGGAGCGCTGTTCACCGGAACACGGGGAAGCGGCACGGAGTTCGGGCCTCGGGCCCGCCACCGGGCGGGACCGGGCCGCGAGTTGCGCGCGGTCGCCGTGCGGTCAGGACCACGGACACGCCGCCGAGCAGACACGCTTCAGGTCGACGTGACCTCGTGTCGTCAGCAGCGCGGATCGGTACATGGCGCGCAACATAACCGGGGTGGCGCAAGCCGGTCAAACGTCCGCCCGCACCGTGGACGGCGCCGCGCCGCGCGCGAGGGGGGCGCCCCGGATGCGCACGACGCGGCCCGGCGGGTGCGCGTCGGTGCCCGCCGGTGTACCGGCCGGTGGATCGCGGCCGCGGTCAGCCCTGCCGGGGGGCGTCGGGCGCCGTGACGGTCGCGACGTGCTGGAGATAGCGGGAGGCGGCCTTGTCCTCGGCCTCCGTCAGTACGATCCGCCCGGTGCCACCGGCCGTGTGCAGGGCTCGGAGCAGGAGCCGCGTGTCTGCCGTGTCGGTGTCGAGCACGGCGACGGTGCGGGCGATCCGGCACACGACCTCGGCGGGGGTCTCGGGCCGGGTGCCGTACTCGCATCCGTACCAGTCGCCCGCCTCTTCGAGGACGGAGCGCAGCGCCGCGTAGCCGTCCTCCTCGTCGAGGGCCCTGCGGAGGTGACCGAGGAGCCCGGACAGGACGTCGATGTCGGCCCGGTCGAGGCCGACGGCGTAGAGCGGGGTGTGCTCGTGCCCGTCGCGTCCGACGATCCGGTTGGCCCCTTCGACGTCGCGCGCGTCGGTCAGGGCGTACATCTGCTGGCGCAGGGGCTTGGGCAGGGCCCGTTGCACGTTGATGAGGGCGGTCCGCGGCGCCTCGCCGTCGAGACCCGGGGGCAGGCCCCACACGTCGTCGTGTCCGAACCGGGTCTGGAAGGCCATGTCGTCGAGCCAGATCAGCAGGGGCTCCTCCAACTGGTGGAGGTCCGCGAGGAAGGCGGGGTGGGCGGGGAGCAGCCGCAGGGCATGGGGCATCGCTGGGTTTCTCCAGGCAAGGCGGCGGTCCTCCGCGAAGTCGGCATCCGGGCAGGCAGAGAGTGTGCCAGAGAACGGCCCGGCCCATTCCGCCGGGATGGCGCGAATACCGGTCCCCGTCCACGCCCGTGGACGTCACTCGTCCTCGAACCAGGTCCTGCCCGCCGCCCAGTGCCCGACCCAGCCGGCGAAGCCCGGTGCGGTGGTGGTGGACCCGAACCCGAAGCCCTCGCCGAGCGGGGCGGCGCCGACGTCGGTGATCAGCCAGACGTGCCCCCGCTGCGGTCCGGTGACGACCAGGTGCCAGTTCATCGCGCACCCGTCGGTGCCGAGCACGATCGACCCGTGCCGGTGGACCCGTTCCAGGGTCTCCTCCATGTCCTCGGCCGGATCCGTTTCCTCCTCCCACATCCATGCCTGCGTCAACGGGAACGGCCGGCCCGGATCGCGCTTCAGCGGGTCGTCGCCCCAGTCGACGGGCAGTTCCGCCAACGGCAGCAGTCCGTACTCGGGCGGCCCCGCGTGCGAACCGTCCGTGACCTCCGCGACGAAGGTCCGGTACGGCTCGGGCAGCACGATCCCGTGCTGCGCCTCGAAGGCGCGGACGCCCTCCCACCCCAGGGCCGACGCGCAGTCGTCGTCGATTTCGAACGCCGCGCGGAGCTCGGCGAGCTCGGCCGGGGCCACCTGTTCCGTGTTCATGCCGCATGGATACCACCCCGGCCGCGGCAGGTCGTCGTCAGGCGGCGAAGTGCGGGTTCGCGGTGGCCGCGCTGCGCAGTGCGTGCCGGATGACGGCGGCGGGGTCGCCGAGGTGGTAGATCCGTTCGGACGCCTCGATGCCGTCCAGGAACTCCTGGTAGCGCAGGGCGTACGCGAGATGGGCAAGCGGCTCCGCGAGCGCGAGCGCCCGTAGGGGCCGGCAGCCCGGCAGGTGCCGTTGCCAGGCCTCGGCCCACGCCCGGACGGCGACGGGCCGGACGGACGCGGGCAGGTAGTCGTAGGCCCGTAGGCCGTCCAGGACCGGGTTGCCCCAGTGCGCGTCGGCGAAGTCGACGACGACCGGCGGGCCGCCGTCGCTGCGCCAGTTCCCGGGGTGGAAGTCGCCGTGCACGACGGTGTCCGGAAGTCCGCACTCGGCCAGCAGGGGCCAGCGGGCGACGAGCTCCCTCGTCGACGCCCGTTCGCCGCGGGACAGCTCCCGGCCGGCTTCGCCGTCGAGGAGTTCACCGATCCGCGCCGCGAGGAGGCTGCCGCGGCGGTCCCGCAACCAGAGGGGCCTGTCCGGGGTGCGGCGGGCCCACGCGGCCTGGGCGGCGACGAGACGGCTCACGGCGCCGGTGACGGTTTCCGGACCGGGCTCGTGGCAGTCCGCTCCGGGCAGGTGCTCCAGCAGGATCCGCCGTTCCGCGGCGGCCACGACCCGGGGCACCAACCCGGCGTCGTACCGGGCGAAGGCGGCGATGACCGCGGCCTCGTCGGCGGCGAACGCGGGGGTGGCCTTCAGCCAGACCGGGCCCCGGGCCGTGGGGAAGCGGAACAGCCCGGCCAGGTTCCACGTCCGCCGCTGCTCGGCGGGCCCGGTCGGTGCCCGGCCGGCGTCGGTGAGCTCCCCGGTCGCCCAGCCCAGCAGGTCCCGCAGCCCCTCCGGGGTGGCCCAGGGCGCCCTGAGTTCGTCGGCGCCCGTCAGCGCCGACGGCGCGGAGCCGTCCGGCGGGCGCCGCTCAAGCCGGCCCGGCTGCGGCCGGCGCAGGGCTTCGACGTGGTACGCCACGTGCCCGTCGCGGGCGCCGTCCCCACCGGTCACGTCCAGCAGCCTCAGCACGAACACCGGTACGCCGAGCGCCTCGTGGAGGTGCGCGACGACCGGCTCCACCTCCGACCACCACGGGACGTCCACCGCGAACGGCCGCGTGACCCCGAGGAACTCCCCGCGCCAGGTGACCCACGCCTCGACCGTACGGCTCATCGTCCGATTCTGGCCCGGCGGCAACACCCGCGGAAGGGCGCGGGAACCGCCTTCGGGCGGCGCGCCGAGGAGGGATCTCCGCTGCGGTGCCGGTGGGTCGGGTCGGGCAGGATCCGGGACGGGAAGGATCCGGGACGGGAAGGCCTACGGCCCTCGCGGGCCGGTGCGCTCGGGCGGGAGGGTCCGGCGGACGAACCGGATGAGGAACGACCGCGGTGGCAGCCAGACGTACCGGTCCGCGTACGGCCACGCGTAGATCAGCGCTCCGTCGCGCACGCAGTCGAGCAGACCGGGCTGAGCGAGTTCGCGAGCCGACCACTCGTACAGCTGCTGCAATCGTGGAGCGATCACCCCGAAGTCGAGGAGGCGCCCGAATCCGATCTCCCTGTCGAGGTGGGAGCGGACGCTGTCGCGGAGCGGATACTCGTCGGGCAGCACCCGGGACAGTTGCAGGAAGATCCCGGTCATCCCCAGCCTCGGATCGCCGAGCAGCGCGGCGAGCGGACGCAGCCGGCCGAGGGAGATCCGGGGTGCCGCGACGAGGGCGTGGGCGTAGAGCACCCGGCACAGCACGACGTTCATGAAGAACCGCTCGGTCTCGTTCTCCGCCTCCGCCAGGTCCCGGTTCTCCAGGTAGGCGGCCACGACGCTCCCGTTGTGCGCCCGGTACCAGGCGCGGGCGGTGGGGTGCTCGGCGAAGGAGAGCCACTGCTCGACCGTGGGTGACGAGGCGGGCCCGCGCAGCCCGCCGCTGAGTCCCACCGCCTCGCAGCCGTCGCGCAGGATGCGTTCGTTCACGGCGCGCCACCACGGGCTGCCGGGCCGCTCGGCGAACGCGGGCCGCAGCACGCCCCGCCGCAGTTGCCAGCCCATGAACGACATCGCGGCCCGACGGAACGGCAGGTGGCGCGGGGCCTTGCCGAAGGGGCCGTGGTAGCAGCGCTCCATCAACGCCAACCGTCCGGCGGGGTCGTCGCGCACCGAAGCGACCTGGTGCCCGGCCCAGCCCGCGGCGGTGACTTCGGACGTCATCCGCACACCCTGGCAGACAGCTGTCGAAAACGCCCGGACCCTGCCCCGCTCCGAGCCGGCGCCCACCGGGGCGGGCGGCACTTCCGGCAGGGCATCGACGAGTTGGAGGTCGGCGGACCGGCCCGGCAGGATGCCCCTGTGATCGTGTTCGACTGCGCCGTGTGCGGCCACCGGCTGTCCGCCCCGGTCCGCGAGGTGCCGCCGCCGGCCGACGGCGAGGTGTGGACGCCGCTCGACTCCCCCGTGGACCCGTGCCCGCCCAGGATGGCGCCGGGCACCTTCGCCCGCGACCCCGATCCGGGCCGGACCGCGTGGGGCCCACCGCCCAAGTCCTTCGGCAGGTCGCGCGCGGGGCACGAGCCGGGGGTGGACCTGCTGTTGAGCCCGGGCGACCTCGTGGGGACCACGAGGATCCTCGGCCGCTGGTCCGGCTGCTGCGGGCCGGCCGGGACCGACGGGCCGAACCTCGCCTGCGCGGGGTGCCGGGCGGAGGTCGGTCTGTGGACCGGCGACTGCTACACCTGGCTGGACGTCGTGCTCGACGGACGCCTGACCCGCCCCGTCCCGCACCCTCGTCCGCCCCGCCGGCCCGCGCCACCTGGATGAGCGACGCCGACGGCCGGTCCGCACTGCCGGTGGCTCGACGGGACCGTGAACCCCGCCCGGTCCGCCCGCCGGCGGCGGTTGGTCCGTACGGGCGGATCAGGTGCCCGCGGCGGGGCGGGACCGGACGGGGGCGCGGCCGGTGCTGTGAGGCTGGCGCGGACCCTGCCCCAGCCCGAAGGAAGGACCATGCGGATGCGCGTGCGCCGTGGACATCACCGGGCGGCCCTCCTGGCCGCCCTGCTCTCGATCACCGTGGCGACCGGCCCCGCGCCCGCGTCGGGCGACCCCGGACCGGGGAAGCGGGAGGTCGCCCGGGACGGAGTGGTGCGCGGCGGCAGCGGTCCGGTCCCGGGGGCCGCGGTCACGGTGTACGAGGCGGGCACCCGCTTCGGTGACCGGCCGCGCCGCTTGGGCGGTGCCCGTACGGACGACCGGGGCCGGTTCCGGGTGACGTACGCCCCGCCCCGCGACCCGGGGGCCGTGGTGTACCTGACGGCCGACGCGCGACCCGCGGACGGCGGGGCGGACGACCGGACGCGCACGACGCCCCCCGTACGGTTCGCGGCCGTGCTGACCGGGGCCCCCGGCGGGCCGGAGCGTCGACTGGGCGTCACCGAGCGGACCACCGTCGCGGCCGGGTTCGCGCTGGCCCAGTTCACGCGGGACGGGGGCTTCGCGGGGCCCTGGCCGGGGCCGCGCAACGCCGCGTCGGTGGCGCACAACCTGGCGGACGTGACCACCGGCGGGGTCTCCCCCTTCCTGGCGGCGCCGCCGAACGGCGGGCAGACCTCCACGCTGCGCGCCTTCAACTCCCTGGCCGACGCGCTCGCCGCGTGCACGGCGCGGGCCCGGGGGTGCGCGGAACTGTTCGAAGCGGCGCGGGTGCCCGGTGGCGAGCGCCCCAGGGACACCCTGCAGGCGGTGGCGGACATCGCCCGCGCGCCGGGTACCCGGCCGGACGCGGTGTTCGCGCTGGCGCGGCGCCACCCGGTGTACGCGCCGGCGCTCGACGCGGCGCCGACGGCGTGGACCCTGGCCCTGCGCTACGAGGGCAACGGGCGGGAGTTCGACGGTCCGGGGAACATCGCCTTCGACCGGGCGGGGGACGCCTGGGTGGTGAACAACTACGTCTACGGGGAGGACCCCCGGGACCCGGCGTGCGGGGGCAGGCAGCTGCTCCGGATCCGACCGGACGGCCGGGACGCCCCGGGGGCGCCCTATGCGGGCGGGGGCCTGTACGGGGCCGGGTACGGGGTGGCGGTCGACCGGTCCGGGGACGTGTGGGCGGCGAACTTCGGTTTCCAGGGGCGGGGTTGCCCGCTGGACCCGGACCCGCTGTTCCGCAGCGTCTCGCAGTTCGACCCGCGGGGGCGGGCGCTGTCCCCGCCGCAGGGATGGCGGCAGGGCGACTTCCTACAGCCGCAGGGCCTGGCGACCGGGCGGGACGGCACGGTGTGGGTGGCGAACTGCGGCAACCGCAGCGTCACCCGGATCCCGCAGGGGCGGGCCGGGCAGGCCGAGAACATTCCGGTGGGGGACGGCAAGCTGGTGAAGCCGTTCGGTGTTTCGTTGGACGGCCGCGGCCGGGCGTGGGTCACGGGCAACGGCAGTGACAGCGTGGCCGTGTTCGGTCCGGAGGGAACCCTGGAGCGCATGGTGACCGGCGGCGGGCTGCGGCGGCCGATGGGGATCGCCTCCGACAGCCGCGGCAACCAGTGGGTGTCGAACAGTGGTGGCGTCCGGGTGCCGTGCGAGGACGACACCTCCCAGGACCTGGCCGATTCGACCGGCCCGGCCGGCGGTCCCGCGGCGGACGGAGCCTCGGTGCTCATGCTCGCCCCCGACGGTTCGACCCCGGCGGCGTCCTACACGACGGGCAGTGTGCTGCTGCCCTGGGGCATCGCCGTGGACGGCTCCGACACGGTGTGGGTGGCCGACTTCTCGGGGCAGCGGGTGACCCGACTGTGCGGGGTGCGGACGGAGGCCTGTCCGCCGGGGCACCGGACCGGGCAGCCCATCTCACCGGCTTCCGCCGGGTACGGATTCGACGGGCTGGTCCGCAACACCGGCGTCCAGGTCGACCCGTCGGGCAACGTGTGGTTGACGAACAACTGGGAGCTCGTCCCGCTGCAGACCAACCCGGGCGGCCGTCAGCTGGTGCTCTTCGTCGGCCTGGCCACCCCGGTGCGCACGCCGCTGATCGGGCTGCCGCGGCCGCTGTGACCTGCGGAGATCGCCGCCCCCGCCCGTGCGGCGGGGGCGGGGGCAGGGCGGTTCGCGGGGCGCCCGCGGCGCCCGCGGGTCACTTGCCCACGACGGCCCGGACGTTCTCGACGCTGCCGCAGTCCGCGGCCAGCCGGCGCGCGCGTTCCTCCAGGAAGGCGGCTCCCAGCTCGGCCCGCCGTTCGTCGGGGACGTTCTCCCTGGCACCGTTGAGGATGGTCCGCTCCTCCTCGTCCAGGTGGTGGGAGACGGCCTTGACCAGGTCCTCCAGCTTGGAGTCCCATGCCTCGGAGCCCACCTCGTCGACCTCCAGGAGGGCCAGGAGCGCCTCGTTGCCCTCCTCGTGCTCCTCGGTGCCGTGCTCGACTTCCTCGTTGTCCACGTCCTTGAAGCGCTTCAGCGCGCCGTACACCTTCGTCTCCTCGGCCTCGCCGTGCGCGATGAGCAGCGCCGAGAACTTCTTCAGCGCGTCCTCGCGGTCCGACTCCACGCTCCGCATCCGCCGGAACAGGTCCTCCATCCGGCGGTGGTCCTTGAGGATCAACGCCACGACGTCCTGCTCCTGATCCTGGTGCTGCCGGTCGGCTGCCATGCCGGCTCCCTCCTCGTTCGGGTCCGCTTGCCTCACCCGGCGCGTGCTCGCCGCCGGGCGGTTGAAACCTCCCCGGAGCCCGAAACCTGCCGGTCACCGGTTTCCGGCGGCGGGCGCGGGCAGGCGCACGGGCATGACCCACGCACTTGCCTCGCTCCTGCACGTCGTACGCCGAGAACCAGCGGTCGTCCAAGCGCTCCGCTCGACGGCCGCCGCCGTCGTCTCCTATGCCGTCGCGCTACGGCTGAGCAGTGAACCCGCGCCGTTGACGGCGCCGCTGACCGCCCTCCTCGTCGTGCAGGTGACCCTGTACACGACGCTCACCACGGGTATCCGACGGGTCAACTCGGTGGTGGCGGGGGTCCTCGTCGCCATCGCGTTCAGCGCGCTGGTCGGTCTGACCTGGTGGAGCCTCGGCCTGGTCATCCTGGCGTCGCTCGTGGTGGGCCGGCTGGTGCGGGCCGGCGAGTTCGTGCCCGAGGTCGCGATCAGCGCCATGCTGGTCCTCGGGGTGAGCCGGGTGGCGGACACCGCCTGGGACCGGGTCCTGGAAACACTGATCGGCGCGGCGGTCGGCCTGGCCTTCAACGTCCTTGTCGCCCCGCCCGTGTGGGTGGAGCCGGCGAGCGCCGCCATCACCGGTCTCGCGACCCGGATGCGCACGCTGCTCCTGCACATCGGTGGTGAGGCGGAGAACGCCACCACCGTGGAGTCGGCCGCCGCCCGGCTGCACGAGGCGCGCCGGCTCGACAACGACGTCGCCGAGGTCGACGCGGCGCTGCGGCAGGCCGAGGACAGTCTGCGGATGAATCCCCGCGTCCGCGAGGGCCTTCTCTTCCGGCTCGTGTTGCGGACCGGCCTCGACACGCTGGAGATTTGCGCGGTGGTACTGCGCGTGTCCTGCCGGACCCTGACCGACATGGCCCGGACCCGTGGCGCGGAGCCGCTGCTGCCGCCGGCGGTGGCGGTGGCGCTCCAGGAGGTGTACGAGCACCTGGCGGGCGCCGTCGAGTCCTTCGCCCAGCTCGTGACGGCCCAGGTCAGCGCCAATGCGGAGGCGGCGGAGGAGCGGCTGAACGAGGAGCTGGCCATCGCCCGCCGCAGCCGCGAGCGGTTCGCCGCCCTGCTGCCGGAGCAGGTCGCGCGGCGACCCGACGAGTGGCAGCTCTACGGATCCCTGCTGGCCGACGCGGACCGGGTGCTGGACGAACTGGGCGTGGAGAAGCGCTCGGCCCGCCTGATGGAGGAACTGGACCGGCACTCGCGCGAGCGCCGCGCACGCCATCCCCGGCTGCACGCGCTCGCCGGGCGTGCGCCCCGGCGTCGCACCGGAACGAAGGTCTGAGCACGTCCGGGCACGCGGACCGGGCGGGTACGCGGACCGGGCGGGTACGCGGACGGGACGGCCGGATACCGACCGCCCCCCACGTCGCGCCGTACGTCGGCGTCGGGCGTCAGCGCGCGGCGCCGAAGCTCTGGGTCCAGTACTGGCCGGGCTGGGCGAGGCCGATCCCGATCTCCTTGAAGGAGCAGTCGAGGATGTTCCGCTTGTGGCCCGGGCTGTTCATCCAGCCCTCCATGACCTTCGCGGCGGTGTCGTAGCCGTAGGCGACGTTCTCGCCGTAGGTGCTCCACTGGTATCCGGCGCGGGTGATGCGCTGACCCGGGTCCGAACCGTCGGATCCGGTGTGGGACATGTTGGAGTGGGCGGCCATGTCGGCGCTGTGGTCCTGTGCGGCCTTGGTCAGCTTCTCGTTGACGGTGAGCGCGGGACAGCCGACGGCGGCGCGCTCCTTGTTGACGAGCGCGAGGACCTCGCCCGCGGCGCCGGTGGGGGCCTGGGCATCGGCGGGGGCACCGGCCTCGGGCGTCCCGGTCGGCTCCGCCGGCTGCGGCTGCACGGGCTGCGGCTGCTGGACCGGCTGCTGCGGCGCCTGCTCGGCGGGCAGCGGGTTCTCGGGGGCCGGGTCGGCGGGCGGCTCGACGACGGGCTGCGCGACCGGCTCGGCCGGTGCCGCCTCGGGGGCCTCGAAGGGGATCGGGGCCTGCACGGGCTGCTGCGCGCCCGGGCCGGTCTGCCAGGGGCGGGCGTCCTGCTGGGAGGAGACGACCCGCACGGGGCCGGTCTCCTGGGTGTCCAGGCACGCCATGGCCGTGGTGGGCACGCCCACGATGGCCAGCGCCCCGACGGCGACGGCTATCTTCCGATGGTGCTTCTTCTTACGGTGCTTCTTCATGCGGGACCTCACTCGGTGATCGCGAAGCTCCCGGCGCCGGACCGCGAAGGCGCCGGAGGAGTCGCCATTCTTAGAAGCCCGGCAGTGGCCTGGCAAGCCACGGCCCCGGAGCCGCGGAGGGGGTCCGGGACACGGCTTGAATCGGCTGGAAGATCGTGCATGCCCGGGTGGCGGTCGCCGGGGCACGCAGCTGTCGCACCGCCAGAACCGGCCCCCGTCAGCCGCGTTGGAGAAGGCTGAACAGGAGCCACCAATTCCGTTTCTGGCGGAGTGAGGCATGTCCACGCGAAATAGCGACATAGGCCGACATGTCGCCGGGCCGACGATCATCCCGAGGGCCGCCGGGCCGGCGCGCGGTCCGTGACGCATGTCACGGGTTCAGGAGGGAACCGGAGGGAAAACGGTCCGCACGGCCGCCCGTCCCCCCGCTGCCGATCAGAACGCGAAGACGGCGTTGCCGTTCAGGGTCGCGTTCATGGCGCAGCCGTTGGAGAACGTGTGCTTCCAGGCGACGCGACTGCCCTGCCAGACGCCGTCCGCCGTGACGGTGACGGGGTCGTAGTGCATGGGGCACGCCCGCTCCGGGTCCGGGGCGGCCAGCAGCCGGTCGAAGGCACCGCCGGTGGCGTTCAGGGCCCCGCAGGCGGCCACGGGGTCGGGGTGCGTGCCCGAGGCGGTCGGGGCGCAGCTGAGGGTGGAGGCGCGTAAGGCGGTGTCCGTGTCGGTGTCGCCCTGGACGACGGTGAAGACCATCGCGGACGGGGCGTACAGGCTCGCGGGGCGGGCCTCCGCCACACCGGAAGCTCCTACGAGACACAGGAGGGCGGCGGCAGAGACCGTGGTGATGCGACGCACAGCACAACTCACTTTCGATTCCAAGGTTGAACGCGATACTTGCTTGCAATATCGCGGTCTGACTTGGCCAACAGTGTCCGATGCGAAGGCGCAGCGCATGTCGATGACCGTTTTACGGACACACCGTTCGGATAGCGGGCACCGAATGGTCGTTCGGGCAGCTCACAGGGGGTGCGCCGACCTCCCGCGTGATCGAGGGTCCGGGGCCACACCACCCGTGACCTGCGCCCCGCCCCGTCGGCTGCCGCGCTCCGTTCATCGAACGGCCACGCAGCTTGACCGGATCGGAGCGGTCCGGGATGCTCCGAACGCCCGAGCGGGGCCCGACGGACCGGGCCCCGCCGCCGAATCCGGCTTCCCGGTCAGAGCACCTTGGAGAGGAACGCCCGGGTACGTTCCTGCCGCGGCGCGTCCAGGACGGCGGACGGCGGGCCCTGCTCCACGACGACCCCGCCGTCCATGAACACGACGGTGTCGGCGACCTCGCGGGCGAAGCCGATCTCGTGGGTGACGACGATCATGGTGGTTCCGGCTGCGGCCAGGTCCGTGATGACGTCGAGGACCTCTCCGACCAGTTCCGGGTCGAGGGCCGAGGTCGGCTCGTCGAAGAGCAGCACCTTGGGTTCGAGGGCGAGCGCCCGGGCGATGGCCACCCGCTGCTGTTGCCCACCGGACAGCTGCCGCGGGTAGGCGTCGCCCTTGTCCGCGAGACCGACCCGTTCCAGCAGCCGGCGCGCCGACTCCCGCGCCCGCTCCCGCGGCCGGCGGAGCGCGCCGACCGGGGCCTCGACGAGGTTCTCCAGCACGGTGAGGTGCGGGAAGAGGTTGAAGTTCTGGAAGACGAAACCGATGTGCGTGCGCTGCTTGAGGACCTCCGCCTCCCCCAGCTCGTACAGCTTGCCGCGGGCGCTGCGGTAGCCGATGAGCTCGCCGTCGACGTGGATCAGGCCGCGGTCGACCTTCTCCAGGTGGTTGATGGTGCGCAGGAGCGTGGACTTGCCCGAGCCCGAGGGGCCGATGACCACGGTGACCTCGCCGGCCCGGACCCGCAGGTCCACGCCGCGCAGCACTTCCAGCGTGCCGAAGCTCTTGTGGACGCCGCGCACGTCGACCATGACGTCGGTCGGTGCGCCGGCGACCGGGGTGCTCACGTGTGCTCGGCGGGGTTGATCCGCGACTCTTCGATCGCGGAGGCGGTGGTGCCCCACTTCTTCAGGATCCGGGCGTACGTGCCGTTCTTGACCAGCTCGTTGACGGCGGCCTGGAAGGCGGGGGTCAGCGGGGATCCCTTCTTGAAGGCGAAGCCGACGTCGAGGCGGTGGTACTCGCCGAGGAAGGTGGTCTGCGCGGCGGGCTGGGCGGCCTGGTGGCGCAGGCCGTTGATCGTCGACATGACGACGTCGATCCGGCCCTGCTGGAGGGCGGTGGTCACGGCCCCGGGCTCCGAGAAGACCTTGACCTCGTAGGGCTTCTTGCCGGCCGCGGCGCACACGCCCTGCTGTGCGGTGAGGGTCTTCTCGAAGGTCGTGCCCGCGCCGGTGCCGATGGTCAGTCCGCACAGTTGGGTGAGGTCGTTGACCTGTGTGGTCAGCGTGGTGTTGCCGGTCTTCACGGCGAAGCCCTGGCCGTCGTTGATGTAGGTGACGAAGTCGATGGTCTTCAGGCGTTCCGCGGTGACGCCGAAGTTGCCCGTGCCGAGGTCGTACTTCCCGCTGCCGAGGGCGGGCAGGATCGTCTCGAAGGAGGCGTCCTGCCGTTCCGCCTTGACCCCGAGGACCTTGGCCACCGCGTTGGCGATGTCGATGTCCTGGCCGGCGGGCGGCTTGTCCTGACCGTTCGGGTAGTACGCCGACGGCGGGGAGCCGACGGAGCTGCCGATCCGTACGCTACCCGTCCTGCGGACGTCGGCGGGGAGCAGGGCGGCGATCGTCTCGACGGTCGTCACGTCGGCGACCGGATCGTCGGCCGGGGCCGGGGAGGCCTGCGCGGCGCCCGCCGGCGCAGGGGTACCGCCGCCGGAGCCGCAGGCGGTCAACGGCAACAGGGGCAGCAGGGCGAGGGCGGCGGTGGTGCGCAGGCGGGTGCGGATCCCGTTCCCGGGGAGGTTCACGGCGGGCATGCCTTTCCATGGCGGGGCGTGGTGACGGACGGTGGCGGGGCGGTGGGGGGCGATCGGGGTGGTGGGTTCGTCACCCGCCGACCCCGGTCAGGCGCTCCTGCGGGACGGTTGTCGGATCCGTGGCCGCGCGGGCGGCTGCCCGGGCGGCGTCCCGCTTGGCGACCTCCTCCCGGACGAGGGGGATCACGTACCGGCCGAAGTCGACGGCGTCGTCGAGGAGGTCGTAGCCGCGGGCGGAGAGGATGTCGACGCCGAGGTCGTGGTAGTCGAGGAGGGCCCGGGCTACCGTTTCCGGGGTGCCGACCAGGGCGTTGGAGTTGCCCGCGCCGCCGGTGGCGGCGGCGGTCGGGGTCCACAGGGCCCGGTCGTAGCGCTCGCCCGCCTCGGCGATGGCGATCAGGCGCTGCGATCCGGTGTTCTCGGGTGCCGCGGCCTCCGTGACGCCTCCCTGGTGCCGCCGCACCGGGCCGCCCGCCCGGCGCCGCTGCCGGATGGTGGCCACCGTGCGGTGCGCCTTCTCCCAGGCCAGTTCCTCGGTCGGGGCGATGATCGGGCGGAACGCCACCTGGATGCGCGGCACGTCGGTGCGGCCCGCGGCCGCCGCCGCGGCCTTCACCGCCTCGATCTGCAGGGCGGTTTCCGCCAGCGGTTCGCCCCACAGGCAGTAGACGTCCGCCTCGGCACCCCCCGCCGCGTACGCGGCGGGCGAGGAGCCGCCGAACGATACGTCGGGGCGCGGCTGTTGGACGGGGAAGACGTCGCTGACGAAGTCGTGGAAGCGGTAGTGCTCGCCCTCGTGGTCGAAGGGCTCGTGGGTGGTCCAGATCTTCTTGACGATCCGGATGTACTCACGGGTGCGGGCGTAGCGCTCGTCCTTGGTGAGGGTGTCGCCCTCCCGGCCCTGCTCGTGGTCATTGCCGCCGGTGATGAAGTGCACGGCGAGCCGGCCCTCGCTGATCCGGTCGAGGGTCGCGAAGGTCTTGGCGGCGAAGGTGGGGTACGAGACGTTGGGCCGGTGGGCGAGCAGGATCCCGAGGCGGTCCAGCCTGGCGGCGACGTACGCGGCCGCCGGCGCGGGGTCCGGGGAGCCGGAGCCGTAGGCGAACAGCACCCGGTCCCAGCCGTGGTCCTCGTGCGCCCGGGCGAGCCGGAGCGTGTACTCCTTGTCGAAGGAGGCGCCGGAGCGGGCGGTGGTTTCGGAACCGTCGTTGGTGGCGGCGATGCCGAGGAATTCCACGGGCATGGGATGGCCTTTCGGGGCGTGGCGGATCGCGGGCGGACAGCACGAACCGACCTCATGGCACACACATGTGACGCAAGGTCACATGAAGGTGGAGGGAGCGGTGCGGGGGAATGCGACGTGGACGACGCGGCACGTCGCGGGATGGGAGCGGGGCAGCGCACGTCCGGATCCACGACGCCGCGTCCCGGTGCGGGCGGATGCCGCGCGGCGGGTGGTGCGGAGGGGGACATCGGCCCGCGACGGGGTCACCGAAGGAGGGAAGGGCCGGTCAGACAGCCCGCTGCCGCATCAGGCGCGACAGGTCGCGGACCACACCCGACCGAAGTCGATGTAGTCGCGCGAAACAAGGCGCTGATGGGCATTCATGTGACTACTTGAGCAGTACACGATGCGCTTCGTCAAGCAACGGACCGGATGCCGGACACGCCCCGCCCCGGTGGACGCCCGTGGTTGACACGGCCACGCCGTCGGCGCGTACGATCCGGCGACGGACCGGCCGCCCCCGTACGGGAGGGCCGATCCCCACCGCGTTGAGGGACGCGGTGAGCGTGACGACGCATCGACCCGGCCCGGATGGGTCCCGCTCCCGCGCGGAGCATTCCTGCCGCGCCGCTCGGCGCGCGGCGCCGGGCGGCCACGACCGCCCGCGCATCCCTCACTTGGAGAACCCCGCGATGCCCACGCCCACCGCCACCGTTCCCCCGTCGACCACCCCGTCCCCCGCCTCCGACGCCCCCGCGTCACCGCCGATCGTTCCGCGCCGGCGCGTCGGGCGTCACGTGTCGGCCGCCCTCGCCCTGCTGGTCTTCGCGATGGTGCTCACGTCCGTGGTCCGCAACGACGCCTTCCAATGGGACGTGGTGGGACGCCACTTCACCACCGCGGCCGTGCTCGACGGGCTGCTGCTCACCCTGTGGCTGACCACCGCGGTGATGGTCCTCGGCTTCCTGCTCGGCACCGTCCTGGCCGTGATGCGACTGTCCACCAACCCGGTTCTGCGGACGCTGAGTTGGGGCTACGTGTGGATCTTCCGGTCCACTCCCCTGCTGGTGCAGTTGCTGTTCTGGTTCAACATCGGCGCCCTGTATCCCACGCTCGGCCTCGGCATTCCGTACGGCCCGGAGTTCTTCACGGTCAAGACGGTGAACCTGCTCGGCCCGACCCTCACCGCCGTCATCGGTCTGACCCTGCACGAGAGCGCCTACGCCTGCGAGGTGGTGCGCGGCGGCATCCTGTCCGTGGACTCCGGTCAGACCGAGGCCGCTCAGGCCCTCGGGTTGAGCAGGTTCCGCACCCTGCGCCGGATCGTCGTCCCGCAGGCGATGCGCTCGATCGTGCCGACCGCCGGGAACATGCTGATCGGCACGCTCAAGGGCACCAGCATCGTCAGCGTGCTGGCGGTTCACGACCTGCTGTACTCGGTGCAGTTGACCTACAACCAGAACTACCAGGTCATCCCACTGCTGATGGTGGCCACACTCTGGTACATCGCGGTCACCACCGTGCTGAGCGCCGGCCAGTTCTACGTCGAGCGGTACTACGCGCGCGGCACCTCCCGCGGCCTGCCGCCCACTCCGGTGGCGCAGCTGCGCGTCCGGCTGGCCGTCGCGCGCGCCCGACTGCGGACCCTGACCTCCCCCGGCGGCCGGTGAGGTCCGCGGGAGCGGGTCGAGGGCCGTCCGCGGGTCACGCCGACGCACCGGCGGCCCGCTTCCGGCCCCGGACCGCGTCGCTTGTTGCGGGAACGTGGCGAGTGTGTGGCGGTCGGCCCCGGCGACCGCCACGGGGACGCCCCCGAGCCTAGGATCCCCGGCACGTGCCGCCGTCCGCCGCGCACGCCCTCCCCCTGCCGAGGATCACGATCCGCCATGAGTGTGACCGCCGCCCTGAGTGTTCCCGAGGCGCTCCCCCGCCTCCACGAGCTGACCGTCGTGGACGTCCGTACCCCCGGCGAGTTCGCGTCGGGTCACCTGCCCGACGCCGTCAACGTGCCCCTCGACCGTCTCGCGCGGTCCCTCCCGGACCTCCGGCGGGCGTCCGCCCGCAAACCGCTGCTGGTGGTGTGTGCCTCCGGAGCGCGTGCGGAGAACGCCGTCGCCGTCCTGGCCTCCCAGGGTCTCGACGCCTCCGTCCTCACCGGCGGCACCGCGGCCTGGGCGGCCGGCGGCCACCGTCTCGACCACCCCGCCGGCGGGCCGCGGGCCGTCTGGGCCATGGAGCGCCAGGTCCGCTTCGCGGCGGGCGCGCTGGTCCTGCTCGGTCTGGTCCTCGGTCTCGTCGCGCACCCGGCGTTCCAGTTGCTGTCCGCGGGCGTCGCGGGCGGACTGGTCTTCTCCGCCCTCAGCAACACCTGCGGCATGGCGGTCGTGCTGGGCCGGCTCCCGTTCAACCGGCGGGCGGGCGCGGAGCCCTCCCATTGACGGGCGTCCGCGAGGACGCCGTGAGGCCGCCCTCCGGGCGACAGCGGGACTCCGCCGACAGGCCCCAGGTCATCGGCCGGCGGCGGCCCAGCGGTCCTTGACCAGCGCGGCCTGTTCCAGCAGTGCCGCCACCACTTCCCGGGCGCTGCCGGCCGCGGTCGAACGGAGTACGACGACGCTGATCTCCCGCGCGAGGTCGGGGCCGGCCGGGGGGCGCACCACCAGATCGGGGTGCGGCGCTCCGAGGGCGAGTCGGGGAACGAGGGCGACGCCCGTACCGGCGGCCACGAGGCCCTGCACGACGGCGTAGTCGTCGGTGCGCATCGCGTGGACGGGCTCGAACCCCTGCTGGGCGCAGGCCCAGGACAGGACCCGGTCGCACGGGTCGTGCGGGTCGGCGGCCCCCACCCAGGCGGTGTCGCGCAGCTCGATCAGCGGGACCCGGTCCAGGGCGGCGCACGGGTGGTCCCGCGGCATGACCAGGAGGAGCGGGTCGACCAGCAGGGGGTGCGGTTCGAACGCGTCGTCCAGGTCCAGGCGGTCGCCGGGTTGGGAGAAGACGAGGGCCGCCTGGAGCTCCCGGGCCCGCAGCCCCCGCAGCAGCAGGGGCAGTTCGCCCTCGGTGAGGGAGATGTGGACGCCCTGTTGGTGGAGGCGTTTGACGGCGGGGGCCAGCAGGAGGGCGCCCGCGGTGGGGAAGGTGCCGATGTGCAGGGTGCGCGTGCCGCGCTCGGCGAGTTCGCGGACCTCCGCCTCGGCGTGGCGCAGGCGATCCAGCACGGCCTCGGCGTGCGGCAACAAGGCCTCGCCGAGTTCGGTGAGGGTGGCGCCGCGCGGTCCGCGTCGGACGAGGCGGGCGTCGAAATGCGACTCCAGCGCCGCCAGGTGGTGGGTGATCGTGGGCTGGCTGTAGTGCAGCGCACGGCCGGCGCCGGCGAGCGAACCCTCCTGTGCGATCGAGCGGAGGACCTGGAGGTGACGGACGTCGAGCATATAGACAGGGTATGGAGGGTTGCAGAAAACACCACCGTTCCTCGATGACCGGGGAGGTGTCACGCTCCGGGAGTGAACACGCGAACCGCCCCGCTCCCCCCGATCCGTCCCGCCGCCCCGTACGCCGCCGACCAGTCGTGCGCCCCGTACGCCGAGGCCCTCGTGGCCCACTCGGGCCGGGACTGGTTGCGGTTGAACGTGCCCGGACACGCCGCCGCCCCCGGTTCGACACTCTCGGACCGGTTCGGTGCCGGGGTCACCGCCCTGGACTTCCCTCCGCTGTTGGACGGGCTCGACGTCGGCCCGGACAGCCCCCTGGAGCAGGCGCTGGCCCTGGCCGCCCGCGCCTGGGGGGCGCGGCGCACGTGGTTCCTGACGAACGGCGCCTCCCAGGGCAACCAGATCGCCTCGATGGTCGCTCCCGCCCTCGGGCGGACGCTGGTGGTGCAGCGCAGCGTGCACTCCAGCGTCGTCGACGGGTTGGTGCTGTCCGGACTGGACGCGGTCTTCGTGCAGCCCTCCGTCGACCCCGTGCAGGGCATCGCCCACGGTGTGACGGCGGACGACGTGGCGCAGGCGCTCCGGCGGGCACCGGACGCGGCCGCCGTGTACGTCGTCTCCCCGAGCTACTTCGGGGCCGTCGCCGACGTACGGGGCATCGCCGACGCGGCCCACGCCGCCGGGGTCCCCCTGATCGTCGACGAGGCGTGGGGCTCCCACTTCGGCTTCCACCCCGCACTGCCCGAGGGCGCCCTCGCGCTCGGCGCGGACCTGGTGACCTCCAGCACGCACAAGCTCGCAGGCAGCCTGACGCAGTCGGCGATGCTGCACCTGGCCGAGGGTCCGTTCGCCGACCGGCTCGAACCGCTCGTGGAGCGGTGCTTCCGGCTGGTGCAGTCGACGAGCGCGAGCGCCCTCCTCACCGCCTCCCTGGACCTCGCCCGCCGCGCCCTGGTCTCGGGCCGGGACCGGATCACCGGCTCGAT
Organism: Streptomyces sp. NPDC057939; assembly: GCF_042887545.1. Classification (NCBI taxonomy): domain Bacteria; kingdom Bacillati; phylum Actinomycetota; class Actinomycetes; order Kitasatosporales; family Streptomycetaceae; genus Streptomyces; species Streptomyces sp. NPDC057939. The sequence goes on from NZ_JBHVPG010000002.1 coordinate 348,325, forward strand.
CGAGGCGGCGGACTCGGTGCGCGGCGCCGTCCGGGCCCGGGGCCGCTTCGGGGTCGTCGGCGACCGCTTCCACGCCTTCCCGGACGTCGTCGGGGCCGATCCGCTGCGGATCGCCGTCGACACCCGGGTCGGCGGAATCACGGGGCACGAGGCCCGCCTGTCGCTGTCCCGGGACCACCGGATCATGGTCGAGGTCGCCACGGACTCCGCGCTCGTCGCCGTGATCGGGGCCGGCTCCGAGCCGGACACCGACCGCTTCGTCGACGCCCTGCACCGCCTGCCGTCCCCGCTCACCTGCTCCGACGTCCCCGCGCGTGAACCGCTGAGCCCGCCCCTGCCGGGCCCCGCACGGCTCACGGCCCGCGAGGCGTTCCTCAGCCCCTCCCGGGTGGTGCCCGCGGCGGCGGCGGTCGACATGGTCAGCGCCGACACGCTCGCCGCGTACCCGCCCGGCATCCCCAACGTGCTGCCCGGCGAGGTCATCACCGCCGAGACCGTCGCGTTCCTGCGTCGGACCGCTGCCGCTCCGGGGGGCCACGTACGCGGCGCCGTCGACGCGGACGTCTCCCGGCTGCGCGTCGTCGCGCCCTGACCGGAAGGGCGGGAGAGCGGGAGAGACGGGAGGGAGAAATAACAGGACGAAGGAAGGGCGACGGGGAATGAGGCCGCCGCTCCCGGGAAGGGGGTTCTTGTGACAGCCCTGTAGAGCCGCGACCGGGAGACCACCGATGACTCCTGCACTCCTGCAGCACCCCCGGTTGCACCTCGACCTGGCGGGTGACCACGCCGCCGCCAACCGGGCGCGCGCGGCGACGTCCCGGTTCCTGCACGAGGCGGCCGACCGCTCCGATCACCCCGGGACGGTGTCCCCACCGGCGGAGGACGCCGCCCTGCTGATCGTGACCGAGCTCGTCACCAACGCGGTCCGGCACACCGCCGGACCCTGCACCCTCGATCTGGCCCTGCACGGGGAACGCCTCGACATCGACGTCACGGACGGCAGTCCGGAGCATCCCGTCACCCGGGCACCGCACGTCGAGGGCACCGGCGGTTGGGGTTGGATCCTGATCCGACACCTCGCCCGCGAGGTGACCGTCCACCCGACCGCGGCCGGGGGCAAGACGGTCAGCGCCCGCCTGACGGTCGCGGCCGCCTGACCCTGGGGCGGGGGGCCCGGGGGTTGTCGGTCCGGGTCCGGAGCGTCCTCAGCGCGTCGGCCACGAGGGCCTCAGGACAATTCCGCTGCGCGGCCGGGTGGGTATCCGGTTCAGCGGGATCGTCACGTCCTGTCGGGGGGACGTGTGCTCCAGCCGGGCGAGTGCCGTGGCCAGGGCCGTCAGGACGCCGACGACGATGTCCTCGCCGGGACAACGGTGCCCCGTACGGACGTCTCCCCCGCCCTGCGGGATCAGTAGGTCGCCGTCCGGTTCCCGACCCAGGAAGCGGGTGGGGTCGAAGCGGTGGGGCCGGTCGAACAGGTCGGGGTCGTGGTGCTGGCCGTAGACGTCGAGGAGGACCAGGGTGCCCGCGGGCACGGCCCGGCCCCGGTGTTCGAGGTCGTGGGCGGCGACCCCGCCCACGAAGGGGACGAACGGGTAGAACCGCCGGACCTCGTGGGCGAAGGCCCGGGCGTACGCCCAGTCCCCCGTACGCAGTCCCGCGCGCAGCTCGGGGTCGCGCCGCAGGGCGTGCGCGGCGAAGGCGGCGAACCAGGCGATGGCGACGGTCGGCCGGATGATGTTGAGCAGTTCCACCGCGGCGGTGTGCGGGTCGAGGGGGACGCCGTCGGCGTCGAGGTGGTGGGCCACCGTTTCCAGGACCGACCGGGACGGCACGCCGCCGCCCGGGACGGTGAGCACACCGGGGTGCGCGTGGCCGGCCCGTACGTCGGTCACGGCGTGCGCCAGGCCCTGTTCCTGTCGGGCCCGGGCACGGCGGGCCTTCCAGTGACGTGGCCCGGGCGTCGCGAAGCCGTCGACCATGGCCACGCAGTCCTCGGCGATCTCGCGGGCGGCGTCCTGGGTCACCGGCAGCCCCACCCAGTCGCAGACCGCCTCGGCGAGCACCGTGGCGACCTGGTCGAAGAGCACGACCTCCCGGCCGCGGGCCCGCGTGAACGCCTCGTGCCAGTGCGTCCCGATACGGTCCACCAGCGCGGCGACGCCCTCGTGCGAGGTGAGCAGGGACACGAACATCGCCTTGCGCACCCGGTGCGCGTCACCGTCCAGGGTATGGACGGCGCCGCGGCCGAAGAGGGCGTCGAGCACCGGGCCCGGCAACGCGTCGTGGCGCAGTACGTGCCGCTCGTCGTAGAAGAAGGCGACGTCGGCGGGGCCGTGCAGGACGATCGCGCGCCGCCCGAACACCCGCGTGCGCACGGCGCCGCCGTCGGAGCTCCTGCGCCGGCGCAGGTCGGGCAGCCAGGCGTAGCCGTGCGTCCACAGGGAGGCCGTGCCGTCGATCATCGGGAGGGGCATGCCCGGCGCCTACCCGACGATCCTGGCCGCACGCGGGGACGGCCGCCCGGGGTCGGCCGGGTCAGGAGCGGCCCGGGTTCGGTCCCGCGACGGCCTCGGCCAGCAGCCGGCGCCCGGCCGGGGTGCCGAGGACGCCGCGCAGCGCGGTGTCGCGTACGGCGCGGGCCGGTGACGCGCGCAGGGTCCAGGCGCGGGTGGCGAGATCGGTCCGGGCGAGCACGCGCAGGGCCTCGGCGCGACGGGCGCGCCGCCAGGCGGTGAGCGGGTCGACGGCCCGCGGCGCGGGCCCGCCCGGCAGGGCCGTCACCTCGGGCAGGGCGGCCGCGAGCGTGACGGCGTCCCGCAGGCCGAGGTTGAGCCCCTGGCCGCCGATCGGGCTGCACACGTGTGCGGCGTCGCCGATCAGCAGCACCCGGCGGCTGCCGTGGTGTGCCGCGAGCCGCCGCTGGGTGCGGAAGGCGCTCGTCCAGCGGCATTCGCGGACGGCCGCCGTCCATCCGCGGGCCGCCGCCTCCGCCGCGAGCGCCCCGGGACCGTCGCCGGTCCCCGGCCGGGGGCCGCGCGGGAGGTGCAGCACCACGCGGACCCAGCCGTCGAGGTGCATCGGCAGCACGACGAGCAGGCCGCGCGGTCCGCCGACCATGTGGACGCGTTCCGGGTCGAGGGAGGGGGCCTCCACCCTCAGGTCGGCGAGCTGCCAGGTACCGGCGTGGGTACGGCCGCGGAACGCCGTACCGGCCAGGGTCCGCAAGGTGCTCGACGCCCCGTCGGCCGCCACGACCCAGCGGGCCCGCAACGGCCCGACGCCGTCCGCCCGCAGGGTGACGCCGCCCGCGTCCTCGGTGACCGTGCGGACGGCCGCCGAGCGGTGGATCCGTACCCCCTCGCGCTCGGCCTCCGCGCCGAGCAGGCCCTCGGTCGCGCACTGGGGGACGGTCAGGATGTACGGGTACGGCGACGGCAGCCCGGCCAGCCCGAAACCGCCCAGCCTGCGGCCCCCGGACCACATGTCCACGGTGTCCACCCGCCGGCCCAGCGGGAGCAGCCGCCCGGCGAGCCCGCTCGGGGTGAGGGCCTCCAGGGTCCGTGCGTGCAGGTCGGTGGCCCGGGATTCGGTGACCGGCCCGGGCCGGCGTTCCAGCACCTCCACACCGAGACCCGCCCGCGCGAGCAGCAACGCGGCGGTCAGCCCGACCGGCCCCGCCCCGACCACCACAACGTCCACGTCCACGTCGCCCCCCATGTCCGGCACTCTAGGGTGTCGCGCGGCGATGTCTCCACGAGGATTCGCGGGGCGGCCTCTGACCGGCGTGCCCGGTCCGCGGTCGTGACGGCGCTCCCGGGGCGACGAACGCGGTTTCCGTTCGTGTCGCCGCGCGCGCCGGCGCCCGGGACGTGGAACCGTCTCCGCATGACCGAAAGTTCGACGCCTTACATCTCCGCGGCCCGGGTCACCGTCCTGGCGGTGCAGCCCGGCAATCCGCCCTTCCGCCTCGTCGAGGTCGACGGGGAGTTCATCGGCAGGGCGAGTTCGATGACGGACGTGCTGCTGGTCGCCGCGGAGGCCGGCGTCACGGTCCACGACCTCGACGACCCCGAGGCGGTCCACTGGGTGGGCGGCGGCAAGTTCACGTGGAGCGTGCACTAGGGCGTGTTTCAGAAGTGGCGCCGGGCGCCGCAGGCCAGGCGGGATTGCTGGAACACGCCCTGGGGCCTGTCGTCGAAGTCCCGTCGTCGCCCGGACGGGAGTTCGACGACAGGCCCCAGGGCGGTTTTCGGATGGTGCCGGTCCGCTCCGGCGGTCGTCGGTGTGGCGGGCCCGGTCCGCCACCTCGCGGCCGGCCCGCGCGACGGGGGCCGGCCGTTCGACGGTGATGCCGTGACCGCTGTCGGCGGGGACGGGCGCGGGCCGGCCGGTACGGCGCGGGGCTCGCGCACGCCGGCCGGCCGGCCGGGCACCTCGGCGCCCGTCCCGGTGTTACGGGGAGCCGAGGTCCGGGATGGTCAGGGCGCCGTCGTCGGCGAGGGGGAAGCCGGGGTTGTGGGCGATCTCCCAGAGGTGACCGTCCGGGTCGGCGAAGCAGCCCGCGTAGCCTCCGTAGGAGGTTTCCCGCGCCGGTTTGGTGACGGTGGCCCCGGCCCGTCGCGCTGTGGCGAGGAGGGCGTCCACGTCCTGTCGGGACCGCAGGTTGTGGGCGAGGACGATGCCTGCGAAACCCGTGCCGCGCCCGTCGTCGGGGAGTCCGCAGTCCAGTGCCAGTGCGTCCCGGCCCCAGAGGACCAGCCCGAGGCCGCCGGCCTGGAAGAAGACGGTCTCCTCAACCTCCTGGCCACGCCAGCCGAGGGCTTCGTAGAACGTCCTGGAACGCCCGAGGTCCGTGACGCCCAGGGTGATCAGACTGACGCGCTGGTCCATGCCCGGAAGCTAACACGGGCCCGGCCGCGATCCCCGGAGGCCGTGCGGCGGGGTCGGGCGGCGGCCCGGATCATGGCGTGTTTCCGCGTCTTGCCCCGGGGCGGCGGGGTTTCCTACGCTTCGTCGGAGCGCTCCAAGGGGAATGCCGTCCGCGGATCCGTGATCGACGTACCGGATACGCACCGCGCCAAAGATCCCGATCCTGATCCCGATCCCGATCGTTCCTGATCCTCACGACGGTTCGCTCCCTCCGTTTCGATCCATCACCAGGGCAACCCGCCTCCTGCTCCGCATCGCTTCGACCCGGCGCTCTCGCACCGATCGCGGCGCATCGTTCGGGCGGTGGAAGGAAAGGGCCAGGAATGGGCAGTCGAATTGCCGTGATCCGCATACCGCTCACTCCCGAGCAGCAGGCGCACGTACGCGCCGCGGCGGGTGGGGCGGTCGTGGCCGAGGCCCTCGTGGCGGGCCCGGTCGAACAGGAAGAGCCTTTGGAGAACGAGGTGTTCGGCGCGGAGGCCGAGCTCCTCGCCGAGGAGATCTGGCACGCCAACGAGGTGTTCGTCGACAAGCTGAACGGTCTACCGGGGGTGAAGGCCGACTTCGAGGTCCACACCGGTCACGAGGTGTTCCCGGACGTGCCCAACATCGCGATCCTGCGTTAGGCGGTGAGTTCCTCCCCGTGGTCATTGATGCTGACGCCCACGTCGTCGAACCCTGGGACATGTGGGAGGAGTGGATCGACCCGAGCATGCGCAAGCAGGCTCCCCGTCGGGCTTCGGACAGTTGGGGCATGGATCGCCTCATGGTCGAGTCGAGGCTCCTGCCGGTGCCCGAGGGGCGTGGTCGGGCGCCGCGCCGGGTGATGTCGGAGGCCGGACTCGCCGAGTACCGGGCCGACGTCACCCGGAGCCAGGACGTGTCCGCCCGCGTCCGGCGGATGGACCACGAGGGGATCGACACGGCCGTACTGCTCCCCAGCCAGGGGCTCGCGGTCGGTGCCGTGCGGGATCCCGAACTCGCCACCGCCATGGCGATGGCGTACAACGACTGGATCCGGGACCACTGCGCGCGGGCGGCCGGTCGGCTGGTGCCGGTGGCCGTCGTGCCTCGGCAGGACGCCGCCATGGCGGTGGACGTGGTCCGGCGGGCGCACGAGTCGGGCTTCCGCGCCGTTCTCATGGGCCCCAATCCGGTGCTCGGTCGCACTCTCGACGACCGCTACAACTACCCGGTGTGGCGGGAGATCGAGCGGCGCGGCCTCGCGGTCGTCGTGCACGAGGGCACCGGCTTCGCACCGGGCGCGACGGCGGGTGTCGACCGGTTCGAGAGCGGAATCTGTTCCCACCTCGTCTCGCACCCCGTCGAGCAGATGCTGGCGGTGACCTCCTTCGTCCTCGGCGGCGTCCTGGCGAACTTCCCCCGGTTGCGGGTCGGTTTCATGGAAGCCGGCTGCGGCTGGCTCCCGTACTGGCTGGACCGGATGGACGCGCACCATCGGGAACTGGGCTGGGAGGTGCCGTGGTTGACGATGCCGCCCTCGGAGTACTTCCGGCGTCAGTGCTTCGTCTCCTGCGAGGCACAGGACCCCTTCGTCGCCACGGTGATCGAGCGGGTGGGCGCCGACGTCCTGCTGTTCTCGACGGACTTCCCGCACGCCGACCACAGCATGACGGGCTCGGTGAAGGCCGTGCTCGCGCGCGAGGACATTCCCGCGGGCGCGCTGGAGGGGATCCTCGGCGGCAACTGCCTGCGTCTGCTGGGCGCGGGGGAACCGCGGTGACCGGTGGGGGCGACGGGATGTGGGTGCTCGGTCTGGGCGGCAGCACCCGGCCGCGGTCGCGCAGTCGGCTGGTGCTGGAGGGGGCGCTGGCCGGGGCGCGCGCCGCCGGCGCCCGTACCGGCTTGTGGGCCGTGGACGAGGAGCCGCTGCCCTTCCACACGCCCGGGGCGCCGCCGGACCCGGCCACGGAACGGTTCCTCAAGGCCGTCCGCGCCGCGGACGCCTTCCTCTGGTGCACTCCCGCCTACCACGGCTCCGTGAGCGCACCGGTCAAGAACCTGCTCGATCACATCGACGCGCTCCGCCAGGACCGGCCGCCGCTGCTGGCCGGGAAGGTCGTCGGGGTGGCCGCCGTGGGCGACGGGGCCAGCGCACCCGTGCAGGCCGCCGGCGCCCTCGTCCAGATCGCCCACGCGCTGCAGGCCCTGGTGGTGCCCCTCCAGGTGCCGGTGTGTCACGGCACACGGACGCTGTCCGACGAGCGGATCGTCGACCCCGGCGTCGCGGCACGGCTCGGCGAACTGGGCCGGCTGGTCGTGGCCACGGCCACGGCGCTGCGACCCGCCGCGGGCGGACCCGCACCGGCTTCGCACCGACCGGGGAGGTGATGCCGCCGCGGTACCCCGCCCCTGGCACGGGCACGGCACGAACAGCGGTACGCGCACGCGCACGGAGCGCCGGCGCGACCGCGGGCAAGGCCGATCACGGACAAGGTCGATCACGAGAGGCAGGAACCGAGAGTGGCGGAGAACAGGGAGAGGGCGGAACTCATCGGGGTCGAGGTGGACCTCGTACCCGAACAGGTGCGCCTGTTGGAGCAGTTCAGGGTCAAGGACTGGACCCGGTTCAACGTCGCCGTACCGGTGGGTTCGGCGACCACCGCCGGCGACGGGGTGGACCCGGGTCTGCTGCACGTCCTGTACGAGACGGATGTCGACGTAAACGGCAGCGAGTTGGCCGCCGTCAGCATCGACGAGGAGATACAGGCGCGACTGCGGGGAGGTGACGCACCGGGTCCGGACGTGAGCCACGGACCGCTGCGCGTCGGCTTCGAGGGCATCATCGCCAGTGCTGTCGTCTGGTAGTGGAGAACGTGTCGGACGACCACTAGGGGGCAGGGGGCGGCCCGGCAGCACGGACGCCGGAGCCGCCCCCTGGCTCCTCTTCGGGCACGCGTTGCTCTACCAGGCCGGTCTGCCGTTCGACCGGTTCGCGTGCCTGCGGTCTCCGGACACGGTCGCGGCCCTGGACGACGTCCACTTCGCCGCCGAGCAACTCGCCGTGCTGCGCGAGGGGCTGTTCGCCGCCGTGCGCGAGCAGGGCGACCCCGCGCTGCGCTCCGCCGCCCGCAAGGTCCGCAGGCTGCTGACGGCCGACCGGCCCGTTCCCGAGGAGCCGGCGGAGCTGCTCGGCGCGGCCAAGGCAGCCGCCGACTGGAACGCCGGGATCGCCCGGCGCGCCATGCTGCTGGCCGACGCCGCAGCCCGCCACCGAACCGAACTGAACTCCGGTCGGGCCGTGTTGCGGGACATAGCGGCGCTGGATCCGGTGTTCCGCGAGGCACTGATCACAACGAACCCCGCGTTCGCGCCGACCGCCCTGGACCGGTACGTCCGCACCTGGTCGCTCGACCGGCGCGACAGTCGAACCCGGCACACCGAGGCGAAGCTCGTGGCCTACCTCCAGCGCATGGCCGGGAAGACCCATGTGAGCAGTCTGCTGGGCCTGGTGAACATCGCCACGGTCGACCGGGCGGCCTCCGGCCTGCGGATGCGATCCGCGTCCGGCGGCGCCCCGACGGAACGCGCGGTGTTCGTCGGCTACTGGGCCGTCGCCGTCCTCGCCGCGCTGATCGGCGCGGATCCGACCGTCCGCCCCTACCTGGTGCCCGTCCGGAGCGCGTTGGCCGACGTACGGGCGAACGACGTGGCGATCGACCTGCTGGGCACGGCGTCCGTGCTGACCCCGTGGCAGCGGCGGTTCCTCGACGCCGTCGACGGCGAACGCCGGACGGTCGACATCGCCGCCTCGCTGGACCGGTCCGTGCCGGACGCGCAGGCGGTCGCGGAACGGCTGGCCCGGATCGGCGTGCTCCACCTGGCCCTGCGCGTCCCCGTGACGGTCTTCCACCCCCTCGCCGCGTTGCGCGAACAGGTGGACGCGCTGCCCGCCGACTGTTCCCGTCGGGGCCACTGGCTGCGCGTACTGGACGACCTGGACCGGCTGCGGGCGCGCTTCGCGGCCGCCGGCGGCTCCGGGCGGGCGGACGTCCTCGCCGAGGCCGAGGCCTTCTTCACCGGGACGACGCACGGCCCCGCGCGGCACAACGCCGGACGGGCCTACGGCGACCGCGTCCTGTTCTACGAGGAGTGCCGGGGGCCCGTCGAGGACCTCACCATCGGCGGGGACCTCGCCGAGCACGTCGAGCACCGTCTACGGGCGCCGCTGGACCTGTGCACCGCGTACGGGACGCTCCTGCGTCGGCAGTACCGGTCACTGGCGGTGCGCGCCTACCGGTCGCTGGCCTCCGACGGGCAGCGGATTCCCTTCACCCGGCTGGCCCGGGTCATGACGTCGATGCGCGGCGAAGGATCCGATGCGGTGTCCGACGGCGAGGTGCGCGCGTTCGAGCTCCGCTGGCAGCGGCTGGTCGCCGACCGGACCCGCGGGGGTGTCGCCGACCTCCGCCCCGAGGACCTCACCGCCCTCGCGGAGCTCGTGCCGGGACCCGTTCCGGCGGCGCACGCCGCCGTGGACCTCTTCGCCGCCGCGACGGGGCCCGAGGAGTTGGCCGCCGGCCGCGCGCTGTGGGTGATGGGCGAGGTCGGCGAGAACGTCATGCCGTGGGGTTCCCAGATCCACTTCCACCCCCGGGCCGACCGGGTGCTCGCCGACACGGCGGAACTGTTCGCCGGGAACGGGTACCCGGAACTGGCCGTCATCGTCCCGGACCGCCCCCACAAGGGCCTTATCAACCAGGGCTTCGCCGGGACGTTCGTCGAGGCACGGGCCCCGGTCGGGCGCGCCGGGCGCACCATCCCCCTCACGGACCTCCTCGTTCGCGGCTCGGGGGAACGGGTGTGGTTGGAGGCGGCCGACGGGACGCGGCTGCGCTTCTTCCACCACCACGACGACAAGGCGCACCTGTGGGCGTTCGCCGCACCCCGCGTGCTGCTGCCCGCACCGACCCCGCCGGGCACACCGGACCGGCCGCGGGTCTCGGTCGGGGACGTGGTCATGCTCCGCGCCGAGTGGGACGTGACGGCGGACGACTGGCTGTGCGGGGCGGAGGCCGGCGGCCGGGGCGGCGGGTTCGAGGACGCCGGGTTCGAGCAGTTCCGCCGGATCCGCGAGCGGCAACGCGCCCGCGGAATACCCGACTTCGTCTTCGCCCGGATACCCGGCGAGATCAAGCCGTACTGCGTCAACCTGGCCGCCGCGCTGTCGGTGGAGTTCCTCGCCTCGGCCCTGCGCCGGGCGGGCGGTGCGGTGCTGAGCGAAATGGTGCCGGGCCCGGAGCAACTGTGGCTGCGCGACGACGCCGACGGCGGTGGGGCGTACTGCACCGAGCTGCGGACCCTGTGGACGAGAGGTGGGGACCATGGCGACTGAGCGACTCCCGGACCCGGTCGGGGAAACCCTGCGGGACGCGGTACGGCGGGCCGCCGCGGGCCCCGTCGTCGTACGGTTGCGCGCGCCGATCGGCACCGGTGCGCTCCGCGCCGTCGAACGGCTCCGCGGCTGGGCCGATCGGCACGGCCATCCCCTCCTCGTCCCCCGCGTGGCCACGGGCGCCCCGACCGCGTTCGGGCCGGTCCGGGACCTCCTCCGGTCCCTGCTGAGCCGGGCCGAACGGGAGAACGGCGGCCCGCTGACCGCATGGGCCGGCGAACTCGCCTTCCTGCTGCCCGAACTGCGGGAGGGACGGCCGGAGTACGTCGCGGCGCCGCCGTTGACGAGGATCGCCCTCGGCGGTACGAAACGACGGCTCCACCGCGACTCCGAGCGGCTCTTCCGGCTGGTCAGCGCCGCGGCCGGGGTTCTCGGCCTCGGCTTCGCGGGTCTGCGGCGGGAGCGGACCGGGGCTCCCCTCGTACTGGTGGAGAACGCGGAACTCGTCGACCGGTACACCCTCGCGTGCCTGCTGCACCTCTGTCGGGTGTCGCGGGGCCCGGGGCCCGTCCTCGTCATGGTGACCGGTGTGGACGACGGCGCCCGGCCCCGGTGGGCGGTACCCGCGCTCACCGGTCCCCCGCTCGCGGAGTGGACGGACGCGGAGGCCGAACTGGGCAGGGTGCTGGACAGGTTCTTCGCCGGCGTCGGCGCGATCGAGGTCCGATCGGTCGAAGTCCGAACGGTCGAGGGCGAAGCCGCCGGGGTCGAAGCCCTCGAAGGCGTCGAGGGGATCGACATCGGAGCCGTCGTCGCCGGGGCGGGCGCCGACGAGTGGCGCGGATTGGTCCGCGCGGTGCTGCTGGGCGATCCCGAGCTCGCCGCGACGCTCGGCGGGCCGCTGCCCGCGCACCTGGCCGCGCTCAGCCTCGCGCCCGCCGTCCGCAGGGCCGTCCACGACCGACTCGGTGCCGAGGAGCACCGGCGCGCGTGCGCCGAACTCGTCGCGGGGCTCGGTACGTCCGCCCCCGGGACCCCTCCCGGGCGGGACGACGAGGGCCACGAGCTGCTCCGCGCCCGGCTGGAGGCCGGCGCGGGCGATACCGGAGCCGCGACCCGTCGCGCCCTCCGCCTCGTGCAGCGTTCGTACGGGCTCACGCTCAACTACGAGTTGATGCTGCTGTGCGCGAGGATCGCGCTGGCCCCGGGCGCTCCTCGGGGCGGACGCCTGCCCGCGCTGCTCTTCACCGGACTCACCCACGCCTACCTCGACAACCACGAGGTCGCCGGATCCGTCTTCGACGCCGCCCACGCGGAGGGCGAGACCCCCGAGGTGCTGGCACAGATCTGCTACTACCAGGGCCTCCTCGCCGCCAAGCGGCGCGACCGCATGCCCCTGGGCACGCAGTGGTTCAGCAGGGGGCTCGGCCACCTGGACGGCCTGTCCTCGGCTCCCGCCCTGTTGGAATCGGGGTGGTTGCGCAACGGAATGGCGATGGTCGCCTGGCGGGAGGGCCGGTACGGCCACGCCGAACACCTGGTCCGCAGCGCCATCACCGACGTGTCGCCCCTCGGCGACGCCCAGTCCGTCAACCTGCGGATCAACCTCGTCAACAACCTCAGCGTACTGCTGGAGGCCCGCGGAGAGTACGCGGCGGCGCTCGACACGTGGCGGAGCCTGGCCGGCTGGAGCAACTCGCTGACCGGCGGCTCGTTCACCAAGTCCTATCTCTACCGCGAGAGTTGGCTGCTGCTGCGCACGGGTGACGTCGAGGGCGCCCTCCGTCGCGCCACCGCCTCGCTCGCCGTGGCGCGCCGCTTCCGCGACACCTTCCACATGGACATCATCGCCCGCGCCTGTGCCTACCTGGCGTGCCGGTCGGGCGACCATCCCGCGGCGATCGGCTGGGAGCGCACCGTCCTGGAACTGATGCACGGACTGGGTCACACCCGGGGAGAGGCCCGTGCGTACGGTCAACTCGCGCACCTGCACTACCAGTCGGGTGACGCCGAGGCTGCCGTCGAAGCCCTCGACCGGGCGGCGGCCCTGTCGGCCGGGCCGGCCCGGGACCTGCTCACCACCGCCCGTCGCGGGATCGCGGAGGGGCGCGGGCCGGCGGAGCTCGGTCCGCACGACGAGTTGCTCGGCATCGCCCTCGACCGGCCGAAGGCCAAGCTCACCACTCCGTTCTCACTGGCGCACCTGGCCACCGACGACAGCTTCGCCACCGCCACCCACGAACGCGCCCTCACCGCCCTCGCCCCACCACCCGACCTTCCCCCGCCACTCGATCGCCTCCACGTCCCCGACGTCCCCGACATTCCCGACGTCACGACCCGACCGAACGGACGGACCTGAGATGGCCTACCGCGCGTCCCACATCGGGCTGACCGTGTCCGACCTGGCAGCGGCCGAGGCGTTCTACCGGCGGTGCTTCGGCATGGGCGTCCTGGTCCGGGAGATTCACGACGGCAGCTCCTGGCGTTCCCTCGATCCCGCAACCGGTTGGGAGGAGGCGGCGGCGCTCGGGCTGGACATCAAAATGGTGGTGCTCACCCGCGACGAACTGGCGCTGGCCCTGGACGTCGGAAGCGAGCTGGGCAGGCCCACCCACGTGGGCCTCTTCCTCTCCCCCGGTGAGTACGCGCGGGTGCTCGCCGAGGTCGGGCGCATGGGGCTGGAGCTCCGCGAGACCTCGCCGACCCGGTTCCTCTTCGCCGACCCGTTCGCCGTGCTGTGGGAGCTGCAGAGCGAACCGCGGCTGTTGACCGCGCGCGACATGGGGATGGGCTGGCTCGATGCCACCGGTGCGACGCACGTCGGCGACGGGGAGGTGTGACCGGTGCCCGGTGCCGACTTCCTGCCGCACCACCTGCTGCTGCGCGACACGCGTCGGATGGAGGCGTACCGGGTGGCGATCCACGCGACGGTGCGTCCCGGCGACACCGTGGTGGACCTCGGCACGGGCTCCGGCATCCTCGCCGTGTTCGCCGCGCAGGCCGGGGCGAAACGGGTCATCGCGGTGGAGGTGAACCCGGACGTGGCGTGGCTGGCCCGCCGGATCACCCGGGCCGGCGGGTTCGGGGACGTCATCGAGGTCGTCACCGGCCATTCGGCGTCGCTGGACATCGGCGAGCCCGTCGATGCGATCGTCTGCGACGCGTTGGGGTTCTTCGGTCTCTGCGCGGAACTGGACGAACTGCTCGCGGCCCGGGCCCGTTGGGCGCCGTCCGCGCGACTGGTGCCGCGGCGGTTGACGGTGTGGCTGTCCCCGGTCGAGGCACCCGACGCGATCCGTTGGCTGGACCTCACAGAGGACCACCCGTACGCCGCGCTGCTGGGCCCGACCCGCCGGGTGGCCTTCAACCTCCCCGTACTCATGGAACTCGCGCCCGGGCGTCGGCTGGCCGCGAGCGCCTGCGCCGGGGCCGTGGAGCTGAGCACCGCCACCGGTGGCCGCGTCCGCTCCGCGCCCGTGTTCCGCGTCGAGCGGGACGGGCTGCTGAGCGGCCTCTGCGGCTGGTACCACGCCGAACTCGGCGGGGGCGCGACCCTCGGCAGCGAACCCGGCACGCGCCGGCCGATGGCCCGGACCCGGTTCTTCCCGCTGGACCGGCCCGCGGAGGTCCGCGCGGGGGACCTGGTCCGTACAGAGGTGTCGTTCGGGCCGACCCTGTCCTGCTGGGCCGTCGACGTCGTCCGTGACGGGAACCTCGTCCAACGGTCCGAGCAGTCGTCGCTGATGGCCAATGCGGGATGGGACGCGACGGGGCTCGACGGATGCCCTCCGCCCCTCGGCGCCCTGGCGGTGTTCGCCGCCGGTGACGAGGCGGCCCTGGACGAGCTGGCCGCCGGGTCCGTCCCCCGTGGGTACGCCGCTCTCGTCCCGGACTGGAAGCCGCCCGCCGGACCCGACCTCGCCGCGTTCGTCCGGGTGGTGCGCGCCGAGCACCGGGGGCACCGTGCGGGCATCTTCACCGGGCCGTGACCGGCGGCCCCTCACCGCGGTACCCGCCCGACACCGAAACCGCCGCGCACACCGATGCCGAACCAGGGAGTTCCGTGGTGCTGACCGACGCCGGCCTCAGGGTCCTCGTCACCGGAGCGGGGAGGGGCATCGGCAGGCACACCGCCCTCGCCCTCGCCCGCCGGCGGTGCGACCTCGTCCTCGTGGCCAGGTCCGAGGGCAGGTTGCGGGAGGTCGCCGGGCAGGCCCGGGCGGCCGGCGCGGCGAGCGTGCACGTGGTGCCGGCCGATCTCGCCGACCCCGAGGCGACCGTGCGGGCCTGGCTGACGGGGTGGCGACTGCTCGACGGCCTCGACGTCCTGATCAACAACGCGGGGTTCAACACGCGCCGCGCCCCGATCGAGGCGTACTCGCTCGCCGAGTGGGACAGCCTCCTCGCGGTCAACCTCCGGGCCCCGTTCCTGCTGAGCCAGCAGGCGGTGCGCGACATGGCCGCCGGAGGGAACGGACACATCGTCAACGTACTGTCGACCGCCGCCCACACGGCGATCCCGTTCATGGCGCCCTACGTCGCCGCGAAGGCGGGCCTCCTCGCCATGACGCGCGTCCTGGCCCTGGAGGCCAACCGCCACGGGATCAGGGTCAGCACCGTGAGCCCCGGGGCCACCGATTCCGCGGGCACCGGCGAGGAACGGACCATGCGGCCCGAGTCGGTGGGCGCGGTCATCGCGGCGACGGTGTTCGCTCCCCCGGACGTGATGGCCGCCGAGATCGTCGTGCGTCCCACCGCTCTCGACGGATGACGCCGGCGCTCACCCGGCGGGGTCCGCCACCGGGTCGAGCAGTCGCCACGCGGTGAGGGCGAGCCGGGCCCGCGTCAGTCCGGTGTGTCCGGCGGGCCCGGTCAGTTCGATGCCCAGCGTCCTCGCGATCTGTTCGAGCCGCCGGGCGACACTGCTGTGGTGCAGGTGGAGGAGGTCCGCGGCCTGGCGGAGGGAGCCCGTGGCGCAGTACGCCTCCAGGGTTTCCACGTCCTCCGGTACGGCGGCGAGCCGGGCGATGGCGGCCACGTCCGCGTTGTCGAGCGCGGCTGCCCGCGGGATCTCGGCCAGCAGGGCGAGCGCGCCCAGGTCGCGGTGGTGGACGACGGGTTCGCGCGGGCCGGTGAAGCGCAGCGCGGTCCGCGCCTGGCGCCAGGACAGGTCGGGGCTCGCGGCTGCTCCGATGCCGGCGCGGACACCGGCCGGGAACCTGGTCGGGTCGACGCGGGTGGCCAGGAGCACGCCGACGTCGGCGAGCGCCGCCGCCTTGACCGGACGGCCCGGACACACCAGGGCTCCGATCCGGTCGAGCGGCTCCCGCGACCGTACGGCGACGACGCGGACCGGCAGGTCGGCGGCGAAACCCAGCAGCCGCAACGCCCGGGCCCTGGCGGCCTCGTCGCTGTCGGCGCCGATCGCCAGCTCGACGAGCGCGGGGTCGGCCATGGTCGTGCGGGCCGGGCCGTACCGCTCGACGGCAGCCGACGCGGCGATGGCGAACCGGTCCAGGAGCACCTCGTCGAGCGGGCCGGGTGCGCCGGCGCGTTCCAGCCAGACCGTGCCGATCTCTTCCTCGTCGAGGGTGATCGGCACCGTGGTGGAGGCGGGGGCGGGCGGGTCGGACGCCGGTCGGCCGTCGACCGCGATGCGGATCGACCGTCCGGTGCCGTGGATCCGGATCCCGGCGACGCATTCGGCGAAGACCGCCGAGGCCCGGGCGAGGGCCGCCAGGTCCACCCGGCGGCGCATCAGGGTGTCGTAGAACACGACGACGCGGATCGCGCCCTCGACGTGCGGGTCCAGGTTCGACAGCCGTACCGCGATTGCCTCCATGGCCCCGAGAATAGGTCGTCGGCGGCCGCGGGAGGGGCGCCGGTCGGCGCGTGATCGGGGCCCGGCGCCCGACAGTTGGCGGATGTGCGCGTTCACCCGCGCGCGAACGTCGCGGTCGGGCCGCCCGCACGCGCGCGGGCTCCGGTCGGGCCGTCCGTGGCGGCCCCCCGGAGTCCCGGCGGCGGGTTCTGTCAGCTGCTCAGCCGGCGGCGAGGAGGGTGAGCGTGTCGATCACCCGGTTCGAGAAGCCCCACTCGTTGTCGTACCAGGCGACGACCTTGATGTGGCGGCCGTCGACCCGGGTGAGGTCCGCGTCGAAGATCGACGAGGCCGGGTTGCCCGTGATGTCGGAGGACACCAGCGGGTCGTCGGAGTACTCCAGCACGCCGGCGAGGGGGCCGTTCGCCGCGGCGCGGTAGGCCTCCAGCACGTCCTCGCGGGTCACGTCGCGGGCGACGGTGGTGTTGAGCTCGACGATCGAGCCGACCGGAACCGGTACGCGGATCGAGTCGCCGGACAGCTTGCCGGCGAGGTTCGGCAGGACCAGGCCGATCGCCTTGGCGGCTCCCGTCGAGGTCGGCACGATGTTGACGGCGGCGGCGCGGGCGCGGCGGGGGTCGCGGTGCGGGCCGTCCTGCAGGTTCTGCTCCTGCGTGTAGGCGTGCACCGTCGTCATGAAGCCGTGCTCGATGCCGGCGAGGTCGTCCAGTACGGCGGCCAGGGGCGCGAGCGCGTTGGTCGTGCACGAGGCGTTCGAGACGATCGTGTGCAGGGCCGGGTCGTAGGCGTCGGAGTTGACCCCGTACGCGAGCGTGACGTCGGCGCCGTCGGACGGCGCGCTGACCAGCACCTTGCGGGCACCCGCCTTGATGTGGCCGCGGGCGGCCTCGGCAGAGGTGAAGCGGCCGGTCGCCTCCAGGACGAGGTCGACACCGAGCTCCGCCCACGGGAGCTGCTCCGGTTCCCGCTCCGCGAGCACCTTGATGCGGTGGCCGTCCACGACGAGGGTGTTCCCCTCGACGGTCACCGGACGGCCGAGCCGACCGGAGGTGGTGTCGTAGGCGAGCAGCCGGGCGAGGGTGGCGGGCTCCGTGAGGTCGTTGACGGCGACGACCTGGAGGTCGCTGTCGCGTTCCAGGAGCGCGCGCAGCACGTTGCGACCGATGCGGCCGAATCCGTTGATGGCGATGCGAGTCATGAGCGATGTCCCTTCGTTCGCCACCAGGTTCGCTCCCGCCGCGCACCCTCCGACAGAGGCGGGATCGCCATGGTTCAAAAGGATCCCGCCAAAAGGTCGGCCGGGCCGCGTCCTCGCATCCTGGCCGCGTCCTGATCCTGTCGGTGTCCTCGGATCCTGTCGGTCAGGTCCGAGGGGGACGGCCTACTCGCCGCGGGTGAACGTGCGCCGGTAGTCGGTCGGGGTGGTGCCGAGGATGCGCTGGAAGTGCAGGCGCAGGTTCGCCCCGGTGCCGAGGCCCACGTCGGCGGCGATCTGCTCGACGCCCCGCTCCGAACGTTCGAGCAGCTCGCGGGCCAGGTCGATCCGGGCCCGCATGATCCACTGCATGGGCGTGTACCCGGTGTCATCGGCGAAGCGGCGCGAGAACGTGCGGGGCGACACCCCGGCGTGTCGGGCGAGCGCGTCCAGGGTGAGGGGCTCGGCCAGCCGGTGCAGCGCCCACTCCCGGGTGGCGGCGAACCGCTCGCCGAGCGGCTCCGGCACGCTGCGCGGCACGTACTGGGCCTGGCCGCCGCTGCGGTAGGGGGCCGCGACCAGTCGCCGGGCGGCGTGGTTGGACGCGGCGACCCCGAGGTCACCGCGCAGGATGTGCAGGCACAGGTCGATGCCGGAGGCGGCGCCGGCCGAGGTGAGCACGCTGCCCTCGTCGACGAACAGGACGTTCTCGTCGAGGCGGACCAGCGGATGGCGCGCCGCGAGGGCGCGGGCGTAGTGCCAGTGGGTCGTGGCGCGCTTGCCGTCGAGGAGACCCGTCGCGGCGAGCGCGAAGGCCCCCGTCGAGATCGCGGCGAGCCGGGCGCCGCGCTCGTGCGCGGCGATCAGCGCGTCGATGACGGGTCGTGGCGGATCGTCACGGTCCGGGAAGCGGTAGCCGGGGACGAAGACGATGTCGGCCCACGCGAGCGCCTCCAGCCCGTGGGTCACGTGGTACGACAGCCCGTCGCCCCCGGCCACCAGGCCGGGCGCCGCACCGCACACCCGTACCTCGTACGGCATGCTCGCGCGGGTCGTGAACACCTGTGCGGGGATGCCGACGTCGAGCGGCTTGGCACCTTCGAGGACGAGCACGGCGACACGGTGGAGGCGGGAGGCAGACACGTCCCCGACCCTACGCGCCGCCCGGTTCCGGGTTCGGCGCCGTCCCGTTCCGGGTTCGGCGGTGTCCGGTGGCGCGGAACACCGGTGTGGGGGTGCGGTCCTGGCGTCCGTCCGGGGTCCTGTCGTCCGTCAGGGGACCGTCGTCCGTCCGGGCCGGCCTGTCGGTGGCCCGGCGTAGGCTTCGGGCAGGCACGGACGTGGTAGGGGGCGGAACGTATGGCTGCTGGGGCGGGACAGAGGTGGGGGTCGGACCTCGACTCGGTCGTGGTGTACGCGCGGGGCGCGCTCTGTCGGCGGCTGGCGCGCGGCGTCGTGCCGCCGGACGGCCGGGTGCGCGTGACGGGTCTGCCCCGTTCGCTGGATCCGGGTTCGCTGCGCGCCGCGGTGGTGGGACCGGCCGGGGTGCGCGTCACCGAGGCCCGGGTGGAGGTCGAGGCCGAGCCCCTCGGCGCCGACGCCCCCGACACGTTGCGGCGCGAGGTCGAGCGGTTGACCGGGGAACAGGCGGCGGCGCGGGCCCGCCGGGACCGCCAGTCGGGTCTGATCGAGGAGGTCCGGGCGCTGCGACCGGTGCCGCCGCCGCGCAGGCGCGACGATCCGCACCGGCGTACGCCGGTCGATGCCTGGTTGGACCTCGCCGACTTCGTCGACGAGCGGCTGACCCGGCTGCACGCCCGCCTCGTCGAGCTGGAGGAGGCCCTGGCGCAGGCCGGGCACGACCTCGACGTCGCCTCTGACCGGCTCTCCCGCGCCTCCACCGACGCGCCGCCGGCGCACGTGGGCACCACGGTCTGCGCGGTCCTGACCCTCGACGGCGCCGGAGCGTCGGGCACCGAGGTGGAACTGGAGTTGGAGTACGGCGTGCCGGGCGCCGTCTGGGTGCCGGCCTACCGCCTCACCCACCGTCAGGGCGACGGTACGGGCCGTCTGGTGTTGCGCGCCTCGGTCGCCCAGCGCACCGGCGAGGACTGGACCGGCGTACGGATCGCCCTGGCCACGGCCGACCTGCGCCGCCGCACCGACCTGCCGAAGCTCCGCTCGGTCCGGATCGGCCGCCGGCAGCCCGATCCGGCGCCGTCCGGCTGGCGGGAGCCCCCGGCCGGCCTCGCGGACCTGTTCGCCGGATATGCGGCCGCCGGCCCCCGCCCGGCACCGGTCCCCGCACGCGTACCGGTGCCCGCGACGACCGCGGCCGCCCCGGTACAGGCGCCACCGCCCCCGCAGCCGGCGCCCCAGGCCTACGGCGGCCCGCCGCCGCCGTCCGCGCTTCCCGCGCCGGGCGGCGCCCCGGAGTTCGGCGGCGGCGGGGCCCAGGCCTTCGCGCAGCCGCCCCGGGCACGATCGGCCGCCAGGCCGGCCGGGCCCGCCGCGGCCGGGGCCATGGCTCCGGCGGCTCCCGGTTCGGCGGCGCCGCCACCGGCCCCGCCCGTCGGACCGCCCCGGCCGAGCGGCGCCGAACTCGACTACTCGATGCTCGTCCTGCGCGGTCCCGAGGAGCCGACGGGCCGCCGTGGCCGGTTGTTCCCGAACCCGTCCGTCGACCGGGTGGCGGCCGAACACCGGCGCCGCGCGGAGACGGTGGCCGCGCTGCCGCTGCCCGGGCACGCGGTGCGTCCCCGCGAGTCGGCGGGGTCCTTCGACCACCGCTTCGACGCCGCCGCCCGGGCGGACGTACCGTCGGACGGCAGCTGGCACACCGTCACCGTCACCGAGATCCCGGTGGGGCTGCGTACGGAATACCTCTGTGTGCCGTCCGTCGAGCAGACCGTGTACGCGACCCTCGTCCTCTCCAACGCCACCGGTCAGGCTCTGCTGGCCGGCCCGGTGGAGGTCACCGTGGACGGCGAGTTCCTGTTGACCGCCGCACTGCCGACGCTCGCCCCCGGCGGTGTCCGCCGGGTGGGGCTCGGTGCGGCCGAGGGCATCCGCGTCACCCGCCGTACGAACCTGCACGAGTCGACGGCCGGACTGCGCAACAACACCACCGTGCTGGACCACCGGGTCCACGTGGAGGTGGCGAACCGGCTCGCCGGAGCCGTCACCGTCGAGGTCCGCGAGCGGGTGCCCGTCACCTCCGAGACGGACGTCCGCATCGAGGAACGGGCCGACTGGACCACACCCGAGGAAGGCGCTCCGGAACATCACGCGCCGGGTACCCGGGTCTGGCGGGTGGAGCTGCCCGCCGGCGCCACCACCGCCCTCGAAGGCGGCTACGAGATCCGCATCCCGGCCGGCAAGGCCCTCGTCGACGGCAACCGCAGGAGCTGAAGCACACCATGTCCACGGCCCCGAAGCCGATCGCCCTGCCCGTCACCGCCGTCACCTGTCTGGAGGACCGCGCCCACGTCGAGCGCACGGCCGTCATCGACCTGGAGGCGGGGGTCCAGCGCCTGCGCCTGGGACCGGTCACCGCGCTGGCCGTCGACCGCACCCTCCATGCCGAGCTGATCGCCGAGCACACGGCCACCGTGCTCGACGTCCGCGTCGTCCGCGCCTGGACACCGCGCGGCCCGCAGCCGCCCACGGTGGACGACTCGGCCGTGCGCCACCGCGAGCACGCCATCGAGGAGGAGCGGACCGCCCTCGGGCAGCGACAGGACCGGCTGCGGGCGCGGCTCGACGCGCTCGGCCGCCTCGCCTCGGACCTGTTGCGGGACATCGGCGAGGGAGCCGGTGCCGGGGAAACCGAGAGGGACCGCTGGAACCGGGAACTGGACCGCGTCGACGAGGAACGCGACCTGTGCGGTGAGCAACTCCGGTCCGTGGAGGCACAGCTGGCCGCGCTCGCCGTCGAATTCCGGTATGTCCAGGGCGCCTTGAACCTCTCCGAACAGGAACCCGCCGAACTGGTCGGTCACATCGAGCTGACCGTGGACGCCGCGGTCGCCGGGCCGGTCCGGCTGCGGCTCGGGCACCTCACGCCGTGCGCGATGTGGCGGCCCGCCTACCGGGCGGTGCTCGACGGGGAGTCCCTGACGTTGGAGACCGAGGCGGTGGTCTGGCAGCGCACCGGGGAGGACTGGTCCGACGTACGGCTGACGCTGTCGACGGCCCGGTCGGCGCTCGCCACCGATCCCCCGCGGCTCACCGAGGACCGGCTGACGCTCAAGGACCGCTCGGCAGCGGAACGCCGCACCGTCGACGTGGAACTGCGCGAGGAGGAGATCGGCGACCTCGGCGCGGCCCCCGTGGTCGGCCTGCCGGGCGTGGACGACGGCGGCGAGGCCCGGGTGCTGAGCTCCCCCGCACCGGTGTCGGTGCGCTCGGACGGCCGTGCGCACCGGGTGCCGATCTCCTCCTTCACGGCGGCCGCGAGCAGCGAGTACGCCTGTTCGCCCGAGCTGTCCCCGCTGGTGACGCAGGTGGTGCGGTGCGACAACCGGTCGGGCCACGCGCTGCTCGCGGGGCCCGTGCAGCTGGTGCGCGGCAGCGGGTTCAGCGGCCGCGGCACACTGGACTTCACCGCTGCCGGCGCCGCGTTCGAGCTCGCCTTCGGCAGCCGTGACGACCACCGGGTGGTCCGGTACGCCGAGGAGTCCCGCGATTCGGTGGGGATCACCCAGCGGACCCTGGTCACCCGCACGGTGCGGCTGCACCTCTCCCGGTTCTCGGCGCCCGGGGAACAGGACGACCGGGTCGTCGCCGTCCGGGAACGGATCCCGGTCTCGGAGGTCTCGGCGGTCGAGGTGCGCCTGCGCCGGGAAGCCTGCTCCCCGGCCCCGGACGTGGTCGATGCCGACGGCATCGCCCGCTGGGACGTGACGCTCCCGCCCGGCGGCCGCCGTACGGTCACGCTGGTCTACGAGCTGTCGGCGAGCTCCAAGGTCGTCGGGCTCTGAGGCCGTCGGGCTTGGAGGCCGTCGGGCTTGGAGGTTCTCGGGCTTCGAGGCCGTTGGGCCCAGGGCTCGTCGGGCGCTGAGGTCGTCCGGCTCCGACCTCGTCGGGCCCTGGAGGTGTCGGGCCCTGAGGCCGCCGGCCTGGTGGGTCGGCGGGCGGTGGTTGACCCTGCCGTCCGCCGCGGGCCGTACCGGTCAGGCCGGGTCGACGGTGATGACGCGGCCCGGGTCCGTCGTGTCCTGGACCGCGTAGCGGGCGGAGATGGTGGCGCCGGTGATCGACGTGGCGCAGAAGAACGAGCCCTCCAGCTTCACCGGGATCGGCGCCCGGTCCAGGGCCACCGCGGGGCCGGTTCCACCCTCCCAGCGTCCCTGGGCGCTCGCGGGGCCGGCCGGTGCCGCGGTCGCCTTGCAGGCGAGGAGGCCGCTCGTCCTCAGGACGAAGCCACGGGCGGGGATGGACAGTCGGGCCGTGCTCGGATCGCCGTGTTGGAGCAGAACCTGCCAGGGGCCGCTGTCCTCGTTGGTCTCGACGGCCACGCGCAGACCCGGGGCATCGGTGGTGCAGTCCTTGAAGACCGGGGGCTTGATGCGGAGGGCGACGGGCCCCCCGGGGTTGGTGTGCTGCGGTGCGGCGGGGATCGCGTTGTCGCGGGTCTCGGAGGCGGCGCAGGTCACGACGATCGGTCCGGCCTCGAACACCACCGGCCCCGAGGCGACGGCCGCGAACCGGTGCCCGGCCGGCGAGACGGACGTACCGCCCCGTACGGCGGGAGTAGCCGCGCGGGCGGCCACCGCCGTCAGTTCTGCCTGCGCGGCCTGGGATACCTGGGATGCCTGTGCGGTGGTCGGGAGGAGGACGGCCGAGCCGGCGAGGGCCAGAACCGCGGCACCCGAGCGGAGCGAAGGGGTGGTTAACCGCGCGTACTTCGTAATGATCATGGATCGAGCCTAGGAAACCGCCCCTCGCGCCCGTAGGGCCGAACGCCCCCTCGACGGAGTCCGTAGGTCCCGGCCGATCGGCTCAGCGCTGCCCCGGGGGCTGCTTCGCCAGGTAGCGGTCGAGCGTGCGCGCGGAATCGAAGACGCCATGGTCGTCGTCGTGGACGAGCCTGCCGTTGACCGCCATCGACGGGGTACCGGAGACCCCGGCGCTCTCCAGGGCCTCTTCGGACAGGTCCACGAACTCCTGGTACTTCATGGACGTGACCGCCTCCTCGAACTCCGCGCCGCGCAGTCCCTCGATCCCGATCGCCGCGACCAGCAGGAAATCGGGTGTGAAACCGCCGAGTTTCCTCGCCGCCGTCTGCTTCCGGTAGAGCGCCTCGTGGAACTCCAGGAACGCGTCGTGGTCCAGGGCGGCGCGCAGGGCGTTGACCGCCTGCACCGATCCGGGACCGAGGAAGGACCCGAGGCAGAACTGGAGCTGGATCTCCCCCTTCTGCGCCTTGTCGCGCAGGTGCCGCCCGGTTCCCCGGAGCTCGAACTCCGCGCAGCCCGGGCAGCTCGGATCCTCGTAGAGCCGGACGGACACGGGTGCGTTCGCATCACCGATGACGATGGTGGTGCGGTCCTCGTGCAGGCTCTCGGCCGCCTTCGGCAGCGGCTGGACTGCCTCGCTCCCCGATTGACGCCGTGACGGCAAGCCACAGGCGGCGAGCATCGGCGCGGTGCCGAGTCCCGTGGCAAGCGCCAGGAACCCCCGTCTGGATCTGCCCGCTCCGACTGCTCCGACGTGCATGTTCGTTCTCTCCCCCGAATGGATCACGCGGGTCAGGTTACGGGAGGGCGTGCGGGAGCGGCCGTGAATTTCCGCGGGGGTGGAAGCGGCCCGGCGCAGGTCGGCGGGGATTGCGGGGCCGGTGCGACACGTGGTCGGTGTGTGGGCGGCGGCCGTCTGTCGGCGGCCCGAGCCCGGCGTGGCAGGCACGAGGCCGTTCACTCCTCGTCCGCGTGGCGCGACACCGCGTCCTCGGGAACCAGCGGGAACCTGACCCCCGGAAACCGCGCCGACCGGACACCGTACGGGTCGAACGCCATGACGGCGTCGACGAACGGCCGGGGTGGCAGGTACCCGTGATCGGCGACGTAGTGGCCGACGAGGTACGGGGCCGCGAACACGGTGGGGGTACCGGGACCGTCCGCGGGGCCGGGACCGTCCGACGTATTCGGTACACGGATCTCGCCGGTCGCCTCACTCGCACACCGGTGTCCCGACCGGGGTTCGTACCAGGGGTGCGAGAACGGCAGGGGCTCGGTGCACAGGTCGCAGTCGTGCAGGCCCAGCATGGCGTTGACCTGCTGGGATTCGAGGATCGTGAGCAGCCTGTCGACGAACCCCGTGGGCGCGGGTCCGCTCGGCCAAGGATGTTCCGCGGACAACCACCCGATGTTGAGGCGCTCGTACGCGGGCCGGAAGCACACGTCGCGGAGGGGGTCGTCCGCATCGCTGAAGGTGTCCTCGTCGCCCGCGTAGGTGTAGGGGCTCATATCCTCGTAGAACATGCCGCCATCATCGTCCTGCCGTGGGAAGCTTCGGACCATGGCGCCTTCGACAGTCCGGGGACTTACCCTGCCCGCCCCCTTGATGTCCCTCATCGACCTCGGCCTCTGGCGACACCCGGGGGACGCGGTGCTGGGAAGGGTCATCCCGTGGTTCGAGGACCCGCTCCGCTTCGTGCAGGACCCGGAGCAGATGACGTTCGCGTCCCGATCCATGGACATGGTCGCCGACGATCCGGGCGCCGGCTACTTCCGCCAGGCGCGCGGAAGCAACGGCGCCACCCCGCTCGAACTGCCGTGGCTCGACGTCGAACAGGCGGTGTTGATCGCCATCACCCGCAACCCCGGTGATGACGGCGCCCTGGCGCTCGACTACCGCACCGATCCCTCGGATCCCCGCGTCGTCGGCAGTGACTACTGGACGGACCCCGATGCGTGCCGGTGGCGGGTCGTGGCGCCCACGTTCTCGGCCTTCGTCGCGAGCTGCGCCGCCGCGATGGAGTCCGAACGAGCATGACCGCCGTTCCGTCGAAGCCGCGTCACACCCCCTCCTTCGCCCGCCGCACGTGGTCCCACTCGTGGGAGAGGATCGACATCATCTTCTCGTCGAGCCATGCCCCGTCGCGCAGTTGCACCTGCCGCCGTGTGCCTTCCTCGACGAAACCGACCTTCTCGTAGACCCGCCGCGCCCTGTGGTTGTGGGAGTACACCTCCAACTGGATGCGGTGCAGGCCGATCCGCTCGAAGCCGTACGCCACGATGAGGCGCGTGGCTTCGGTGCCCAGCCCCCTGCCCCGCCCCTGCGGGCCGATGAGGGTCCGGAAGGAGCAGCTACGGGCGTACGGGTTCCAGTCGTGGAGAACGACCTCGCCGACCAGCAGCCCCGTTGTCCGGTCCGTCACCGCGAGGTCGAGCCGGTCGGTTTGGTCGCTTCGTGATCCGTACCAGGCGCGCAGTCCCTCCAGCGTGAACTCGTCCGAGGGCTCGAAGGTGTACCGGACGACCTCGGGATCTTCGATGATCCCGGCCATGGTGATCGCGTCGGCCTCCGTGAAGGGCCGCAACAGGGCCCGCTCACCGGTGAGGACCGGCTTGTGCGCGAAGTCCGCCAAGTCCGCCAAGTCCGCGAAGGTGTTGTTGCTCATGCGGGGATCTTCGGGGACCACCGACATCGACGCAACAGCGTTCGCGCGCGGCGCACGCCCCGCAAACCCCACACGCACCTCGCGCGGAGCGGCGCGCCACGCCGCTCCGGGTCGGTCGTTCGAAGTCAGTTTCGTCCGCGGTCGGTCCACGGGCGGAGTTTCTCCGGGTTGCGGATCGCCCAGATGTGGGTGATCCGGCCGTGGGCGAGGCTGAAGGCCGCCACGGTGACCGTGGTGCCGGCGTGTTGGGCGACCAGGCCGGGCCGGCCGTTGACGGTGCGTTCCAGGAGCGTCAGCCCGGGGGCCTTGTCGGCGATGTGGATGAGGTAGGCGGCGATGTTCTCGCCGCCCCGGACCGGGTGGAGGACGGTGCCGACCATTCCCCCGCCGTCGGCGGTCATGGTGGCGTCGGGGTCGAGGAGCCCGACGAGGGCCTCGATGTCCTTGGCCTCCCAGGCCTGCTTGAAGTTCCGCACCAGACCGGCCTGTCCGGCGGTCGCGGCCGCCGGTGCCTGCGCGGCGCGAATGCGGCGGCGGGCGGAGGAGGCGAGCTGGCGGCAGGCCGCGGGCGTCCGGCCGACGATGGCCGCGACCTCGGGGAAGGGGTACCGGAAGACGTCGTGCAGGACGAACGCCACGCGTTCGGCGGGCGTCATCGATTCGAGTACGACGAGGAAGGCCATGTTCACCGACTCGTCCAGGGTGACCCGATCGGCGGGGTCGACCGACTGGGTAGCGCCGCCGCCGGCCGTCCCGCTGATCCACTCTCCGCGGTCGGGCAGCGGCTCGGGTATCCAGGCACCGACGTAGCTCTCGCGCCGAACCCGCGCCGAGCGCAGCAGGTCCAGGCAGATGCGTCCGGCGACCGTGGTCAGCCAGGCGCCGGGCGCGACGATGGCGTCCTGCTGTTCCCGCGACATCGCGTACCAGCGGGCGTAGGTCTCCTGTACGGCGTCCTCGGCCTCGGCCAGCGAACCGAGCAGCCGGTAGGCGAGGTTGATCAGCTGTCGCCGCTCGCCGACGACCGCGCTCAGGTCCGGCTCGGACCGCTCGTGCCGTGCCTCGGATGGGGTGCTCATGGTGGCGGCCTCTTCCTGGTTCTCTCGTCCGGTTCCGCTCTCGCCACTTCGACGAAACAGCGCACCGGATGGTGAGGCCGGCGGTTCGCCTCACATTCGGCGGGCCCGTCTCGTCGGGTGATCAGGACAGTACAGATCCACCGCCGTGAGGCAGAAGAGGGGACCACATCATGGCCATCACCCGAACGACGACGACAACGCGACACGACCGCCTCGCGACGTTCCTGCGCGTCTCGATCGTCCTGCAGACCGCTGCCCTCTTCTTCCAGGCGGTCACCGCGGGCATGCTGCTGTCCTCCTCCCTCGGCGGGGTGTTGCACGATGTCGGATCACGCGTGATGTACGGCGCCTCGATGCTGTACGTGCTCGCCGCGGTCCTCGCCTGGCGGCCGGGCGGCAGATCGCCCCGTCCCATCCTCTACTCGTCCGGCTTCCTCGTACTGGCCTCGGTACAGGTGGTGCTGGGCATCGCCCACGTCCCGTCGGTCCACGTCCCGCTGGGCATCCTGATGTTCGGCCTGAGTCTGCTGGCGCTGGGCCGGACCGTGGCCCCCCACCTGCCGCGCCGCTCCACCGACGCCCGGGCGTAGCGGCGGCGCCCGCCACGGCCGGCGCCGCCGCCGCCGGGACGGCGGTTCCCCGATGGGCCCGACCAAACAGTGACATGCGCCACAGGACCCTCTTGGATCACGGAACCATTACGACCGCATGCGGGTCCCTGACATTTCACCATTTGCCCGCCGACAGTCGACATTCCCCTCTCCACCGAAATGACCATCTCGAATGGTGGGACGGAAATGCGCAACATCACTGGTGGCAAAGATTTTTGAAGGTCCGTCATTGATCTCGAAAAGGACTCGGCCGGCGCGGCAGGCACGATCGTCCGGCCATTTCAAGCCCGGTGCGCACCGCTGCCGCTCGCGGCGGCGGTGGGACTTGCCGGCCCGTTGGGGGGCTTCTAAGAATGGCGGCTCGCCCGGCGCTCCCAGCCAGGGGCGCAGGACGCTTCGCAGAAACCAAGTGAGGTCAGGTCACGTATGCAGAAGCACCGCAAGACGACGCACTACAGGAAGATATCGATCGCCGCCGTGACGCTCGGCGTCGTGGGCATACCCACCGCCGCCATGGCATGCCTGGACACGGACGGGAACACGTCCCGCGCCTCCCAGAAGCCCTCCGCGCGCCCTTCCTACAGCGCTTCGATACCCGACGTGCCCCTCCCCGGCGTTGCTTCCCCCACCGGGTCGACCCAGAGCCCGTCCCCCGCCCCGACGGGTTCGACCGGTGCGGGTGGCGACGGGTCGACCGTGCCCGTCGTGCAGACCTCACCGGCGCCGTCTCAGGCGCGGCCGAGCACCACCCCCGCCCAGCCCCCGGCGACGAAGCCGCAGGTGCCGGCCAAGCCGACGAAGCCGGCCCCGGCCGAGCCGACGACCCCGCCCACCGGGCAGAAGCCGCCCACCGCCCCCGGGTCCGGGCCGACGGCCCAGGTGGTGGCCCTGGTCAACCAGGAGCGCGCCAAGGCCGGGTGCTCGGCCCTCACGGTCAATGACAAGCTGACGGCCGCCGCGCAGAACCACAGCCAGGACATGGCCTCCCACAGCAACATGTCGCACACCGGATCGGACGGTTCCGACCCGGGCCAACGCATCACCCGCGCCGGCTACGGCTGGAGCACGTACGGCGAGAACGTCGCCTACGGGTACAACTCGCCCGAGCAGGTCATGAACGGCTGGATGAACAGCCCCGGCCACAAGAAGAACATCCTGAACTGCGCGTTCAAGGAGATCGGCGTCGGCCTCGCCCAGCCGAACTCCTACTGGACGCAGGCCTTCGGCGCCGCGCGCTGACCCTCCCCACCGCTGCGCACCACTCCGCGCCCGGGGCGGGGACGCCGATGCGCGTCCCCGCCCCGGGCGATCGGCGATCAGGCGGTCGTGGTCCCGTCCCCCAGGCGCTCCCGGAGCTCCGCGGTGTCCGCGAGGAACCAGGTCTGACGCCCCCGGTTGCACTCGCGAACGAAGTCACGCAGCGCCGAACTGGCCTCGGTGTGCCGGGTGATGTCGCCGAGGACGACGAGGCCCATGCCGTAGTTGGCGAACTTCTGGACGATGTCCCCCGCGACGCGGCTGCTCAGCCGGAAGAACTCCTCGTCGAGGCGTTCCGCGGGGATGACGACCCATCGCGCGCCCTGATAGCCCGCGTTGCCGATGAGGTCCAGGGCATCGGCTTCGCCGCGGATGACGTCCCCGTCGGGTGCGCAGGTGAACACGGGTACGTCGTGGATGGTCAGCAAGGTGCTCATGGAGTACGAGGGTAGTTGCGCGGCTCCTCCGGGGCCGGCCGTTTTGCCCCGCATCCGGCCCTCCCCGCGTCCGGGCCTCGTGTGCCAGGCTGGGGCGGGACGCACAGGGGAGGACGGGATGACCGAGAAGCCACTCACCCACAAGCAGGCGCTCGCAGCGGTGATCGGGGCGCTGGGCGGTACCTGGGACACGGAACGTGCCGTGCTGGCCCTCCGCACGGCCGGCTACGAGCCGAGGGGCGATGAGGCGGCCGGGAAGGAGGCCCGTCGCCTCCTGCGCGATCTGGCGGGGGACGGGGTGGTGGTCCGCCCGGACCCGGACCGGGCCGTCTACCGTCCGGCCTGATCGAACGGCGGCTCCACCGGCCCGATCGAGCGCCCCGATCGACCTGTCCGATCGAGCGGCTGATCCACCGGCCCGGTCCACCGCGTCCGGCCCACCGTCCACCGTTCGGGATCCGCTGCTGCCCGACGCCGTCGGCGGTCAGCGATCAGCGGTCAGCGGTCAGCAGCCGAGCGCGACCGGGACCGAGCCGGGCGGGAGGTGACGTACGGCTGCCGCCACCGCCTCGGCCGCCGTGGTGAACACGGGGCCGTCCCCGTTCGGGAAACCGGCGGCCACCGAGTAGCGGTCGACGCCGCCGATCACCAGGGACGCTCCGACGACGGCGAGGCCGGGGCGCGTCCGGGTCGAGAAGGACAGCGTCCCGTGACTCGTGAGCGGGTAGAGCCGCCGCAACGCCGGTTCGGCATGGGCCGCCCGCACGAGGGCCTGTTGGGCGGGCTGCCAGGAGTACTCCAGCTCACTCGCCTCGGTGAGCAGGTGCTGCCAGGCGCTCTCCACCATGCCCGCCGGGTTGAGGTCCGGCACCTCGAAGCGGCCCGTCAGGTGGACGAAGGGGGCCGCCCGTCGGATGTCCTCCAGCGCGACTCCGTCGTGCCAGGCCGCCGCCGCCTCGGCGACTTCCGCCAGATCGTCCGTCGTTCCGTCGATGAGCGGCATGTCCTCGAAGCCGTCGCTGCCCCGGATCGACCACTTCCGTTCGTGGTGACCCGCACTGACCCGCAGGGGCCTGCGGTGCGGCAGGGGGCAGCCGACGGTGACACCGCGCAGCGGGGCGTACTTCGGTGTGGTGAGCCGTACGGCGGCGAGACGGCCGCCCGCCACGGCCCGGAGCGCTGCGGCGAGGCTTCCGTGGGCCGCTACGTCGGGGTACAGGACGGCCGGGTCGGGAGGTGTGGTCACGGCCCCCGATTCTGCCCGACGTGTCGCTCACGCGTACGAGCCCGACGGCCGGGCCGGGTCCGGGTCCGGGTCACACCCAGGTGTAGTTGTCGTCGGTGACCGCCCCCAGGGCCGCGTCGGCGACTGCCGCGCGCGGGCCGGCCAGCGCGGCGAGGGCGGGTCCGATGGGCGGGAAGATCGGGAGTTCCGCCGTCCTGCGGTAGTCGACCCATTCGACGGTCCCGAGTTCGTGGCTGCCGTCGGGCAGCTCGTCCCATTCCTGCTCGGCCAGGCCGGCGCGGACCTCCGGGGTGATGTGGAGGCGGTGGATCAGGTGGAGCTTGCGCGGCGCCGGCGTGGGACCGGGGCGGCTGACGCGCTGGTCGACGACCCACAGGAGGTCGCCGCCCTCGGCCCGGTCCACGTCGAGTTCGAGCTCCTCCGCGAGTTCGCGGCGCAGGGCCTCCTCGAAGCCTTCGCCGTCCTCGACGTTGCCGCCTGGCGGGGTGTAGTGGGTCGATCCGTCCCGGTCGCGGCGGATGAGGGCGACGTCGTCGCCACAGAAGACCAGGGCCCCGACCCGGACCTTGATCCGGGAGAACGGGGTGGCCGTCGACGTTCCTGGAGTGTTCGCCATGACGACCAGTATCGCGGGGACGGCGGCCGGCTCTCAGCCCGTTGCTCGGACCGTTCCTCCACCCGTTGCTCGGACCGTTCCTCCTCCCGTTCCTCGGACCGTCCCGCTGTCGGTCTCCGCGCGGGCCGGCGTCCACGGCCCGGCCGTCGTGGCCGGTATGACGACCGGCGCGTCCTGCGGGCCGTCGGGCCAGAGCCACAGTGCGCCGGGCGGGGCGGTGCCGGTCAGGCAGGCGATGAGCGGTTCCCTGCGGCGGCGGGACGGGTGTGCGGCCAGTCGGGCCCGGGCCTCGTCCAGGGGCACCCAGGCCGCCTCCAGCACCTCGGCGTCCGGATCGACGGGGCCCAGCGTTCCCGTCGGCCGCTCCGCGCGGAAGGTGATGACGGTCCAGGTCCCGTCCCACCCCGGGTCTCCCGTCACGGCGTGCTGCGAGACGCAGGCCAGGCTCGTCGGCCCGGTGACGGTCAGCCCGGTCTCCTCGTGGACCTCCCGCACCATGGCGTCGTGCGCGAGTTCGCCCGGCTCGACGACCCCGCCGGGGAGGACCCATTGCTCCGGTCCGGCCGGCGGACGTTCGCGAACCATCAGCAGGCAGCCGTCCTGCTCGACCACGGCCGACACTATGGTTCTGGATGTTCCCGACATTTCCCCCGCCTCTCCCCACGCGGACAACGGATCGGGCGTCGGCGCGTCAACCCGTCCCGGGCACGGGACCCTTGCGACGTTCGACCGGACGAACTCCCGCTGCGCATAGAACAATCGATGAACGGACAGGCGCGCACACGTGCACCCACCCGCCCAGCGAAGCTTAGTCGGACGGCTGATCGACACCCGCCGTCCGAGCACGTTCTCGCACCTCGGCCCGCCCCGGAACGCCCGCCGGAACCGCTGTCCGTGCGCGACCGCCCACCGGTCGGGTGACAGCGTGCTCGCGCCGCGCCGGAGGGGTGGGTCGCAACGCGATCATCGGACGTCGCATCCTTGGAGCGAACGACATCGCGTACCCGCGCGACGCACCCGAGCATTGAGGAGCATCCGATGAACACCGCCGGAGCAGGTCCGCAGCTGCCGGACGCGGCCAGCGTCGCCAACGCGAAGACGACGCTCCTCCAGCTCCTCGCCCGTGCGGGCGTCTTCACCGGCGACGCGGAGGAGCTGATCGGGGTCGTCGAGGCCGGCGCCCTGGCCCGCGCGTACGAGGAGCTCACGGGCGGCGGGCCGGGCGCTGCGGGAACCGCCGCCGGACCGGACGGGTCCGCCCGGTCCGCCCGGTCCGCCCGGTCCGCCCGGTCCGGTGGCGTCGACGTCGACGTGGTCCACGAACTCGGCGGCATCGCCGAACGGGCCCTGCGGCAGGCCGTCGGCTCCGACGCGCCGGTCTCCGCACCCGAGGACCGGCCGCGGGTGCGGAGGATGGAGGTGGAGCGGGCCCAGGTGGCGGTGAGCCCGCTCTACCTGTCGCTCACCTCGGTGTCCGATTTCGACCCCGAGGTCACCACGGAGGTGCTCTCCGCCGTCCTCGGCACGATGGGTTACAGACAGCGGGCGATGTACGCGGGGCAGCTCACGGACTTCGGTTCCCACCACCGGGCCCGGCTGGAGCGGCTGTACGCGGAGTACGGGCCCGGCAGCGCCATCTCGATCCACGGCCGCTACTCCCTGATCCACTCCCCCACCAGCCTCGCCGTGCTGGAACGGCTCGTGACTGCCCCGTCCGCGCTGCGGGAGGAATGGGACGCGGCCGAGCTCCCGCCCGCGTGGCTGGACGGCCTGCTGACGGCGTGGGACGCCTCGGCCTGACCGGCGGGCCGAGGGGGTCCGCCCGCCTACGTCAGGCAGTCGGCCACCAGGCGGCGCGCGTACGCGGCGTCCAAGGGGCCCGGCCGGAACAGGACTCGGTACATGATCGGTGCGACGACGGCGTCGAGGACGGTTTCGACGTCGGGGGCCGTCTCGCCGCGGGCGGCCGCCCGCCGCAGGATGACCTCGATCGATTCGGCGGCGTACGCGGAGCACAGGCCGGCGTTGCTGCCGTTCGGGTCGCCGACGAGGGTGTCCCGGATGTAGGCGCGACCGATGTCCGAGGCCATTTCCTCGACGAACTGCTCGCCCCAGGCACGCATGTCGGAAGCCAGGTCACCGAGGTCGGCCGGTTCCGCGTCGGGCCGCAGGTGTTCGACGGCGACGTCCGAGAGGAGTTCCTGGAGGTCTCCCCAGCGGCGGTAGATCGTCGACGGGGTGACGCCGGCCCGGGCGGCGATGAGGGGAACGGTGAGGGCGGCGCGCCCCACCTCTGCCTCCAGCTCCTGCACGGCGGTGTGCACCGCCTGCTGGACGCGGGCGCTGCGCCCGCCGGGACGGGCCATGGGTCTGGGCATGCGCCCCACCCTAGAGCACGGCCCGAGGGCCGACGGGAGCGCCGGCGGCCCCCTGCGTCCGCACCGTGGGACGGCCCGCCTGCGCGAGGGCGCGGACGGGTTCGGTGAGCTCGTACGCGTGCCCCGTCCGGAACAGGACGGCTTCGCCGAGCGGTCGGCCCATGAGCTGCATGCCGATCGGCAGTCCGGCCGTGTCGTGTCCGACCGGCACGGTCAGCGCCGGTATTCCGGTGATGTTGGCCGCCGCCGAGAGGCGCACGTAGCCGTCGGAGACGGACTCGATCGTGCCGTCGGGCCAGGTGAAGGTGGACTGTCCGACCGGTGCGGCGGTCGCGGGGACGGTGGGCGCGGCGATGACGTCGACGGTCTCCAGCAGGTCGAGCCACTCCTGTCGCATGAGGGTGCGGGCCCGCCGGGCCCGCAGGTGGTCGCCGACCGGCATGAGTTCGCCGGCCTCCAGCAGGATCCGGACGTCGGGCGTGTAGAGCTCCGGCACGGTCCTGAGCGTCCGCTCGTGGTACGCCGTGGCTTCCGGGACCATCAGGCCCCATTGGGTGGCCCGGATGTAGCGCGCCATCGGGATCTCGACGTCGACGAGTTCGGCCCCCAGTTCGGCGAGGCGGTCGAGGGCCCGCCGGACGGCGGATTCGACCTCGGGGGCGACGTGGTCGAAGTAGTGGTTGACCGGTACGCCGACCCGCAGTCCGGCGAGGTTTTCGGCGTCGACGCGGCCGGCGGCCCGCCACGGTTCGGCGGGAGCCGCGGACAGGGACGCGGGGTCGCAGGGGTCGTACCCGGCGAGGGCCGTGAGGACGAGCGCCGCGTCCTCGACGGTCCGCGTGAGGGGGCCGACGTGGTCCAGCGACCAGGACAGGGGCGTCACCCCGTGGCGCGGGACGAGCCCGTACGTCGGCTTGAGGCCGACGACGCCGTTCAGGGCGGCGGGTACCCGGATCGACCCGCCGGTGTCGGTTCCCAGCGCGAACGTCGCCGCCCCGGCGGCGACTGCCACGGCCGAGCCACCGCTGGACCCGCCGGCGACCCGCCCCGCGTCCCGGGCGTTCCTCGTTCCGGGCGTGGTGAGGCCGTAGGCGAACTCGTGGGTGTGCGTCTTCCCCACGAGCGCCGCGCCCGCCGCGTCCAGGCTCGCGGCGACCGCGCTGTCGGAAGCCGCCCGGTGCCCCTCCCGCACGCGGGAACTCGCGCTGGTCGTGACTCCCTTCGTGTCGATCAGGTCCTTCAGGCCCATGGGGATCCCCTGCAGCGGACCCGTGTCGCGGCCCGCCGCGAGGTCGCGTTCGGCCCGGCGCGCGGCGTGCCGGGCCCGGTCGGCCGTCACGGTCACGTACGCCCGGAGGTGAGGTTCCGTGGCGTCGATCCGGTCCAGTACGGAGTCGACCAGTTCGGTGGGCGACAGGCGCCCGGCCCGGATCTCCCGGGCGGCGGCCGCCAGGGAGAGTTCATACGGTCGCATCGTTCTCCCCCCGTCCGTGGTGGTGACCGGTTGTCGGGTGCGTTTCACCGAAGTCGAGTTCCCGCAGGACCGAGACGACGGAGTGGATGTGGTCGGCGGTGGCCGCGACGGCGGCGTGGCGGTCGGCCGGGAGCGGGAGCCCGGCCCGGGCGGCCCACCGGGCCGCCTCCAGGGGGGTGAGTTCAGCGGCGGACATGGGCGCTCGTTCCTGATCGGGGAGGCGGGCGGCGGGAGTTGGGCCCACCGGCCAACCAAAAGCCAAAGGTTTGCGTTAGTCGACGTTAGGGGTTACGTTCCCCAAACGCAATCCCGTAGCTTTAACTCCATGGGAACCACCCGGAATCACCACCCGGTCCAGCGCCGAGAAAGCCGCGCCATGAACACAACCAACGCAACGGACGCAACCAACGCGAAGAGGACGACGAGTGCGCCGAGTGCGCCTTCGGCCCGCATCGGCCGGGCCGGCGTCCCCCACTGGTCCGTGGGGGACGTGACCGTCCATCGGGTGGACGAGGTGCCTCTCGCGCCCCCGACCGGGCGCTGGCTGCTGCCCGACGCGACCCCGGCCGTCGTCGCCGAACAGGACTGGCTGCGACCCGACTTCGCCGACCCGGACGGCGTCCTGCGCCTGTCCAGCCACAGCTTCGCGTTCTCCGTCGGCGGGCTGCGCGTGCTGGTCGACACCGGGATCGGCAACGGCAAGCAGCGGGCGAACCCCGCATGGCACGACCTGCGTACCGATTACCTCCAGCGCCTCACGGCCGCGGGCCACCCGCCGGAATCCGTCGACCTGGTGATCCTGACCCACCTCCACACCGACCACGTCGGCTGGAACACCCGGGATGTGGAAGGGGAATGGGTCCCCACGTTCGGCAACGCCCGCTACCTGACCTCACGGACCGAGCGGGAGTTCTGGGCCTCGTACCCCATGGACGGGCCGCGACTGCAGATGTTCCGCG
The DNA here is from genome assembly GCF_042887545.1 of Streptomyces sp. NPDC057939. Lineage (NCBI taxonomy): Bacteria > Bacillati > Actinomycetota > Actinomycetes > Kitasatosporales > Streptomycetaceae > Streptomyces > Streptomyces sp. NPDC057939. The sequence goes on from NZ_JBHVPG010000002.1 coordinate 384,333, forward strand.
ACTCCGTCCACCCGGTCGAGGACGCCGGGCTGCTGGACCTCGTCGACGTCCCGGCCGAGGGCCTCGACATCGTCCCCGGCCTGCGCCTGGTCCCCACCCCGGGACACACGCCCGGCCACCTCGCGGTCCGGCTCGACAGCCGTGGCGCCACGGCCCTGATCACCGGCGACTGCGTCCACCATCCCGTCCAGTTGCCGCACCCGGGCATCGGCAGTTGCGTCGACATCGACCCGGCGCGGTCCGAGGAGACGCGCCGGGCCCTGCTCGGGTCCCTCGCCGGCACGGACGCCCTGCTCCTGGGCTCCCACTTCCCGCCGCCCACCGCCGGAACCGTCAGCGCCCACGGGGACCACTACCGACTGAGCCCCGTCCCGGCGCACCACTGACGGCGCGCCGACGGAGCGGGCCGGTCAGCCGCGGCGCGCCGCGAGGCGGTGCTCGTGGACGCGCAGGTGCAGCGCGGCCAGGTCGAGCAGCGGTGTGGCCACGCCCGCGGAGCGGGCCCGGACCGTGAGGTCGGTGAGGATGTGGTCGGCCTCGGTGGGACGGCCCGCGACGAGGTCGCGGTAGAGCGACGGGGTCAACGGAGAGCCGGGCGCGGTGAGCACCCCCTCGGTGAAGGCGCGCTCGGCCTCCGGTACGGGATGTCCGGTGGCCGCGGCCACCGCCGCCGCCTCGGCGAGGAGGGCGGGACCCAGCTCGGGCCCGCCGGCGACCGCGTTGACCTCGCCGACGGAGCCGCGCATCAGGCAGGTCAGCGAGATGAGGGTGGAGATGAACACCCACTTGTGCCACATCGCGCCGACCACGTCGTCGGTGGCCGGCGAGTCGATTCCCGCTCCGGTCAGGGCGGCGCGTACGGCGTCCACACGGGCGGAGGGACGGCCGTCGAGTTCACCGGTCTGGATCACTGCGGGCGGGGCCATGCGGAGGATGTCGCCGTGGTCGTCCAGGGTGGTGACGACCTTCGCGACGCCACCGAGGACCGCCCCGGGCCCGAACCGTTCGACGAGTACGTCGAGGTGGGCCATGCCGTTGAGCAGGGGGACGACGGCCGTTCCGGGCCCCACGGCGGGGGCGAGGTCGGCCAGGGCCGCCTCCAGGGCCGTCGACTTCACGGACAGCAGCACCAGGTCGTAGTCCTTGCCCGGCGCCTCGGCCGTCACCAACCCGGGGGTCAGGCGCAGGCTTTCCCCCTGCCCCTCGACGCGGAGGCCGCGGGCCCGCAGTGCGGTGGCGCGGGCGGGCCGGACGAGGAAGGAGACGTCATGGCCCGCTCGATCGAGGCGGGCGCCGAAGAAGCCGCCGACGGCGCCGGCGCCGACCGTGAGGATCCTCATGAGGGGGTGCCTTTCGTGGCGGGGGTGGGGCGTTTGCGTGGAGGTGATGGGAGGCAGCAGGGTGAGGAGGCGGTGCGGTTGGCGCGGGGCAGCCGTCACGGGGTCGTCGGCCGGGCCGGGCCCGGGGAGCCCGGGACCGGGAGTGAGCAGGATGTCCCGTACGTCGACCAGGACGCCGCAGCGCTCGCAGCGGCCGTCCCCCGTAAGGGTGGCGCTGTCCTCCGCGTGGCGCAGGAACCTGCGGGGACCACATCCTCAGGGAGCGTAGTGCAGTCCCTCCCCTCCCCCCCCAACAGTGAGGGCTCGTACGGTCGGCTACAACTCCAGCCGCTTGGCGATAAGTTCGTACACCGCTCGCTTGCCGGTCCGGGAACGCGGGCGAGGACGCCGGCCCGGATGAGGGTGGCGAGGCGGTCGGTCAGCACCGCCTGCGGGAGACTCAGGTGGGCGGCGAAGTCGCCGAAGCGGCGGACACTCAAGAAGGCGTCGCGCACGATGAATAGCGTCCATCGCTCCCCGACGGCCTCCATCGAAGGGGCAAGGGCTCAACTGCCCCGCATTGCGTGCTGAACAGCCCTCCGGATCCGGGTAAATGGACAACGCATCGGGACAGGGTATGTGCCACGACTGCGGGATCCGGCCATGAAAACGCAGATCAGAGCAGCGTGCGAGAACACGACCTTCGAGTGTCCTCACCCGCGACCCGGGGCAGTAACCACGGACTGCCCCGGGTCGCGGATTCATTCCTGGTTCGGATACGGGAACGCGGTGGTGTCACCGAAGAAATAGTCGTATGCCTTCTCAAGAAACGCGTACAGATCGTCCTCGCTGGAGAAATCGAGAATTCCCTGCGTGATGTCCTCCCACTCGGCGAGCGACATCGCCCGCGTACGAATCACCTCGGCGAATCCTTCACGCTGCTCCGCAACGGTCTTCGAGAAGGGGCCAGGGTTGGCGAGACTCCCTTGGATCCCCTTCTTGAGGTCTTCCGGCTCATTCATGTAGTCGGGGCCGAAGGCACTGCCGATGAAGGACTTCGTCTTCGCGTCCATGCACTTCTCCTAGGGGTGTCGTCCCGACCCTGGATCACCTGGTTCGGTGAGTGAAGTCTTTTCATGACCGTGTCACGAATCCGCCACAGGGAGGTCGTGGCGCGAACCGGATGTCGGCGCGGGGTCGTGTCCCCCGGCGCGAGAGCCGGTGCGGGACCGGCCCGTGAGCCTCGGGAGCACCCATGCGGTACACAGCGGCCGTCCGACGCGGCACGGTGGTTCTGGCGGCGGCCGCGGCGGCCACCGCCCTGGTCACGGGTTGTACGCCGACCGGCGAGGACGGCTCGGTCGCGAGCCCGTCGTCACCGCCCGCGGCGTCCGGCCCGGCGAAGCCCACGGGATCCGCCACGCCGACGGGCCCGGGATCCGGCGGTACGACGTCCGGCGGGACGACTTCGGGCGGGACGGCTTCCGGCGGTGGGGCTTCCGGCGGTGGGGGCAAGGAGAAGCCGAGTCCGTCGGGTTCGGCTCCGGCGACCGGGGCCAAGACCTGCGCGAGTGGCGGCGTCAAGGTGTCGGAGGGCCACCAGGCCGACGTCCGGCCGCCCGGCACGGGCACGGGTGCCGCCGTCCTCTCGGTCACGAACACCTCGTCGCAGCCGTGCGTGCTGACCGGTTTCCCCACCGTCGCGGGCGCGGGGAACGGCTCCCCCGACAAGAACCGTCCCCTCGTCGTCACCCGCAGCGGAACGGCCGGCCCGGTGACCCTGGCTCCGGGGGGACGCGCCTGGACGAAGCTCACCTTCGTCCAGGTACAGGGCGAGGCGGACGGCTACTGCGTGTCCGGAGCCACCCCGTCGAGCTTCCCCACGTTGGTCATCGGCGTACCGGGCGCGGGCGCGCACCAGATCGCCATGGACGACGGGGTGTTCGCCGAGTGCGACGACAAGGTGACCGTCACGGCGTTCTCGGCCACCAAGCCCTCCTGACTCCTGATCCCGCGCCGGCCGGTCCGGGCGGAGGGCCGAACCTCCGTCCGGACCGCCGCTCGGGTCAGCCGGTGAAGATCCAGCCGAGCTGGCCTCCGGAGGCCTGGCCCTCGCAGTTGGTCTGGTTGGACTCGAAGAACTCCCGGTGCTTGCCGACCATGCAGCGCATCAGGGGCGCGGTGCCGACGTCGGCGGGCCGGCCCGGATGGAACCAGCCGAGCCGCGAAACGTACGTCTGTCCTTCGCAGTTGACGTCACCCGAGAGGAAGTTGTCCTTGCGGACGACGCAGTGGTACAGCGGCACCGTGCCCTCGCGGGCGCTGGTGTAGAGCTGACCGAGGCTGCCCTCGACCTGATAGCCGGGGGGAACGTTCCAGACGGTGCTGATGTGTTCGCCGTTCGGACCGATGAGGCGGTTGAGGCTGCGGGTGGGAGCGGTGACCGCGGGCTCGCCACTACAGGTGGCCTTGATCATGGCCTGGTAGTAGTTCCCGGTCACGTGCGTGTAGAGCGGGCCCTCCGTCACCCGGCACTGGGAGCCGGCGAACCCGGCGTCGGCGGCCTGCCGACCGAGGTGGTCGTAGGCCGCCGCCGCGGCGATGTTCTGCGGCCCGCCGCCGATGCCGGTCAGGTACACCACGACGGGTCCGACGTTGGCGACCGCAGGTGCGGGAGCGGGAGCGGGTGCCGGTACGGGTGCGGGCGCGGCGCCGGCCGGTGCGGCGGCGGTCACGGCGGCCGTGAGGGAGACGGAGAGGGCGAGGAGGGTCGTACGCAGGCGAGAGGTGCGGCGCAAGGCTGAACTCCTGGTCGTCGGCCGCGACGACCTGTGGGCCGGCGCGGGGTGGAGCGACAGTGCGTACCGCCCGATAGGCGGCATCGCCGTCATTCCACACTTAGACCCCTCACCGGGACCAGACGGTCTTCGGCCGATCCCGGGGGTCGCCCTCCGGCCGCCGTTTCCCCGAAGGTCGCCGCCGCGGCTCTTCGACCGGCAAGTTCCGTGATGGCAGGGTGAACTGACGGAACATCCGCATCGCGCAGTGACAACACGGGCCCCACGGGGGGAACCGAATTGATCACGTTTGGCGTCTTGCGGATCACATGACCGCACGGAACCGACAGAACTGACGGACTGACGGACTGACGGAAGAGGAGAAGTTGACGTGAACACCCCGGGAACCATCCCGTCCCGTCGCTCACTGCTGACCGCGGGGGCGGGGGCGGCCCTGGCCGTGGCGCTGCCGGCGGGCGCGGCCCGCGCCGCCTCGTCGCCGGGCGCGACCGGTGTCGTGCAGCGGTTGGGCGAACTGGAACGCGAGTACGGGGCACGGCTGGGGGTGTACGCGCGGGACACGGCGACCGGCCGCACCGTGCTCCACCGCTCCGACGAGCTGTTCCCCATGTGCTCGGTGTTCAAGACGGTCGCCGTGGCGGCCGTGCTGCGCGACCTGGACCGGGACGGCACCTTCCTGGCCAAGCGCATCCACTACACGCAGCAGGAGGTCACGGACGCGGGCGGCGGTGAGATCACGAAGCGTCCCGAGAACATCGCGGCCGGTCTGACCGTGGCCGAGCTCTGCTCGGCGGCCATCGCCCAGAGCGACAACGCCGCCGCCAACCTGTTGCTCCGCGAGCTGGGCGGCCCCACCGCGGTCACCCGTTTCAGCCGCTCGGTGGGGGACCGTACGACCCGGCTCGACCGGTTGGAGCCCGACCTGAACTCGGCCGAACCGGATCGGCTGACCGACACCACCACGCCCCGGGCGATCGGGCGGACGTACGCGCGGCTCACCCTCGGCCACCTGCTGACGCCGCAGGACCGGGAGCGACTGACCGGGTGGCTGCTGGCCAACACCACCAGCGGCGATCGGCTCCGGGCGGGTCTGCCCCGCGACTGGACCGTGGCGGACAAGACGGGTGCCGGGTCGTACGGGACCAACAACAACGTGGGCGTCGCCTGGCCGCCGGGACGGCCCCCGGTGGTCGTGTCGATCCTCTCCACCATGCCGGGCGCGGACGCGCCCCGTGACAACACCCTGATCGCCAGGACCGCGAAACTGCTGGCGGACACGTTCGCGTGAGAATCGGGCCGACAAATGCGGTCGCGGTTCCGGGTGCTCGTGGAGGATCATTCGCCGAATGAACGACGAACCCGCGCGATGGACCCAGGCGACCGTGTACCCCGACATGTGGGTCGACCCGGCGGACGACCCGCGTGACACGCGGACCAGCCGGGACGGCGAGCTCGCCACGCTGGAGGACTTCCTGTCGGACTACCGCCTGACCCTGCGGATGAAGTGCGAGGGCCTGACCCCGGAACAACTGGCCCGCCGTTCCGTCCCGCCCTCGACGATGTCGCTGCTCGGGCTGCTGCGGCACCTCGCCGAGGCGGAACGGGACTGGCACAACTGGATCATCGAGGGCGATCCGCTGCCGAAGCTGTACGGGAAGCGCGACGCGGACTTCGACGAGGCCGTCGCGGACCAGGCCGTGGTCGACGCCGCGTACGCCGATCTGGAGCGCGAGCAGGCCGCGACCGACGCGGCCCTGGCCAGGCATCCGGACCTGGGCGAGCGCCTGGGCAAGGACGACATCGCGGTGCGGGAGCTGCTGGTCCACAGGATCGAGGAGTACGCCAGGCACTGCGGACACGCCGACCTGCTGCGCGAGTGCGTCGACGGCCGCGTGGGCCAGTAGGGACACGGCCCGGCCCCGGTGGATCACCGGGGGCGGGCCGGGGCGGCGGCCTCCAGATCGTCGACGCTGCCCGACATCACGGTGCGCACGTGCCGGGTGAGGTGCTCGGCCGGCCAGTCCCACCAGGCCAGGGCGAGCAGGCGGGCGACGTCCGCCTCGCTGTATCGCGTACGGATCAACCCGGCCGGGTTCCCGCCGACGATGCCGTAGTCGGGCACGTCCTCGACGACGACGGATCCGGAGGCGACGATCGCGCCGTGGCCGATGCGCACGCCGGGCATGACCGTGACGCCGTGGCCGAACCAGACGTCGTTGCCGACGACGGTGTCCCCGCGTCCGGGGAGACCGGTGATCAGGTCGAAGTGCTCGGCCCAGCCGCCGCCCATGATGGGGAACGGGAAGGTCGACGGGCCGTCCATGCGGTGGTTGGCGCCGTTCATGATGAAGCGGACGCCGGTGCCCAGCGCGCAGTACTTCCCGATGACGAGCTTCTCCGGCCCGTAGTGGTGGAGGACGTTGCGGGTCTCGAAGGCCGTGGGATCGTCCGGGTCGTCGTAGTAGGAGTACTCCCCGACCTCGATCAGCGGGGACTTGACCAGCGGTTTCAGGAGCACGACGCGGGGCTGTCCCGGCATCGGGTGGAGCGTCGAGGGGTCGGGCGCCTCGACGGGCCGGGCTTCGGTGGGATCGGGGTTCACGGTGGCACCACTCCGGACGGTCTGTGCGTGCGTACGGACAGTGCGTCCATGATCCCCGATCCTCCGGCCCGCCGACACGTCAGGGGCGTCAGGGGGCGGCGTCGATCCGGTGGACCCGTTGGCTGGTCAGTTCGTACCTGGCGGGGATGACGGACAGGCCGCCGGCCGCGATCCTTTCGGCCAGGGCCGGCTCCGCCGACAGGCGTCCGGCCACCAGCCGCACGTTGGCGTCGACGGCGGCGTCGACCCGCGCGGCGCCCGTCAGCGTACGGTCGATCGCCGGGCGGATCTGATCGACCAGGTACTGCATGTGGCCGGGTAGCCCCGCCCCGCTCTCGTCCGCGTGGACGGCTGCCGCGACCGCCCCGCACGACTGGTGCCCCAGGATCACGACGAGCGGGATGGCCAGCTCCACGACCCCGTACGCGATGCTCGCCAGGACGGCCTCGTCGAGGACCTCGCCGGCCGAGCGCACGGTCAGCAGGTCACCGAGGCCCTGGTCGAAGACCAGCTCCGGCGGCACCCTGGAGTCGACGCAGCCCAGGATGACGGCGAAGGGGTGCTGTCCGGTGACGAGCGTCCTGCGCACCGCCCTGGTTTCGTCGGGGTGCCGTTCGTGCAGCGTCCTCCAGCGTCGGTTCCCCGCGTCGAGCACCCGCATCGCGGAGAGGGGCGTCGTGGGGCGCGGGCCGTTCAGTCCGTCCGTGGGGGAGGTCTTGCCGTCCGGCAGGCCGGCGACCAGTCCGGCGCCGACGGCAACCGTCCCCGTCAGCGCGGCCCGCACGAAGAGGCGCCGGCCACGGTCCTCATGACGTTCGACTTCAGGAGTCATAGCGGACCAAAATAGGCGCATTCGCGCCCCAAGATGTCGTCCGGCACTCTTCTTTGATCGGCCTTTGGTCGAGCTTGAACGAATCCCGACGAAAGCCTCCGCCACGGGCCCGACCCCGTTGGTGCCCCGCCGGGGCGGCGCCCCGCTCGGCGGCGGCGTGCGAGGGTGGAACCGTGACGACTCTCGCCCAACTCCGCCGGACCGCGCTCTCCCTCCCCGAGACCGTGGAACGGCCCGCCGCCGGCGGCGCCGGCGTCGTGTTCTCCGTACGGGACCGCTGGTTCGCCCGGGCCGACGCCGACGGCGAACTCGGCCTCCACCTCGCCGGGGGCGAGGCCCGACAGGTGCTCGACGCCCACCCGACGGCCGGTGTGCTCGGCCGCGGCACCGCGGCGATCGGCGTCCGGATCCCGCTCGGCGACCTGGACGGCCAACAGCTGAACCACTGGGTGCGGCGGGCCTGGCTCGGACGGGCCCCGAAGGGGTTGGCGTCGGCCCAGTCGGCCGCCGCGACCGTCACCGCCGGGGAGGTCGGCGACCTGCCCCGGGGCATCGGCAACCCCGCGACCAGGGCGCTCGCCGCCGCGGGTCTCACCACCCTGGACCAGGTCGCGGGACTGCGGCGGGCCGAGCTGGCCGCCCTCCACGGCGTCGGCCCGAAGGCGGTCCGGGTGCTGGAGGAGGCGCTGGCCGCCACCGGGCGGGCCCTGCGGGAGGCGTGAGGCTCAGGCCCGTGGCGGGGTCGAGCGGGCGTAGCGATCGGCGAGCCCGCGCAGGTGGGTGATCAGTTCCGGCGGCTCGGTGACCTCGAAGTCGAAGTCCAGCATGCCCAGGTGCACGGCGAGACCCGGCAGCGTGTCGGCGCCGGTGACCAGGACGCAGCTGTCGGCGTCGACGGCCTCCACCGTGCCGACCGCGGGGTTGATCCGCTCCACCACCGCGGCCGCCGGCGCGTGGACGGTCACCCGTGCGCGGTGGCGCCAGGCCGCGCTCGACACCCGCCCCGAGACGTAGGCCGCCAGGTCGGCGGCGGGCGCCTCGCGCGGGACGAAACGCGGCCCGGTCGGGGTACGGGGACGCATGCGGTCGACCCTGAAGGTCCGCCAGTCCTCCCGTTCGACGTCCCACGCCACGAGGTACCAGCGGCGGCCCCAGTTCACCGCCCGGTGGGGCTCGACGATGCGACGGGTCGGCGATCCGGCGTGGTCGAGGTAGTCGAAGCGCAGTCGTTCCCGGTCACGGCAGGCGGAGACCAGGGTGGTCAGGACGTCCGCGGAGACGCTCGGTGCCGGGCGGTCCGCCGGGACGGCCACGGTGTACGCCTGGAGCGTCCGCACACGGCGGCGCAGCCGCGACGGCAGCACCTGTTCGAGTTTGGCCAACGCCCGCAGGGAGGTCTCCTCGGTACCGGGAACGGCTCCCTGCGCGGCGGTCCGCAGGGCGATCGTCACGGCGACGGCCTCCTCGTCGTCGAGCAGCAGCGGAGGCATCGCCGCTCCCGCGCCCAGCCGGTAGCCGCCGGCGGCCCCGCGGGCGGCGTCCACGGGATAGCCGAGTTCGCGCAGTCGGTCGATGTCGTTGCGGACGGTGCGCCCGCTGACCCCCAACCGCTCGGCCAGCTCGGAACCCGGCCAGGAGCGAGGGGTTTGCAACAGGGAGAGCAGCGCCAGGAGCCGCGCGGAAGTATCGAGCATGGGACCAAGCCTGTGAGGGAATTAGGAAGGCAACGTGCCTATATCGAGACTAACGTCCTACCCATGGAGAACAGCAGCGACACCGACGCCCGGATCCACCCGTACCGCATCGACATCGCGCAGGAGGAGCTCGACGACCTGCGTGACCGGCTGGCACGCACCCGCTGGGGCAGCGAGATCCCCGGCGTCGGCTGGAGCCGCGGCGTGCCCACCGATTACCTGAAGGGCCTGGCCGCGTACTGGGCCGATGGCTTCGACTGGCGCAAGGCGGAGGCGGAGCTCAACGAGTTCCCGCAGTTCACGACCGAGATCGACGGCCAGAACGTCCACTTCCTGCACGTCCGTTCGCAGAACCCGGCGGCCGTTCCGCTGCTCCTGGTGCACGACTGGCCGTGCTCGTTCGTCCAGTTCGTCGATGTCATCGGGCCGCTGTCGCGGGACTTCCACGTCGTCGTCACCTCCACGCCCGGTACCGGCTTCTCGGGCCCGCTGGGCGAGGCCGGCTGGAACACCGGTCGCATCGCCGGGGCGTTCGTCGAGCTGATGGAGCGGCTCGGCTACGGCTCCTACGGGGTCCAGGGCACCGGCGGCGGGGCCTGGATCGTCGCCGAGATGGGTCGTCGGGCGCCCGACCGGGTCGTCGGCGTGCACGTCAACGGCCTGATCACCTTCCCCTCGGGGGATCCCGCCGAGTTCGAGGGACTGACCGACTCCGAGCAGGAGCGGCTGGCCCGGCTGGAGGAGTTCCAGCAGGACAAGATGGGCTTCAACGCCATCCAGTCCACCCGCCCGCAGACCCTCGCGCACGGTCTGCACGACTCCCCCGTCGGCCAACTGGCTTGGATCGCCGAGAAGTTCAAGGAGTGGACCGACCCCGCGGCGGAGCTCCCGGAGGACGCCGTCGGCCGCGACCGGCTGCTGACCAACATCAGCGTCTACTGGTTCAGCGGCACGGCCGGATCCTCGGCGAACCTCTACTACGAGGCGGGGCACGACGCGAGCGCCTGGGCCCCGAAGCCGCGCGGCACCGTGCCGACCGGCGTGGCCGTCGCACTCGGCACCGACGTCGCCATCCGCCGCTTCGCGGAGCGGGACCACCACGTCACCCACTGGACCGAGCTGGAGCGGGGCGGCAACTTCCTCGCGCTGGAGCAGCCGGAGGCGTTCGTGGCCGACGTGCGCGCGTTCTTCACCGCCCTCGACGCCTGAGCGCCTGACCCGGTGGCCTGACCCGGTGGCCGACCCCGGCCGGTACCCGCCCCGCGCGCCGCGGTGCGGGTACCGGCCGGGTCAGGCGAGCGGCGCCGAGACGCGGCGTCGCCAGCCGCGGTCGGTCAGGGCCACGAGGTGGACGGCCTCCGCACGGGCCCGGAGCGGAAGGAGTTCCCCCACCCGGTCGCGGACGCACCGGGCCTGCGCCTCGTCGCAGCCCAGCGCCAACGTGACGTGGGCGCCGGGCGACTCCCCGAAGCGTCCGCCGTAGGGACGCACGCGCGGCCACTCGTCGCGGAACGCACGGATGACGGGGTCGAGTTCGGTGGCCTCGACCGCGACGAACCCGGGCTCGGTGACCAACCGCCGCAGCAGCAGGTCCACCGACGGCAGCGATCCGGCCAGCCGGCGGACGGCGCGCTCCGCGTCGTCGTCGAGGTCCGCAGTGGGCACGAACGGGTACAGGACCGTCGCGTGAGCGGGTAGGCCCGTCCTGACGAGGCTCGGATCGACCCCGGCGACGGCTTCCAACAACACCTCGGCCGAAGGTAGTTCGATCACCACGGCGGTCGTTCCGATGGTCGGCACGCGATCAATCCTTTCACGGCCGGGACGGGTCGGCGACCGGTCCCCCGGCACCAGGGTTCGACCGCGGGGACCACCCGGCCCGACCCGGCTCGACCCGGCGCTCGCCGACTCAGCCCGGGAAGTGGGGATCCGTCCACCCGAGAGGTTGCGGGAAGCCGTGCGGAGCGACGTCGGCGGGCTCCCCGCCCGCGGCGGCGAGGGCGCCGAGCGCCCCGACCAGCCCGGCGCGCTCGGCGTGCCCGAGCCGCGCCAGCAGGGCGGCCGTCTCCGCCCGGCGCCGGGCCGTGACGGTGGCCACCAGGCGCGCGCCCGAGTCCGTGGCGGTGAGCACCGTCTCCCGCCGGTTCTCCCGGTTGGGTCTGCGGTCCGCCAGACCCGCCGCGATCAGTCGGTCGACCATGCGCATGGCGGTCGACGGGTTGACAGCCATCACCCCGGCGAGGGCGACGAGCTTCACGTGCCGGCGTGCCACCAGGACGTCGAGCATACGGAACTGCGCGGGTGTGACCCCGTCCCCGGCGGCCGCCGCCAGGGCCCTGGTCGAAATGGACACGAGCATGTGGGAGGCGGCCAGGACGGCGTGCGTCAGGTCGTCGACATCGTCGGCGTCGGCCACGGCAGGTGGGGGATCCGCGGGTCGCGTTTCCTCGGTCATACCCCTTTGTACCGCCTGATCCTTCGGAATTCCCAGTGGTCCGACGCTCGGGCGGGAACTCCGATGGCGGTGCGCTGCGGCCGTGCGACCGAGGGGGCCCTCTCGCATGTCCCGTATCCCCGAGCCGAAACGGGGGGACGGCCGATTGTCGTGGCTTTCACACCGCAAATATGGCACAGGGCAAAGACGTTATAGTCTCGTGACCTTTTGAAATTTTGGGGTGTTTCATGCTGATAAATGGGCCTTTCCATCAGGGTCGATGAGGGGGTTGTCCACATCGTGGATGCCGTCGGATAACACGGAGGTACGGCGTCCGGAACCCCATATGGGCATGTTTTTTGGGCAGATGGTCGGTAGCTTCGGCCCGCATGACCGCCGTCCACGCAGATCCGGCCACCCGTCCCCGATCCACCGCCCCCACGAATCCACCCGGAATTCGAGCCGACCGGCCCGACGTCTCCGACGGCCCCGACCTCTGGCGCATCGCCCGCGAATCGCAGACCTTGGACGTCAACTCCCCCTACAGCTACCTGCTGTGGTGCCGGGACTTCGCCGCCACCTCCGCCGTCGCCCGCGACCGCACGGGCCGTCCGGTCGGCTTCGTCACGGGATACCTGCGCCCCGACGCGCCGGGCACGCTGCTGATCTGGCAGGTCGCGGTGGACGCCACCGCCCGGGGGCAGGGGATCGCCGGGTACCTCCTCGACCACCTCACCGAACGGGTCGCCGCAGAGCACGCGCTCGACGTCCTGGAGACCACCATCAGCCCGGGAAACACCGCGTCGGAGCGGCTGTTCGCGTCCTACGCCGAACGCCGCGGCGCCCGCGTCGCCCGGAAGGTCCTCTTCGCCGAGGAGCACTTCCCCGGTGGCGCCGGGCACCACGACGCGGAGGTGTTGCACCGCATCGGCAGCCCCGGCGAGCCACTGACCACGTAGATCGACGCGCGAGTCCGCCACCCACCCATCACCACACACCACAGGAGAGTCCTCTTGACCACGACAGCACCGATCCCGACCGTCTTCGAAACCGTCGAGTCGGAGGTGCGCAGCTACTGCCGCGCCTGGCCCGTCGTCTTCGACCGCGCGCAGGGCAGCCGCCTCACCGACGAGAACGGTCGCGGCTACCTGGACTTCTTCGCCGGCGCCGGCTCGCTCAACTACGGTCACAACAACCCGGTGTTGAAGCGGGCGCTGCTCGACTACATCGAGCGCGACGGCATCACGCACGCGCTGGACATGTCGACGACCGCCAAGCGGGCCTTCCTGGAGACCTTCCAGTCCACCGTCCTCGCGCCCCGCGCCCTGCCGTACAAGGTGATGTTCCCCGGCCCCACCGGCACCAACGCGGTCGAGGCCGCACTGAAGTTGGCGCGGAAGGCCAAGGGGCGTGAGGCGGTCGTCTCCTTCACGAACGCCTTCCACGGCATGTCCCTGGGGTCGCTCGCCGTGACCGGCAACGCCTTCAAACGCGCCGGCGCCGGCGTTCCGCTGGTGCACAGCACGCCGATGCCCTTCGACAACTACCTCGGCGGCCGGACGCCCGACTTCCTGTGGTTCGAGCGGCTGTTGGAGGACCAGGGCTCCGGTCTCAACAACCCGGCCGCCGTGATCGTCGAGACCGTGCAGGGCGAGGGCGGCGTCAACGTGGCGCGCGCGGAGTGGCTGCGCGCCCTCGCCGACCTGTGCCGCCGGCGGGACATGCTGCTGATCGTCGACGACGTGCAGATGGGCTGTGGCCGCACCGGCGACTTCTTCTCCTTCGAGGAGGCGGGCATCACGCCCGACATCGTCACCGTCTCCAAGTCCATCAGCGGCTACGGGCTGCCCATGGCGCTCTGCCTGTTCAAGCCCGAGCTCGACATCTGGGAGCCGGGCGAGCACAACGGTACGTTCCGCGGGAACAACCCGGCCTTCGTCACGGCCACCGCCGCGCTGGAGACGTACTGGCGCGACGGCGTCCTGCGCGAACGCACCCGCGTCCAGGGCGACCGCATCGAGCAGGCCCTCATGGACCTGTGCGCGGAGCACGAGCGGGACGGCGCCTCGTACCGCGGTCGCGGCATGGTGTGGGGGCTCGAATTCACCCGCAAGGAACGCGCCGCCGAGGTGTGCCGCAGGGCCTTCGAGAACGGCCTGCTCATCGAGACCTCCGGTCCGGAGAGCGAGGTCGTCAAGTTGCTGCCGGCGCTCACCGTGTCGGCCGACGAGCTCGACGAGGGCCTCGACATCCTCGCGCGGTCCGTCCGCGAGACGGCCTGACGCCACCGCACCCGACACCACGAAGGGCAGCACCACCGTGATCGTCCGATCCTTCCGTGACATCGAGGGAACCGACCGCCACGTCAAGGCGGCCTCCGGCACCTGGGAGAGCAAGCGCCTCATCCTGGCGAAGGAGCGCGTCGGCTTCTCCCTCCACGAGACCGTCCTGTACACCGGCACCGAGACGTCCATGTGGTACGCGAACCACATCGAGGCGGTGGTGTGCGTCGAGGGCGAGGCCGAACTCACCGACGAGGAGACCGGCGAGAAGCACACCATCACGCCGGGCACCGTCTACGTCCTCGACGGTCACGAGCGGCACACCCTGCGCGTCATCAGCGAGTTCCGATGCCTGTGCGTCTTCAACCCGCCGGTGACCGGCCGTGAGGACCATGACGAGAACGGCGTGTACCCGCTTCTCACCGAACCGGATCCGGTCTGACGTTTCCCGACCCGGTCCGCACCCACCGAACCCGAGAGGAGAGGCAAGCAACGCCATGCTCACTGCCACCGAACGCACCCTCGCCGACCTGTACCCCACCCGGGGCTCCGAAGAAGTCCTCATCGGACGCAAGGACCCCGTCGTATGGTCCGAGCCCGGCACGCCCGGGCCCTTCTGGGCACGCGAGTTGGAGGGTTTCGAACGCGACGGCTTCGTCACCGCCGAGCAGTTGATCGGCCCGGACGAGGTAGAGGTGTACCGGGCGGAGATGGACCGGTTGGTGTCGGACCCCGACGTACGGTCCGACGAACGGGCCATCGTGGAGCCCGGCTCGGGCGAGGTCCGCTCGGTCTTCGAGGTCCACCGCGTCAGCGAGGTGTTCGCACGGCTCGCCGCCGATCCGCGGCTCGTGGACCGCGCGCGGCAGATCCTCGGCTCCGACGTGTACGTCCACCAGTCCCGCATCAACGCCAAGCCGGGCTTCGGCGCGAGCGGCTTCTACTGGCACTCCGACTTCGAGACCTGGCACGCGGAGGACGGTCTGCCCCGGATGCGGACGGTGTCGGTGTCCATCGCCCTCACGCCGAACCACCCGACCAACGGCAGCTTGATGATCATGCCGGGTTCCCACCGCACGTTCCTCGGCTGCGCGGGTGCGACGCCGAAGGACAACTACAAGAAGTCGCTCCAGATGCAGGATGCCGGAATCCCCTCCCCCGAGGCCCTGACGCGGTTCGCTTCGGCGTGCGGCATCCAGCAGTTCACCGGGGCGGCCGGATCGGCGACCTGGTTCGACTGCAACGCGCTGCACGGTTCCGGGGACAACATCACCCCCTACCCGCGCAGCAACGTCTTCCTGGTGTTCAACAGCGTGGAGAACCTGCCGATGGAGCCGTTCGCGGCGCCGATCCGACGGCCGTCCTTCATCGCCTCGCGGGACTTCACCCCTGTGACCTGACCCGTCGGTCGGGCCCGGCGCACCCGCGGTGCCCGCCCTCCGGCCCGGGCCGGAGGGCCCGGCCCACCGGCCCGGTGCGTGCGTCCGGCCCGTTCCGTACCCTGGCGGCATGCGCATGCGCCCCACCCTGAGCTGGACGCCCACCGAGGCTCCGGAGCCCGGCACCACGGATCTGGAGCCGGTCCGCGACGTGCTGGGCACCGGCGGTGTGCTCGTGCTGAGCGGCGCGGGCCTCTCAACGGAATCGGGCATCCCCGACTACCGGGGGGAGGGCGGGAGCCTGAGCCGGCACACCCCGATGACCTACCAGGACTTCACCGCGAGCGCCGGCGCCCGGCGCCGGTACTGGGCGCGCGGTCACCTCGGCTGGCGCACGTTCGGTCGGGCCCGGCCCAACGCGGGACACCGGGCGGTCGCCGCGTTCGGGCGGCACGGTCTGCTCTCCGGTGTGATCACCCAGAACGTCGACGGTCTGCACCAGGCCGGCGGCAGCCCGGACGTGGTGGAACTGCACGGGAGCCTCGGCCGGGTCGTCTGCCTGTCCTGCGGCGACGCCGGCTCGCGGAGCGATCTCGCCAGACGGCTGGAGGAGGTCAACGCGGGCTTCGAACCCGTGGCCGCCGGGCTGAACCCGGACGGTGACGCCGACCTCACCGACGAACAGGTCGAGGGCTTCCGCGTGGTGCCCTGTGCCAGGTGCGGCGGCGTCCTCAAGCCGGACGTGGTGTTCTTCGGCGAGACCGTCCCGCCGGAGCGGGTAGAGCGCTGCCGGGCCATGGTCGAGGCGGCTTCCTCGCTCCTGGTGCTGGGGTCCTCGCTGACGGTGATGTCGGGGCTGCGCTTCGTCCGCATGGCGGCGCGGGCCGGAAAGCCGGTGCTGATCGTCAACCGGGACCAGACGCGGGGCGACCGGTACGCCGTCGCCCGGGTCGAGCTTCCCCTGGGGGCGGCGCTGACCGAGCTGGCCACCCGCCTGGACGTCCCCGTCGACGGCGCGCCGACGGCCTGAACGCGGGCGCCGCACCTGGTCGGCCGCGCCACCGGCGCGCCGTACCCCACCGCGCCCCTGGGGTACGGTCTGTGGGCGGCGCGAACGGCTCGTCGCCCCGCGCCCTCCGGTTCGGAAGCCGATCCGGCCCTCCGCCTCCACCAGCACGACCCGACCCGTCGACGGGGTGTGCCCGACCACGACAGGTCCGACTCCCTTGCCTTCTGCTGCTGCGGCCGCATCCCCGGCCGCGCGCCTGCGCGGCCTGACGCCCGACTGGCTGTCCGATCCGAAGGCGTGGCGCACCGAGGTGCTCGCCGGCCTGGTCGTCGCGCTCGCGCTGATACCCGAGGCGATCTCGTTCTCGATCATCGCCGGGGTCGACCCCGCCATCGGGTTGTTCAGCTCCTTCACCATGGCCGTGGTGATCTCCGTCGTCGGTGGCAGGCGGGCGATGATCTCCGCCGCGACCGGGGCGGTCGCCCTGGTGATCGCCCCGCTGAACCGGGAACACGGCCTCGGCCACCTGGTCGCCGCGGTGATCCTGGCCGGCGTCCTCCAGGTCGTGCTCGGCGCGCTGGGCGTGGCCCGGCTGATGCGGTTCGTCCCGCGCTCGGTCATGGTCGGGTTCGTCAACTCCCTGGCCGTCCTGATCTTCATGACGCAGATCCCCGAACTGCGGAACGTGCCCTGGCCCGTGTACCCGCTGCTCATCGGCGGCCTGGCGCTGTTGGTGTTCCTCCCGCGGATCACCACCGCGGTCCCGGCGCCCCTGGTGTCCATCGCCGTCCTCACCGCCATCACGGTCGGCGCGGCCATCGCGGTGCCCACCGTCGGCGACCGGGGCGCCCTGCCCACCTCGCTGCCCGTGCCCGGCCTGCCCGACGTACCGTTTGCCCTGAGCACCCTGACCACCGTCGCCCCGTACGCCTTCGCCATGGCGCTCGTCGGGCTGATGGAGTCGTTGATGACCGCGAAACTCGTCGACGACATCACCGACACCCGCTCGAACAAGACCCGCGAGTCCATCGGCCAGGGCGTCGCCAACATCGTGACCGGCTTCTTCGGCGGCATGGGCGGCTGCGCGATGATCGGCCAGACGATGATCAACGTGAAGGTCTCCGGCGCCCGCACCCGGCTGTCCACCTTCCTCGCGGGCGCTTTCCTGATGGTGCTGTGCGTCGCGTTCGGCCCGATCGTCTCCGAGATTCCCATGGCCGCCCTGGTCGCCGTCATGATCATGGTGTCGTTCGCGACCTTCGACTGGCACTCCATCGCCCCGAGGACCCTGTCCCGGATGCCCGCGGGCGAGATCGCGGTGATGGTCATCACCGTCACGGCCGTCGTGAGCACCCACAACCTCGCCGTCGGCGTCGTGCTCGGGTCCGTCACCGCCATGGTCGTCTTCGCCAAGCGCGTGGCCCACCTCGTCGAGGTCACCACCGTCCACGGCCCGGACGGGGACACCGTCGTCCACCGGGTGACCGGTGCGCTGTTCTTCGCCTCCTCCAACGACCTCGTCGGCCGGTTCGACTACGCCGGCGACCCGAGCGACGTCGTCATCGACCTGAGCGCGGCCCACGTCTGGGACGCCTCGTCCGTCGCCGTCCTCGACTCGATCGAGGCGAGGTACGCGCAGCGCGGGAAGACCGTCGAGATCACCGGCCTGAACGGCCCGAGCGCGGCCCTCCACGGCAGGCTCACGGGGCAACTCACCCGCCCCTGACGCCGGGCCTCCCGTTCCCGTTCCGAAAAAACGGGACATCTCATCCCATCCACACCCACCCACGGCATCGAACTACTTGTGTCACATCAACCACTGCTCTCACTGCGGTGAGGGCGAGGAGGTGGGATCCATGTCCGTTCCCATCCGTGTCAGACACATGGCGGTGGCCGTCGCCTCGACCGGCATCCTCGTCGGCGGAGCGGCGCTCGGCGCCGCGGCCCCCGCGATGGCGGCGCCCGCCACGACGCAGGCCGTCTCCGCTTCCGTCGCCGGTGACCGCGGCGAGCGGTGCGTCTGGAAGAAGGGCCACTGGGAGAAGCGGTGGGTCAAGGGCCACTGGGAGAAGCGCTGGGTCAAGAACCACTGGGACAACCACGGCAACGGGAACTGGAGCGGATACGGGAACGGCAACGGCAACGGCAACGGCAACGGGGACCGTGACCGGGGCGGCGGCCACGGCGACTCCAAGTGGGGCAACAAGGGACACTGGAAGTGGGTGTACGTCCCCGGCGAGTGGGACAGGCAGTGGGTCAAGGGCCACTGGGACTGCTCGTACAAGCACCGCTGGTAGCGGCTGCTTCCACCCGCAGAACACACGGTTCGACGAGGGCCCGCACCGCGGGCCCTCGTCGGCGTCGTACCCGTCCTCTCCGGATGCGCCCGGTCCCCAACGGTGGTGGGATCGGAAAACCTACGCACGCACCCGAGGAGCACGGGACCCCAGATGGCGGACAGCACGGACAGGGCGGTGAGCGCGGACGGTGTGAGCGCCGACCCCGAGGACGGGCCGGACGCCCTGCTGCTGCGGGTCGCCCAGGGCGACGCGGAAGCCTTCGCCCCCTTCTACGACGCGCTGGTCGCCTCCGTGACGGGCGTGGTGTGCCGGGTCCTGCGCGACGAGGACCAGGCCGCGGAGGTCACCCAGGAGGTGATGGTCGAGGTGTGGAGGACCGCAGCCCGGTTCCGTCCCGAGATCGGGACGGCGAAGGCCTGGGTGCTGGTACTGGCCCACCGGCGGGCCGTGGACCGCGTGCGTTCGGCGGAGGCACGCCTGGTCCGGGAGGAGAAGGCGGCCCTGTTGAACCTGGTGCCGCCCTTCGACGAGGTGGCGGACGAGGTCGAGGGGCGTGACGAGCACGCCCGGGTGCGGCGCTGCCTGGACGCGTTGAGCGGGCCCCAGCAGGAGGCCGTACGGATGGCCTTCTACGAGGGGATGACCTACCGGGAGGTGGCCCGCTCGTTGGAGGCACCCGAGGGGACGGTCAAATCCCGGCTGCGCGACGGCCTGCACCGGTTGCGCGGATGTCTGGAGGCGTCCCGATGAGCACCGTGCCCGACCCCCACGCCTCCCTCGGGGCGTACCTGCTGCACGCGATGCCGCCCGACGAGGAGGCCGACTTCGCCCGGCACCTGGCGGGTTGCGTCTCCTGCCGCCGAGAGGCGGCCGCGCTCGCTCCCGTCGTCGCGGACCTGTGCGCCGCGCCGCCGGTGGCACCTCCCCCGGGGGCGCGGGCCAAGGTGCTGGAGCGGATCGCCCGTACTCCGCAGGAGGCCGCGGGCCCGGCCGCGGCTCCCGGTCCCGCTCCGTCCCACGCTCCGGGCACGCCCGTGGGCCGGGCCGCCCCTGCGGCGACCCGGCCGCCCGGCCGGGTGCGACGCCTGCGGTGGGCCCTGGCCTGCTGCGCCGCGGCCGCGGTGGCGTTCGGCGGCATCGCCCTGTGGCAGCACCAGGAGGCCGAGGAGGCCCGCGCCGGAATGTCCGCGTCCCGCCCCTCCGGCCCCGCCAAGGAGCTGGCGGAGGTCCTCGCGGCTCCGGACGCCCAGGTCAACGCCGCGCGGTTCGAGGACGGGGCCACCGGCTGCGTCATCGTCTCCCGGAGCGAGAGCCGGGCCGCCTTCATCGCGACGGGCCTGCCGAAACTGCCCGCCGACCAGGTGTACGCGCTCTGGTACGACGACGACGGCACCACCCGTTCGGCGGGCACCCTGGCAGGGGGTGGCAGCTGGCACATCAAGCTCCTGGACGGACCGGTCGACCAGGCGACGGCCGTGGGCGTCACCGTCGAGTCGGCCGCGGGGTCCACCGGGCCGACCACGGCCCCGGTCGGAGTCGTGGACATCCCCGCCTGACCGGTTCGGGTTCGGGTGCGGTGCGGATTCGGCTTCGAACGCGGGCTCCGGTTCGGGTTCGGGTTCGGGAAGACCCTGCGTTCGGGGAGTGCCCGCCGTCGGTTCGGGGCAGGCGCGCCGGGAGCGGACAGCACCGTGGCTGTCCGGTCCGGCGCCGGAGAACGGGTCACCGGGGTACCGGAGGTACCTCCACCGAGGCGTCGGTCCCCGTCACCCCGCAGTCGTGACCAGGAGGTCAACCATGTCGCAGGTCAAGGAATCCATCGCCGTCGATGTCCCGGTCGGCACCGCGTACGACCAGTGGACGCAGTTCGAGTCGTTCCCGCAGTTCATGGACGGTGTGGTGACGATCGAGCAGCGGACCGAGACGCTGACGCACTGGAAGACGAGGATCTCCGGGGTGGAGCGGGAGTTCGACGCGGAAATCACGGAGCAGATCCCCGACACGAAGGTGGCCTGGGTCAGCGTCGGCGGCGACACCGAGCAGTCCGGACTGGTGACGTTCCGCCCGCTCGATCCGTCCCACACCGAGGTCACGCTGAGGATGGACTTCGATCCCGAGGGAATGGCGGAGAACATCGGCGACAAGCTCGGCTTCGTCGACCGCCAGGTCAAGGGCGACCTGATGCGCTTCAAGCACTTCATCGAGAACCGCGGGCAGGCGACCGGAGCATGGCGCGGCCGGATCTGAACCGGACGCCGCGGCGCGGCCGGACCCCCCGCCCGAGCCCCGCCGACGTACCGAGCCACCCGTCATGGGCTCATGACGTGAACGGCCTCCCGCCGCCACCGCGTGGCGGGCCCGCACCAGGACCCGGCCCGGGCGACCACGGTCGCACCGGGCCGTTCCCGTTCGCGCGGGCCTCTCGGGCCGGGCCGTCCGTCGGTGCGCCGCGCGGACGTCACCCCCTGCGCGGGGCGGGCCCCGTCCGGACCGCGGCGCCGCCACGGCGCCTGCCGGCATGCAGGGCGAGCACGGTGACGGCGGTCGCGGTGAGGGCTCCCGCCCCCATGAAGCCGTCGCGCGAGTTCCAGGACAGGACCGACCAGCGGGACCGCGCCGACAGCAACGAGCCCGTACTGAGCCAGGAAGCGGTGGAGAGCAGGGAGAGCGAGGACCCGATGGAGGCGGCGGACAGGGCGGAGCCCACCGAGCCGACGGACAGCACCGAGCCGACCGAGCCGATCGACAGCACCGAGCCCACCGAGCCGATCGACAGCACCGAGTCCTTGGACCAGAGGGACAGGTAGGACCCGCCGCCCCGGCACCACGACTTCGTCAACGCACGTGGTTCGATCACCGACTCATCCTGCCACGGGGAGTGGTCCGGGACACCTGCTCCGGACCCTGCCGGCGGGACCCGGAACGGCCGGAGTGGGATCCCACGGCTTCTTACTGTCGGTAACCGGGCGGGCGGTGGCAAGAATCCAGCCGACCTCCACACCCTGCGGCGCGCCCGGGAGGCGTGGGCGGCCGACGGCGCTACCGTCACGGAACGCCACGCCGGCCCGGCGGGGTACGGCCGCCCCGCCCGGGCGCCCGCGGGGCGGGGACTCGGGCTGCCCGAGGGCCTGCGCTCCGGGCGGCAAGCCGATGGCCGAACTAGGCCGTCCGGTTCCGGTCATGGGAGAAACTGCTGTTCAGGGGGCTTTCGCACGGCCGGGACGGAGTCGCGGCCGAACACGGTGTAGGTCACCGGGGTGTTCGCGGGGTTGACCTCCCGGAGCGCTTCGCACTCCTTCCCGGCGGGGCACAGGAGCAGCCCGGCGCAGCCGGGCCGGACAGTACGAGGGCATGGGGCACGACATGGACACCGACGCGATATCCCTGCGGTTCACCCTGCTCGGACGCCTGCGGGCGTGGCGCGGTTCGCGGGAACTGGAGTTGGGTTCGCGCCAGCAGCGGACCCTGCTGGCCCTGCTGCTGTTGCGGGAGGGCCGTCCGGCGCCCGTCGACGCCCTGGTGGCCGACATCTGGGGCGACCGGCCGCCGGCCCGCGCCGTGGGGTCACTGCGCACGTACGTCTCACGACTGCGCAAGGAGATAGAGGCGCCGGGGCCCGCCGCGGGCGGCGGACCGCGGGTGTTGGTGTCCGAGCACGGCGCCTACGCCCTGCGGGTGCCTCCGGAGGCGGTGGACCTCGGGCTGTTCCGGCGCGACGTGGCCGCCGCCGACCTCGCGCGTGCGGCCCGTCGGCCCGAGGAGGCGCGGGTGCTGTTGCGCAGCGCGCTCGCGCTGTGGGGTGACGGGCCGCTGACCGAGCTGGGGGGCCCGGGCGTCGATTCCGAGCGGAGCCGGTTGGCCGGGCAGCACCTCGCCGCTCTGGAGACGCGCCTCACCCTTGACGTGGAACTCGGCGACCACGTGCCGGTGTTGGCGGAACTTCGGGAGTTGACGGAGCGTCATCCGTTGCGTGAGCGACTGGGCGCCCTGCTGATGCGGGCGTACGTGCTGAGCGGCCAGGACGCGGAGGCGCTGGCGGTCCACGAGCGGACCCGGCGGCTCCTGGCCGCGGAGTTCGGGATCGACCCGGGGCGCGAGATGGCCGCGATGGCCGAGGGCATCGCTCGCGGCGCGAACGGCACGAGCAGTACGAACGGTACGAGCGGCACCGGCGGTGCGGAGGGAGCGGGCGGGCGGAGCGCGGGCGGCACGGCGGTTGACGTGACGCCCGGGGTGTCGCCGTGCGCGGGGCCGTGCGGGGCACCCGACACCGGGGCCGCTCCCGGAACAACCGCACGGGCCGGCCTGCGGCCGGCGCCCGACGACCTCCGGCGTCCGGCCCAACTTCCGCGGGACCTGGCCGACTTCACGGGCCGGGACGATGCGCTCGCGCAGGTGACCGGCGCGCTGACAGGGACGCGCGCCGGCAGGCCGGCGCCGGTCGTCGTCGTGTCCGGCTCGACCGGTGTGGGCAAGAGCGCGCTCGCCGTGCACGCCGCCCACCGGGTGCGCGGCCACTTCCCCGACGGTCAGCTCCACGCCGACCTGCGCGCCCCGGACGGAACTCCGGTGCGACCCGAGGACGTACTGGAGTCCTTCCTGCGCGCGCTCGGCGGCACCGACCGGCCGGTGCCCGAGCAGCGGGCCGACCTGGTCGCGCTCTACCGGTCGGATCTCGCCGAGCGCCGGGTCCTGGTGGTCCTCGACAACGTCGAGGACCCGACGGCGGTCGACGCCCTGGTGCCCGGCGGGCCGGGCTGCTCCGTGCTCATCACCAGCACCACACGGCCCTCCGGTCTCGCCGGAGCACACCACACCCACTTGGGCGTGCTCTCCCCCGCCGAGGCCCTGGCGTGGCTGGGGACGGCGATCGGTGCGGACCGCGTGGCGGCGGAACCCCAGGCCTGCTCCGAGTTGGTCGAACTCTGCGGAGGACTGCCGCTGGCGCTGCGGATCGTGGCGATGCGGCTCGCCACCCGGCCGGCGTGGGCCGTCGCCTCGGTGGTGGGCGCCCTGCGCGGTCGCCACCGGTTGACCGTGCTCGGGATCGCGGACCTCTCCGTGCGGGAGGCGTTCCAGCGGGAGTACGGACGACTGCCCGCTCCCCTGCGGTCGGTCTTCGCCCGGGTGGCCCTGCTGCGGGAGCCGGACGGACGGTTCGGACCCACCGCGGTGGCTCCCGCGCTGGGAGTCCCGGCGGACCGGGCCCGCGCGCTGTGCGAGGAGCTGGTGGACCGCAGTTGGCTGGAGTCCGCGCATCCCGGCCGCTACCAGGTGCACGGCCTGCTGCGCGAGTTCGCCGTGGCCGTCCACCGGGAAGAAGCGGCGCCCCGCGCGGACGGGGACCGGCCGGTGGCGATGCTCTTCGCCCCCGACGGGGCCGACACCCGCCTCGGCGGCCGGTCCTTCCGGCCCTCCCGCGGCCTGCGGGAGGGCCTCGCCTCCTGACCCGGCCGGCGCTCCGCACCCGCTCCGCCCCGGCCCGGGCAACGGACCGCGAGCAGCCGCCGCGGGCGGTCCGCGACCCGTCCGCGCCCGGCCCGCACCGGGGCGTGCCCCATGTCCCCCGCGCCCCCCCTGTCACGTGCCCCGTACCACCGGCGCCCGTGTTCCCCGTACCCCAGCACCCCCCGCGCCGCCTCACGTCCGACCTCCCCCGGGCCGTACGGCCACCCGGCCGCGGCCCGGGGCTTCCGCGTCCCGACGGCGATCGCGTCGCGGCCCGTTCCGTAACCCCGGTTGGAGAACCTCCCCGTGCCAGTCACCCCCCACCCCGTCCCCGCCCCGCTCCGCGCCTCCGATCCGCCGCCGGGCCTCTCCTTCCGCGTGCTCGGCCCGCTGCGCGTGCGCGGCGGGGAGGTCGAGACCGACGTACGCCCTCCCCTGGCGGCAGCCCTGCTCGCCACGCTGTTGCTGCGCCACGGCCGTCGGGGCAGCACACAGGCCCTCATCGACGCCGTTTGGGGCGACTCCGCCCCCGGCGGGGCGCCCGGGGCCCTGCGCGGCCACGTCGCCGCGCTGCGCCGCGTGGTCGAGCCCGAACGGGCGCCGCGCACCCCGGCGCGGGTCCTGGTCTCCCGTCCGAACGGCTACGCCCTGCACCTGCTGCCGGACGCCCTGGACCTGACCGTCTTCGACCGCCGCGCGGGCAGCGCCGCCCGGGCGGTGCTCGCGGGGCGGCCCGGTGACGCGCTCGCCCTGTACGACTCCGCCCTCGGGCTGTGGGACGGGGACGAGCCCCTGGCCGGGGTGCCCGGTCCGTTCGCGGCCGCCCAACGGTCCGTGCTGCGCGAGCGGCGCCTCGCCGTACTGGAGGACAGGTGGGAGGTGGTGCTGTCGCTCGGCGGCCACGCACGGGCCGTGGAGGAGCTGCGCGGGCCGGCGCAGACGCACCCGCGGCGCGTACGGCTCCAGGAACTCCTCATGACCGCCCTGTACGAGACGGGGCGTCAGACCGAGGCCCTGGACGTCCACGCACGCGCCCACGAGGCGTTGCGCGGGTCGGACGGGCCGGGGACCGGGGCCGGGCTCGACCGGATACGCCGACGCATCCTCGCCGGCCCCGGCGCCGCCGATGACGTCGCTCCCGGGCCGGTGAGCGGGCCCGGGAGCGCCGAGCACCCGCCCCGCACGGAGTCCGACGCGTCACCGCCGGAGCCCGGTCGGGCGACGGTGCGCTCCGCGCCGTCCGCCGCGAGCCCGCCGGTCGCGCTCCCGTCGGCTCCCACGGCCGTGATGTCGCCGACGCTGGGCCTGCCGCCGGACACGGCGGACCTCGTCGGCCGTGACGCGGAGATCGTCCGGCTGCGCCAGGTACTCGAAGGCGGCTCGGTGGCGGCATTGGGCGCGATCAGCGGGATGGGCGGCGTCGGCAAGACCGCCCTGGCCGTGCGCGTGGCGCACGAGGCCGCCGCGAACTTCCCCGACGGGGTGTTCTTCGTCGACCTCTGCGGCATGGACGCCCGGCCGGCCGATCCCCACGAGGTCCTGGGGGACCTCCTGCGCGCCCTCGGGGTGACACCGGCGCAGCTCCCGGCGGACACCGCCGAGCGGGTCGCGCTCCACCGATCGCTGCTCTCCGAACGGCGCGTGCTCCTCGTCCTCGACAACGCCCACGACCTGCGCCAAATACGCGACCTGCTGCCGACCGCGCCCGGCTGCGGCCTCCTGGTGACCAGCAGGACGTGGCTCACGGGGTTCGGCAACCTCGGAGGCGCGACCCTGGTGCACCTGGACGAACTGGCCGACGGCGTGGCGGTGGACCTGCTGGTCCGGCTCGTCGGGGAGCAGCGCGTACGGCGGGAGGAGGAGGCCGCCCGGGCCCTGGTCGCCGCTTGCGGGCGGCTGCCGCTCGCCATCCGCGTCATCGCCGCCCGCATGGCCGGCTGCCCGGCGCTGTCGGTCGCGGAGACCGCCCGGCGCCTCGCGGACGAGCGGCGGCGGCCGGCGGAGCCCGGCGCCGACGGTGCGGTGGAGGCCACCTTCCGGCTGGGTACGGCGCGGCTCGCCCCGGAGCAACTGCGCGCGTTCCGGCTGTTGGCGCTGCCCGACCTGCCGGAGCTGGGCGGGCTGAGCGCCGCGGCCCTGCTCGATCGGCCCCGGGGGGAGGCGGAGGCGCTGTGCGAGGGGCTCGTGGACGCCAGCCTGCTCCAGTCGCCGGCGCCCGGCCGCTACCGCTACCACGACCTGTTGCGGCTGTTCGCCCGGACGTCCGGGGTCGAGGAACTGCCCGCGGCCGACCGCGGGGCGGCGATGGCGCGGCTGCTGGACACCTACACCGACATGGGTCGGGAGGCCTACCGGGCGGCGACGGCCGGCGACCCGTTCCCCGCCGACGACACTCCGGCGGACGCGCCGCGGCGCGTGGCGGTCGTCGGTCCCGGCGGTGGCGCGGCCCGCGACCGCCGCCGGTTCGCCTCCCCGGCGGCGGCCACCACCTGGCTGTTCGACGAGCGGCTGCACCTGCTGGCGCTCGTCGAACAGGCCGCCGGCTTCGCCGAGGTCCCCGCGGACGTCTGCGCGCACCTGTTGCTGGCCACCGACCCGCTGGGACGCGACAGCACCGGCACCCGGAACCTGGAGCGGGCCGCGCGCGCCGTGGTGACGGCGGCGGAGAGGTCGGACGACGCGGTCGCCGGTGGCATCGCGCACTTCATGCTGGGCGGTTCCTTCGCCATTCGGTTCGCGATGGGCCGTGCGCTGCCCCACCTGCGCACGGCGGCGGACGTCTTCCGCCGTGAGGAGCGGTGGCCGCTGCTCGCCCACGCGTTGAACGCCCTCGGCGGCTGCGCCCTCGCCCAGCGGGACTTCCCCACCGCCGTGCGGCACCTCACCGAGGCGCTGCCGCTCAGCCGGGAGCCGCGCAGCCCGGCCTGCGAGTCCGTCACCCTCGGTTTCCTGGGCCTGGCACAACTGGCCACCGGACGGGCCGAGGAGGCGGTGCGGTCGGGCCGCGCCGCCGTCGCCCAGGCGCGGTCCTGCGGCGACGGCCCCGGTGAGGCCAACGCGCTCCGCTCGCTCGGGCAGGTCCTGCTGTACACGGGGCAGCGGCACGAGGCCCTGTCCTGCATGCGTACCAGCCTGCGGCTGTGGCGTGCGACGGGCTCGACCTTCCGGGAGGCGTTGGTGCTGGGCGGGCTGGCGGAGGCGTTCAACCTGCTGGGCCGGTACGAGGAGGCGGTGGCCCACGCCACGGAGGCCCGGGACGTCGCCACCCTGCACGGTGACACGTACCTGCTCGGACGGGCACTCGTGCAACTCGCGGATGCGGTGGATGCGTTGGGCCGGGCCGGACAGGCGACGTACTACCGCAGGCAGGCGCTGCAACTCTTCCGGGAGCTGGGCATGCCGGAGGCGTCGGACGTCGAGGCGCGCCTCGGCGCCGGATGACGCGAAGAACCGGGGGGCGTTGACGTCCGGTTGATGCGCTGTTGACGTCGCGCGAGCAGGGCGGTGACAGGCTCTTGTCACCGCCCCCCGCACGGATGTCCTCCCCCTTCGGAGATCCCTGCCGGGGGGCGGCCCGGGCACACCGCGGTCACCCGGGGCCGCATCACCGATCCGCTGAGGACTCCCCTTTGGACCCCCAGGCTCTGCTCTTCTCCCTGTTCACACCGGAAGGTCGGGAAAACCCGTTCTTGGCGCTGGAGGCGCTCCGCGAGAACTTCCCGGTCTACTACGACAAGGACCTCGACACCTACTTCCTGACGACCTACGCCGATTGCCAGGGGGTGTTGACGGACACCTCCTTCCGCACTCCCGACCTGAGTTGGTGCGAGGACAACCTGCCGGACTGGCGTGAGCACCCGGCAGCCGACTTCTTCTACGCCTCGATGCTGCGCGCCAACCAGCCCGACCACACCCGGCTGCGCCGGTTGATCGGTGCGGGGTTCACCCCGCGCCGGGTCGCCGCGCTGAGCAAGGCCGTCGAGCAGCTCACCGATTCCCTCCTCGACGACTTCGCCGCGGCCACGGCGGACGGGTCACCGGCCAACTTCCAAGAACTGGTCGGGTATCCGCTGCCCGTCGCGGTCGTCGGCGAGCTGATCGGCGTACCGGCCGAGGACCGCCTGAGGTTCCAGCGGCTGGGCGGTGACGCCAGCCGGCTGCTGGAGCCGGTGCGCACCGAGGACGACTGGGCGCGCGCCGACGCCGCGGTCACCGAACTGCGCTCCTATTTCGAGGATTTGCTGCTGAAGCGTGCGGCGGAGCCACGCGAGGACCTCGCCACCGTGTTGCTGGAGACCGGCGCGGGCCAGGAGCGGCTCGGCCGGAAGGAGGTCGTCGACACGCTGATCCTCACCTTCGTCGCCGGTTTCGAGACTACGGCCGCCATGCTGGGGATCGCCACCCACGCGCTGCTCAGCCACCCCGAGCAGTTGGCGGCGCTGCGCGACGACCCCGCGCTCGCCGCGCAGGCGGTCGACGAGGCGCTCCGTTGGGACACGCCCGTCCAGATGACCGAGCGGATCGCCTCCGAGGAGACGGTGATCCGCGGGGTGACCGTGCCGGTCGGCGCCAACGTCACGACCGTGCTCGCCGCCGCCAACCGTGATCCGGCCCAGTTCCCCGACCCGCACCGGTTCGACGTGCGCCGGACCGGGAGCAGGGTACTGAGCTTCAGTGCCGGCCCGCACTACTGCATGGGTGCCGCCCTGGCGAAGCTGGAGGGATCCATCGCCGTCCGCCGGCTCTTCGCCCGGTTCCCCGACCTGGCTCTGGCGGGGACGCCGGTACGGCGCGAGTCCTTCAGCCTGCGCATGTACGAAAACCTGCCCCTGACGACCACGGCCGGAGCCGGGACGACCCGTACGCGGGCCTCGGTCGGTGCGACGACGACGGCGAAGGACTGAACCCATGGCATTCCTGGACACCGAACGCGCGGTGCTGGAAGCACTGCTCCCCGGCCTCGACGCCGAGTTGGCACGTCATCCGCTGGCCGAGCTGGAGCGGCCGGGCAGCCCGGCCGTCGCCGCGTTCCGCGAGGCGGGTGGCGCGGCCCTGCTCGTACCGGGTCAGAACACCGGGATCGGGGCGAGCCCCTTGCAGGCCGTCCGACTGCAACGCGCGGTCGGCGCGCGCTGTCCGTCGCTCGCGGTCGCGACCACGATGCACCACTTCTCCGTGGCGAGCCTGGTGGAGGCCGCGAAGAACGGCGCCGGCTTCGAGTGGATGCTGCTGGAGGCCATCGTCGGCAAGAAGATGCTGCTGGCCTCCGGATTCTCGGAGGGTCGGACCGGCCAGTCCATCCTGCGGCCCGCCATCCGGGCCGAGCGCCGCGGCAACGAGATCGTGCTGAACGGCAGCAAGAAGCCGTGCAGCCTGGCCCATTCGATGGATCTGCTGACGGCCTCGGTGGTGATGACGGACGAGGACGGTGCCGAGCGGCTCGGGGTCGCGATCGTTCCCGCCGACACCCCCGGCGTGTCCGTCCGCCCCTTCTGGCGCAGCGGTGTGCTCGCCGGCGCGGAGAGCGACGAGGTCGTCCTGGAGGACGTCGCGCTCGACCCGCAGATGGTCGTCCTCACCGAGGTGACCGCCGATTCGGTGCTGGACTCCCTCAACGTGGCCGGGTTCCTCTGGTTCGAACTGCTCATGTCGGCCGGCTACTTGGGCACGGCGAGCGCCCTGGTGGAGCGTGTCCTGCTGCACGGGCGCGCACCTGCCGCGGTCCGCGCGGCGCTCGTGACCGAGGTCGACGGGGCGATGCTCGCCGTGGAGGCGGTGGCCCGGACGATGGGGGAATCCCCGGAATGGGGCGAGCCCCTGTTGGTCGCCGCGCTCACGGCGCGCTACGCCGCCCAGGACGCCATCGCCCGCACCACGGCGACCGCCCTGGAGGCGCTCGGCGGCATGTCGTTCATCGGGTCCGACGAGGGCACCTATCTGGCCTCGGCGGCCGCGGGTCTGAACTTCCACCCGCCGTCCCGGGCGCGGATGGCCGAGCCGCTGTGCGCGGTGCTGGACGGCGAGCCGCTCCGTGTCGGCTGATCGCGGGACCGCCGCACCGGGCGCCTCCGGTCCCGGGCGGTCGGCGGCGCCGGTGGCTCCCCCGGCCCTCGCCGGAGACGCCGGGGAGCAGCGCGAACCGGTCTACGTGGTGGAGCGGTTGGACCGCGCCGAGGACGTGCCCCGCGCGTTGTGGGACGAGTTGGCCCCGGCCGACGACCCCATGTGGGGGCAGGACGTGTTCACCGCCATGCAGGGTGCGCGGATCGGCCCGGACGCGTACGCCTTTCTGCTCGTGCGCCGGGACGGCCTGCCGGTCGCGGTGCTGCCGCTCAGTGCCGTGCGCGGCCTGCGGCTCGACCAGGTCGTGGGGCCGCGCGAACGCCGCCTGATGGCTCCGGTGGCCCGGGCCTTCCCGAGGCTCGTGCGCGTGCCGATGCTGTTCTGCGGGAACTTCCTCGGGCAGGGCCACGTCATGGGTCGGGACCCGCTGCCCGCGCCCGCGGCCCGGCTCCTGGTGCGGGAGGTCATGGCCTACACCCGCGAACACCGCCTGGGTACCGTCGTGTTCAAGGATTTCGCCCCGCACGACCTCGATGCCTTGCGCCCGGGTCTGGATGCGGCGGGCTTCTTCACCGTCGCCTCGCTGCCGGACACGGAACTCTCTTTGGAGCACGTGGACTTCGACGCGTTCCTGGCGTCGCTGTCGGCCAAGCCGCGACGCAACGCCCGGAACAAGATCCGGAAGTTCGAGCAGCAGACGGACCTGCGGATGGAGGTCCTCGACGACTTCGAGCACCTCGTCCCGGCGATGATGGGTCTGTACCAGCAGGTCATGGATCGCGCCGACCAGACCCTCGACGTCCTCGACGAGGGTTTCGTCAGGACCATGGCCGCCGGCAACGCGGTCGGGCACGGGGGCGGGGGCACCGAGCAGCGGCTCGTCGCCTGCTTCGAGGGCGACCGTCTGGTGGGCTACCTGCACTGCCTGTTCCGCGGCCGCGGTGCGGTCGGCGCCCGGATCGGCCTGGACTACGGGCTGGCGCACCGGGCGCGGCTCTACCACAACCTGCACTACGCGGCGATCGAGCTGGCCTTGGCCCGGGGTTGCCGCCACATCCGCTTCGCGCAGACCGCGTACGAGCCGAAGCGCGAGTTCGGCTGCGAGCTGGTCGAGCAGTCGTACGCGCTCAACCACACCGGACGGCTGCCTCGCACCATCCTGCGGCTCCTGCTGCCGCCCGCCCTGGAGGCGGCCCGCGAGCAGGCCCTGGCGCCCAAGTCCTGACGGAACGCCACCGCACCCGGCGCCGGTCCACCGCGCCGGATCCACCCCGACTCCCCCCGACTCCGCGGCGCCGCCGCGCGTCGTCGACGAGCCCCCACGGGCTCCCCCACCACCGAAGAGAGAGAACCGCCATGCCCCTCGTCCAGGTTGAGATCCCCATCGCCGCCCGTCCCGAGGACAGTTGGAACGCCGTCATCGACGTCGAGAGCTACTCCTCCTGCATGGACAGCGTCCAGTCCGTCACCATCGTCGACAGCACCGGCCCGGACGAGCGCACGACGGCCTGGTCCGTCCACCTCAAGGGCTCCGTCCTGGAGTGGGTCGAGGCCGAGCGGCTCGACCACGTCGCCCGACGCTTCGACTTCCACCAGGTCAGCGGCGACCTCGCGCACTTCGTGGGCCACTGGGCCGTTCGCCCGTCCGAGGACGGCGGCAGTCACGTCTCGCTGACCGTCGAGTTCGAGATCGGGATCCCGCTGCTCGCCGACATGCTCAACCCCGTCGCCGCCACCGCCCTGCGGGAGAACGCCGAGCAGATGCTCCAGGCCCTTGAGCGGCGACTCATCGGCGGCGCCGCCCGCTGATGCGGTCCCTGCCTCCCGCGTCCCCCGTTCCGCTCCCTTCCAGGAGGTCCCCCGTGGCCGACCCGTCCACGACCACCCCGCCCACCGCCGCCGCCGAGGTCTTCGACCAGCTCCGCCGGCACCAGTCCCCGAAACTGGCGCTGACCGGCAAGTTCGCCGGTCAGGGAGCCGTGGAGGCCGGCGCCCTGGGCTCCCGCGTCACCCTGTCCGACGGCCGTCGGGCGCTCGACTTCGGCTCCTACGCCGTCGCGCTCCTCGGCCACCGCCACCCCGGCGTGGTGGCGGCCGTCGCCCGGCAGCTGGAGGTGATGCCGACGTCGACGCGCAGCCTGGCCAACCCGGTGGCCGCCCGGGCGGCGGCGCTGCTCTCCAACTACTTCGGCGACCGGCTCCCGAAGGTGTACTTCGGCCTGAACGGCGCCGACGCCGTCGAGGTGTCGGTGAAGCTGGCCCGGCTCGCGACCGGCCGGGACCGGGTCCTCGCGGTGACCGGCGGATACCACGGCAAGACCCTGGGCGCCCTGTCCCTGACGCACAGCCCGCTGTTCCGGGCGGGTCTGCGGGGCGCCGTCGTCGACGTGGTCCACATCGACCCGGAGGACCCGTACGCCGTCCGCGCGCAGTTGGAGGCGGCTCCGGTCGCCGCCGTGGTGTTCGAGCCCGTCCAGGGGGAGAACGGCGCCGCACCGCTGCGCACCGACGTCCTGCGCCAGTGGTGCGAGGACGCTCACGCCCACGGCGCGTTCGCCATCGCCGACGAGATCCAGTGCGGGCTGCGCCGCTGCGGTGAGCGTTCCGTCGCCCTGGCCGACGGCCTGCCCGTGGACGCCGTGCTCGTGGGCAAGCCGCTCGGCGGCGGCGTGGTGCCGCTGTCCGCCGTGGTGTGCAGCGAGGAGTTGTACGCACCGCTCGCCCAGGACCCCTTCCTGCACTCGGCGACCTTCGGCGGCCACCCGCTGAGCTGCGCCGCGCTCCCCGCCGCCCTGGAGGCCGTCGAGGAACTCGCCGGACACGGGGACAAGTTGTCGGCCCGCCTCGCGGAGGGTCTGCGCGCGCTCGGCGAGCGTCACCCGCGGGTGATGGCGGGCCACCACGGCCGGGGGCTGCTGTGGGGCATCGACTTCACCACCCCCGCGGCGGCGGGCGAGGCCGTGGTCTCCCTGGCCAACAACGGTCTGCTCGTATCGCCCTGCCTGGGCCGCCCCACCACGGTGCGGCTGCTGCCCCCGCTCGTCACCACCGAGGCGGAACTCGACGAGGCGCTCGACATCCTCGACACGGCACTGGCCGCGGCCGCCCCGGCCGGCCTGCCCGCCTGACATCCGTCGTCGTACTCGGCCCCCGGCCCACGGCCCTCGCCACGGCCGACGTCGAGCGCGTGACGGGCACGACTTCGACCCACCACACACCAGCGATCGACCACACCTCACCGACCCACCGGAGGAACCGGGTGAACCCCACCGAACCCATCACCGAAGCCGCCGTCGTCCCTTCCGACGACCTCTTCGGCCTCGTCCGCGAGACCATCGCCGACGTCCTCGGAACCACCCCCGACGTCATCTTGGAGAGCACCGACCTGCGGGCCGAATACGGCATCGACAGCCTGGAGATGATGTCGATCGGCGCGCAGCTCGAACGCGCGCTCAACGTGCGCATCGCGGCCGAGGACCTGATGCGGTCCGAGACCGTCGGCCAGGCCGTCGCCTTCCTCGCGGAGCGTCGGGCGGACCGCTCATGACCAGGCAGCACGCGGCGCCCGGTCCCGGCCGGCCCGCCGAACGTCCGCGCGTGGTCGTCACCGGGATCGGCGTGAAGTGCCCGGCCGGCCTCACCCTGGACGAGGTCATGGACACCGTCCTCGCCGCGCGGCCCACGGCCGCGGTGCACGCGGACCTGATCGAGTCCGGCTCGCCCGTGCACATCGCCTGCCGGGTGCCCGAGTTCGACATCGCCTCCTACATCACCCACCGTGAACGCCGCCAGATCGACCGGCCGACGGAACTGGCCCTGTGCGCGGCGGCCGACGCAGTGCGGCAGGCCGCGCTGCCCGACCTGCCGCCGTCGCGGGTGGGCGTCCACCTCGGCACCGGCATCGGCGGGCTCCCCACCATGGAGGGGCTGGTGCGGGACAACGACGCCAAGCCCACCGCGATGCCGGTGCACTCCGTTCCCCGGACGATGGCCAACTCGGCGGCGGCCCGCGTGGCGATGCGCTTCGGCTATCAGGGCTCCTGCGTCACGTACTCCACCGCCTGCGCCAGTGGTGCCACGGCGATCGGGGAGGCCGCCCGCCGGATCCAGTACGGGGAGCTCGACGTGGCCGTCGCCGGCGGCTTCGACTCGGCGGTGACGACCTTCATGCTGAGCGGCTTCTCGCGGATGCAGGCCCTGTCGACCCGCAACGACGACCCCGGGAACGCGAGCCGGCCGTTCGACGCCGAGCGCGACGGCTTCGTCATGGGCGAGGGCGCGGCCGTGCTCGTACTGGAGCGGCGCGACGCGGCGTTGCGGCGCGGAGCGACCATCCTCGGCGAGATCGCCGGCTACGCCACGAACGCCGACGCCCATCACATCGTGGCCCCGCACGCGGACGGCCAGGTCGCGGCGGCGTGCATGGCGCAGGCCATCGCGGACGCCGGGCTGCTGCCGTCGGACATCGGTCAGATCAGCGCGCACGGCACGTCCACCCAGGCCAACGACAGGGCCGAGGCCGCCGCCATCCACCGGTGCTTCAACGGGCAGGCGCCGCCGGTGACCGCCGTCAAGGGCGTCACCGGGCACCTCATCGGGGGCTCGGGGGCGCTGGAGGCCGCGATCGCCCTGGTCTGCGCCGAACGACGGATCGTGCCCCCCGTCGCGAACCTCACCACCGCGTCGGAGGCCGACCGGATCGACGTGGTCGCCGGAGCTCCGCGCGACGTGGACGGCGCCCCGGTGCTCTCCAACTCCTTCGGCTTCGGCGGACAGAACGTCTGCCTGGTCCTGCAGCCCGCCACCTGAACCCCAGGAGCCTTGCCATGCGCATCCTCGTCACCGGCGCCTCGGGCGTCGTCGGCACCGAAGTGGCCGAGCGCCTCACCGCGGACACCGCCGGTCCCGGCATCGTCCGTACCGCACGCCGCGCGGCCGGCGGCGCCGATCCCCTGACCGCGCCCGTCCCCTGGGACATCGGCGCCGCACCCGCCCCGGACCTGCTCACCGACCGGCCCTGGGACGTCATCGTGCACACCGCGGCGTCGACCCGGTGGACCATGACCCGCCAGGAGGCGACCGACGCCAACATACGGACCCTGCGGGCGGTGCTCGCGCTCGCCGGCCCGGACACCCACGTGGTCCACGTCTCCACCGCGTACGTCGGCGGCGTACGCGCGCCCGAGGACCTCAGGGGGGAGGAGTTCGAGGGGTACCGCAACGGCTACGAGTGGTCGAAGGCCGCCTGCGAGGAGATCGTGGCCGGTGAGCACCGGGGACCGGCCACGATCGTCCGCCCGCCACTGGTCCTGGGCCGTCGCGGTGACGGTGCCATCGGCCGCTTCTCCGGCCCGTACAGCCTCTTCCCGGCGCTCGTCTCCGGCCTCGCGGCCGTCGTCGTCGGCGACCCGGACGGCTATGCCGAGATCGCACCGGTCGACGAGGTCGCCGAGGTGATCGCGGGCGCCGCGCTCGGCACCCCGCCCGGGGCGCCGCGCACCGAGGTGATCTCGGCGGGGCAGGACAGCATGCGCCTGTCCGACCTGGTCCGGATCACCTGTGACACCCTCAACGCCTTCCGGGCCGAGCACGGCGTCGACCCGATCGCGCAGCCGCCGACCGTGTCCACCGACAGTTGGAACCGCTTCTTCCTGCCGTTGGCCGCGCAGTGGCTCTCCCCCGTCCAGCAGGAGGCCGTGAAACTGCTGGCGATGTTCCAGAGCTACACCAGCATGAGCGAGCCCTTCGAACCCACGCGCAAGGTCGCCGACCCGGGCGGGGTGATGGCGGCGTCGGTGCTGCACTGGGCGCGGAGCAAGCCCCGTCAGGCCCTCGGCCGCACCGTGCCGTGGACGTTGATCGACGCCGCATGAGGAAGGACGGGGGACCGCCGCCGGCGCCCCTGCCGCCACCCGCCCGAGGAGAGGACGACCGACCGTGCACGCCCTGCTGATCAGTGGAAGCCCCCGGGTGGGCTCCGGCACCACCGCGCTGGCCGCGCTGGTGGGCGACGCCCTGCGCGCCCGGGGCAGCACCGTGACGTCGCTCGAACTGGCGCGGGCTCCGGGCCCGCGCCTCCGGGACGCGCCGCGGACCTACGACGCCGTCGTCCTGGCCAGCCCCGTCCACCACGCCAGCTACTCGGGCCTGCTCAAGCTCGCGCTGGACGAGGTGCCGGGCGATTGGCTGGCCGAAACGGCGGTCGGGGTCCTCGCCCACGGCGCGGGCCCGCGGACGGGCAGCGTGGTGTGCGAACACCTGCGTACGGTGGCCAGGGCACTCGGGGGCTGGGTGGCCCCCACCCAGATCGCGTCGTGTCCGGCCGACTTCGTCCCCGGACCGCACGGCGCCGCCCCCGTGCCGGACGAAGCCCTGCTGCGCCGCTGCGACGCCCTCGCCGCGGAACTCCACCGCTGCGCGACGATGCTCCGCACCCCGGTCGCGGAACACGCCTGACGCACCGTCGTTTCGCCCGTCCCGCCGCCCTTTGCGCCCCGGCACCTCCCGCGCCCCCGATCGGGGACCGGCGGAGGTGTCGGGGCGCACGGCGTCCACCGGCGCTCCGACCACGGTGTGAGGCGCGCCACCACCGGGGTGCCGCGGGCCGCCCATGCGTGATCATGACGGGATGGACGCTCACTTCCTCGGTATCCCGGAACTGGTCGAAACCCCCTCCGTGGCGGTCGTCGTCGACGTCATGCGCGCCTACACGGTGGCCGCCTGGGCCTTCGCCCAGGGAGCGGAGAAGATCGTCCTCGCCGAGTCGCTGGACGAGGCCCTGGCGCTGAAGGCCCGCCACCCGGATTGGGTGGCGCTCAAGGACGGCCCGCACGCGCCCGGGTTCGACGCCGTCAACTCGCCGGGCCTGCTGCGGTCCGTCGACCTCACCGGACGCACCGTCGTGCAGAAGACCACGGCGGGCACGGTCGGGGCGCTGGCCGTCAAGGAGGCGTCGCTGGTGTTGTGCGCCGGTTTCGTGGTGGCGGAGGCGACGGCCGGCCTCCTGCGGACGCGCGGGTGTGACGGCGTCACGTTCGTGGTCACCGGCGAGGACGGGCGGGCCGACGAGGACCTGGCGTGCGCCCAGTACATCGCCGCGAGGGCGAGCGGGGCCGCGACCGACGCGACCGACGCGACCGGGTTCCTCCGCCGCGCCGGCGCGTCACGCGCCGCCGCGGAGCTGACGCAGGGCGTGCGTCAAGGGGTGCATCCCGATGACGTCGCGCTCTGCCTGGAGCTCGACCGGTTCCCGTTCGCCATGGTGGCGACCTCGGAGGACGCGCTCATGGTCCTGCGTCCGTACCCCGCGCCCGCCCCGACCGACGGGGACCGCGCGACCGCATAGGACCGGCGGACGCGGCGACGGGCCGCCGGGGCTCCGCCCCGCCGGCCCTCGTCACGGCTCCACCGGAAATCCGGTGAGCAGCGGCCGGGCTTCCTCGCGCCCGTGCCCCAGCACGTCCACGAGCATCCGACCCAGCTCGGCCACGGCTTCGTTCGGCATGTCGAGCACGGCCTCGATCTCCGCGTCGTCCAACTCCAAGTCGTCCAGACGATCGGGATCCAGCGACACCGTGAGCAGGTTGCCCGTCAGGGCCACCGCACGGACGCAGCCATGGGCCGTGCACCGGTCCCCGGTCGTCACGCGGTACGTGTCGAGCCCGAGCGCGACGTCCTCCTCGGACGGTTCGGCGACCGCCCGCGTGAACAGCAGCAGGAAACCGTCCTCGTCCTCCGCCACGCCGACCTGCATCTCACCGTCGACGTCGGCCTCGGCGGCAAGCGCGCGAGCCGTGAACCTGTATGCCATGCCCCGGTTCTACCAGAGCCGGCCGAGGCGGACCCCGGCCGGCGCCCGCTCCACGCGGGCGGTCAGTCGGTTTCGATGACCTTCACGGTGACCGGGGTTCCCGCCTCCACGGTGCGGCTGACCGTGCAGAGCTTGTCGTGGGAGGTCTTCACGGCGCGCGGCAGGATCGCACGGGCCCGGTCGCCCCCCTCGCCGGCGGGGAAGCGGACGGTGAAGGCGACTTCCAGGTCCGTCATGTGGTTGCCGCCCTCGTCCTCGGCCTTGTGCCCCTGGACGGAGACGGAGAACCCGGTGGGTTCGGCGTGTCGGGTGGTGGCGACGTCCACGTCGGCCGCGGAGCAGCCGCCGATCGCGGCGAGGAAGAGCTCGACGGGGGTGAAGCCCCCACCGGACCCGGTGGCGAAGGTGACGGTGTCACCACGGGAGTTGGTCGCGGTGTACGTGCCCGGACCGGTCCGCTCGACGGTGACGGAGCGCAGGGAATCAGCAGTCATGGCATCGACGGTAGCCCCATCATCACGGACCCGGCGCGCCACGCACCGTGCGGGCGGCCGGTCCGCACGTGGCGGCGGGTGCTACGTCGCGGCCGTCCCGGGTTCCCGGAGGAGTGAGGCCTGGTGCATGTCCGCGTAGGTGGGAGAGTCCTGGATCATGCCGTCGCAGAAGGCGGCGACGTCGGTGCCGATGAGTTGCACGACCCCCTTGCCCGCGGCGACTCCCTCTTCGAAGAAGTCGACGATCCCGGGGAGCAGGGGGCCGTCGGTCAGGTCGATCGGGCCGACCTTGAACAGGTACCGCAACATCTCCTTGTGGACGATTCGGTAGTCCGGCGGGAGCGCCTTGACCCGGGCCGTGTACGCCCGCCACTGCTTCTTGCCGTCGATGATGTCCCGGATGCTCACGTCAGCCTCCCAGCCGGCTCAGTTTTCTCGCGACGTTCCTGTTCAGCTGCTCGCGCCACCGGTCGCGATGGGTGCGAGCGCCTTCTCCGCCGGCAAGAGCCGTACAGAAGCCCCGGATGTCGTCGCCGAGCACCTCGTCGACGCCCTGCCCGTCCGCCGCTGTCTCTTCGAGGAGCCCCAGGGCGGCGTCGAGTATCGGCATCAGGTTGCGGCCGGTGAAGTCCGTGTGGGGGAAGAGGTGGTTCTTGATCTGGTCCCAGGCCGCCCGGTGGTCGTCGGGCAGTGCCTCGGCCCGGGCTTCGAGCGCCTTCCACTCCCTGGTCAGATCGCTGCCGGTGATGCTCTCCCAGAAGCTCATCTCCCGCCCTCCTTGAGCCTGTCGATGCGTGATGAGAGGTACTGCCATTTCGCCCAGAACTTCGCGAGTTCCCCGCGTCCGGCCTCGTTGAGCGCGTAGAACTTGCGCGGTGGGCCGACTCCGGACGGTCGTTTCGTCACCTGGACCAGTCCGTTCCGCTCCAGCCGCAGCAAGATGGTGTACACCGTCCCCTCGACGACGTCGGCGAAGCCGAGTTCGTTCAGCTGCCGGGTGATGGCGTATCCGTAGGTCTCCTCGCCGGCGATGATTTCGAGCACGCACCCTTCGAGCGTGCCCTTCAGCATCTCCGTCAGGTCGTCCATCGCGCTCCCCCTTTCCCTTCTTCCCCTTCGGTACTGCGTGCTACCGAGTACCACTACACGGTATCACCGAGTAGTGGTACTCGGTAGCGGAGGAACACGAGCCACGTGGGACGGTGACAGTGGCCGCGATCCGCGCGTCGGGGCACCGGCGCCCGCGGCCCGCTCAGCCGATGTGGACGACGCGGGCCCAGGCCGGCGGAGAGTCCGGGACGTAGTCCGGATCCTCCTCGTTCGCGGGACGGGCAGGGCGGGGGAAGAGGCCGACGACCGTGCGGCAGGACGGCTGCGCGGAGGGCCAGGGCGTCTGTCCGTCCGTCAGCGCGACGATCACGTCCGGGCGGGGACGGGAGCGGAGCGCACGGTCGAAGCCGGACCGCAGGTCCGTTCCTCCGCCGCCGATCAACTCCAGGTTCTCGGCCCGGCACAGCGGTACGGCGACGCCCGCCGCCGCGTCGCAGGAGATCACCGAGACCAGGTCGCGCCGCCCGCCCACCGCCCGCGAGATCGCGGCCACCTCCAGCAGCGCGCCGCCCAGCTCGGCGTCGCTCACCGACCCTGAGGTGTCGATCACGACGCAGACCCGCGGCGGCATCCGGCGCAGGCTCGGCAGCACGACGCCGGGAACGCCTGCGGAGCGCCGGGACGGACGCCGGTAGCTGTGGTCCTCGCCCGGCCCCGGCGCGCCCACGGCCGCACGGAGGGCCGCGCCGAGCAACTGCCGCCAGGGTTGGGCAGGGTGGAACGCCTCGTCCGCCCAACGCCGCCACCCTTCAGGAGCGTCCCCGGGCCGGCCGGCGATCGCCTCGGCCACCCGGAAGCGCACCGCGTCGCGCTGCTGCCGGCTCAGACCGTGCGCCCCCTCGGGCCCCAGCTCCCAGGGCCTCGGGTGCCCGTCGGCGCCGCTGCCGCAGTCCAGCCAGGCAACCCGTGGTGTGCGGCCCGCCATCGAGAAGCGTCGCAGGTACTCCTCCATGAGCAGCCCGTCGGGCAGACCCAGCGTCGCCGGGAGGACCGCCCCCACCGGCATCGGCAGGCCGTCGCCGTAGATGTCGTCGTTGATCTCGAAGTCGGCGGCGATGTTCTGCCGCAGCCGCCGACCCGGCCCTTCCTCCCCGTGTTCCTGGGCGTACCGCGCGCCGCGTTCGTGGTGGTCCCGCAGCAGGTGGGAAACCTCGTGCACCCAGACGCCCGCCAGTTGCTCCAGCGGAGTGCGCTGCACGAAGGACGGGGAGACGTAGCAGCGCCAGTAGGCGTCGACCGCCATGGTCGGCACCGACCGGTCCTCCACCACGTGGAGCGCGAAGAGCGCGCCCGCGAGGTACGGCCGCACGGCGACCGCGTACAGCCGCGCCGCCAGCAACTTGTCCGTGTCCAGCGGGATGACGGGACCCGGCGGCGGCCCTGGATCCGCCGCTCGCACCGGCCGCGGCGGCGGGGGCGGGGACATGGGCCGCGGCAGTGGGCGCGGCGTGGGCCGCGGCCGCGGCTGCTTCACCGACCCGCTCATCGGCGCCCGACCGCGGCGCTCTTGGCGCCGGCGGCCGCCGCGGTACGGGTCACCGAGTTCTCCGCCCGCCGGGCGAGGCCGATCACCGCGGCGAGGCGTTCCACCGTCTCCGGGACCTCCCAGCCGTCGCGACGCAGCGCGGCCAGCGCCTTCGCCGGGGCGACCAGCAGGTCCGGTGCGCCGGTCTCCATCGCCCTGACGAGGACCGCCCAGGCCGCCTCCCAGCGCTCCCGCTCCGGGCGCGCCCCGACGGCGGCGACGACCGCCTCCAGCGTGGCCTGGCGCAGATCGCCGCGCTCGGGCAGTTCGGCCGCGGCCGGGTCGGCGAGCAACGAGTCCGGGTCGGGCAGTTCCATCCGGTCGATGTGGGCCAGCAGTTCGAGGCCGGGTCCGTCCCCGACGGCACCTCGGACGAGCGTTGCCAGCACGTCCCGGGAGACGGAGGCCGCCGTGCCGAAGGCGAGCAGCGTCATCGCGGCCTCCCAGCTTCGCGGCGAAGGCCAGGCGCCACCGCGCTTCGTCTCGGTGGTCGGCAGCCGGTGGATCAGGGTGGGCCGGGCGTTCAGGAAGCCGCAGACCGCGCGCCGGGCGAACGCCACCGCCTCCGGCAGTCCGGCCGGGTCGAGCCGGGGCAGTTCCGCGCGCGGCCAGACCCCACCGAGTCCGCGCACCACCACGTCACGGTCGTGGACCCAGTACAGGTGCACGAACCGGTTCGCCAGCGGCGGGCTCAGTTCCCATCCGTCCGCGGCCGACGCCCGCGGGTTGGCGGCGGCGACGATCCTGATGCCGGGCGGCAGTTGCAGCGTGCCGACCCTCCGCTCCAGGACGACCCGGAGGAGTGCGGCCTGGACGGCGGGGGTGGCGGTGGACAGTTCGTCGAAGAAGAGCAGACCGCGCCCGGCGCGCGCCAGTTCCACGGCCCACTGCGGCGGGGCCATGGGGACACCGTTCGCCGCCGGGTCGTCGCCCACGATGGGCAGCCCGGAGAAGTCCGTGGGCTCGTGAACGCTGGCGATCACGGTCGTCAGCGGCAGATCGAGGGAGGTGGCGAGCTGGGTCAGCGCGGCCGTCTTGCCGATGCCGGGCTCGCCCCAGAGCAGTACGGGCAGGTCGGCCGCGACGGCCAGGGTGAGCGCCTCCAGTTGCTCGTCGGGGCGCGGCTCGGTGGTGGTCGTCCGCAGGAGGGTCAGGAGGTCTCCGGCGAGGGCGAGCTGCGTGATGTCGGCCGGGAGCGGCACGGACAAGGGAGCGGGCGCGGGCGCGGAGAGGACGGTGCTTGAGGTCATGGGCATCACCTGGGTGTGTTCGGGGACGGGTGGCCGTCCGGGATGTCGTCGTCGTTCAGCGGTGCACGCAGGCGTGGGAGCCGTGCGTGCGGTGTGCGCGGTTTGCGCGGTTTGCGCGGGGTGGGGGGCGGGGGCGCGTCCGGTTGCCGACGTCGGGTCGGGCCCCGGCCGGACCGTTACCGGTGTGACCCGGCACGGGGGCGGTCGGACGAGGGAGTGCGGCGAACGGGGCCCACGGAGACGGTCCCTGCGGACGCGTGCACCACGGACTCCGGCACCACGGACACGGGCAGCACGAACCCGGGCACTGCGGACCCCGCCACGGGCACGGGCACCACGGGCACGGGACTACGGACCCGGCGCCACGAACCCCGATCCCTCGGGCACAGGCACCACGAACCCACCCCGGCCCATCCGGCACGGGCACCGCGGGTCTTCAGCTCCGTAGGCCGGTCCGGGGTCGGGTGCGGCCGGCCCGCTTGCGGCGCAGTTCCCACGGCGCATGGCGGTCGAGCCGTGGCCGGTGGCCCGGGTCCCCCGATCCCGCCGCGGCGGGATGCACCGGTACCAGCCCCGCGCGGAAGAAGCCGTGGTCGAGGCGGCCCGCCACGGCCGCCTCCAGTGCTTCCCGCAGGGGCCCTTGCCGCAGGACGGCGCCGGGACCGAGCAGCCCTTCGACCACGGCCAGGGCCCCGGTCACGTCGCCGTGGCCGAGCCGATCACGGACGGCCGGCAGCGCCTCGGGGCTGCGGTGCACCGCGTCGATCGCCCTCAAACACGGCAGTCCGGGCCCTCCGAGCGCCATGAGCAGTGCCTCGCGGGCCAGTTGGGCCGGATCGTGGTCGACCGCCGCCAGCGTTCCGTCGCGCAGCGCGATCCGGTGGACCTCCCCCAGGCAGTCGACCCGATGCGGATCCGTGGGCCCTGGGGGCGGATCGTCCGCCGGCCATCCGGGGCCGGGCACCGCCACCGACCCGGGGGCGGGGACGGATCCCGCCACTTCGGGCGCGGACAGCGCTGCCGCGACCAGTGGGTGCAGCCGCTCCACGGGGAGCAGGCCGGCCCGCAGCAGCTCCAGGTCCGGGTGCCGCCTGGCGGCGGCCTCCGGGAGCAGTGGGAGCGCCGCCACCCGTTGCGGTGGCGGCATGTCCCGTACCGGCCGGAGGACCGGGGCGTGGCTGTCGTCGGGGGCGACGAGTTCGAGCACGGAGTGGCCGCGCGCACCGAGCCGCACGGCGAGGGCCCCGCGGGGACGGCCCTCGGCCCGCAGGAGCAGTTCCGCCTCGTGGGCCCAGTGGTCCGGCGGCCGCTCGGGATCGTCGTCGGCGGTTCGGTACGGCGCGTCCGCGCCGCACCTGCGTGCCAGCTCGCCGCTGCGCGTGGCGTCCCAGAGGTGGCGGTGGAGGTCGAGACGGAAGCGGCGGTCCGGGCGGGGGTGCGGATGGTGCTCCGGTGCGCCGTCCCGCGAATCCTCCCAGAGCGCCAGGGACATCCGCTGGCCCGCGTCCGCCCAGGCGGGCGGTGTCCGTACGACGAGCTGTGGTCCCGCGGTGCCCCGGGAGCCGTAGCGGACGAGCGAAAGGGTGAGGCCGGGACGGAGCCGCCCGTCGGGGGCGATCCGGGGCATGTTCCAGCGCAGCAGTTCCGGCGCCAGTCGGCGCAGATCGGCCCGAAGGCGGGTGGCGAGGTCGGTGCCGTGGCGGTCGCGCACGGCGCGCAGATCGAGATCGACGTCGATGCGGGCGACGGCGCAGGCTCCGGCCCAGTCACCGGCCGCACGGCGGGCGGTCGCGTTCTCGATCATGGACGGTGGCACGGCGTAGTCGCGTACGCGCTGCCACATCAACAGGCGGGCGGGAATCGGTTCCACGAAGTGAGTTGCCATCAGCACTCACCTTGCGTGGACGATTCCCCCAATCCGAGGGAGGGGAAGGTGTTCATCCTCGGCATCATAAGCACCTCCCGGATGATCTGTCAGCCACATATCCCGAGGCCCGGGGCCACGACCTGGCCGCCACATGTCTTGAGGCCGGGGCCACGACCGGCGTCCGCATGGTGGCCCCCGCACGACCCGCCCGACACCGGCGGAGGCCACGATCGGGCCGTCAGGCCGGCGGGGTGATCGCCCGGGCGACCCTGACGGCGTCCGCCGTCGCCCGTACGTCGTGGACGCGGACGGCCCAGGCGCCCTGGTGTGCCGCGATGGCGGACAGAGCGGCTGTTGCCGCGTCCCGGCGATGGGCCGGCGGTGGGGTCCCGTCCGCGTCCGCCAGGACGTGCCCGAGGAAACGCTTGCGGGAACCGGCGACCAGTACCGGTCGGCCCATGGCGCGCAGGGCCGCCAGACCGGCCACCAGGCCGAGGTCGTGCCGCGCTTCCTTGGCGAAGCCGAGCCCCGGGTCGACCACGAGCCGCTGCGGTGCGATGCCCGCGGCGACGGCGGCGTCGATGCGGTCACGGAGTTCCGAGACGAC
Source organism: Streptomyces sp. NPDC057939 (assembly GCF_042887545.1). Classification (NCBI taxonomy): domain Bacteria; kingdom Bacillati; phylum Actinomycetota; class Actinomycetes; order Kitasatosporales; family Streptomycetaceae; genus Streptomyces; species Streptomyces sp. NPDC057939. The sequence goes on from NZ_JBHVPG010000002.1 coordinate 429,156, forward strand.
CTCGGCCACCACGTCCCCGTAGACGGCGCGGCTGTTCATGTCGTGGCTGAATCCGCGCCAGTGCATCAGGACGAAGGGAATGCCGCAGGCTGCCACGGCCGGAATCATGTCGGGGTCCGCCAGGCCCCCGCTGACGTCGTTGACGAGGACCGCGCCCGCCTCCACCGCCCGCCGGGCGACGGCGGCGCGCATGGTGTCGACGGACACCGTGACTCCCTCGGCCGTCAGCCCCCGGACGACCGGAACGACCCGGCGCAGCTCCTCGTGCTCGTCGACACGGGACGCCCCGGGGCGGGTCGATTCCCCGCCCACGTCGACCAGGTCGGCGCCGTCGGCCGCCAGGCCCACGCCGCGCTTGATGGCGGCGGCCGTGTCGAACCAGCGGCCCCCGTCGGAGAACGAGTCGGGGGTCACGTTGACGACGCCCATGACGGCGCAGCGGTCCCAGTCGGGCAACCCCTCGACGGCGCCACGACGGCGCGGGGAGTTCGTACCGGGTGCGCTCCGATCGCCGTCGGCGTGGTGGGCCGAGGGGCTCATGACGAGACCTCCGTCCGACGGACGAGGTGTCGAGCGTAGGCATCGGTGGTGAAGAAGGCGGGCAAATCCCGGCTCAGGACGGTGCGTTCCAGGATCGCGCGCGCTTCGCCGACGGGCCTGTCGGGGCGTTCGCCGACCAGGGCGGCGCACTCCGCGTCGACGGCGTCGAGCAGCGACTCGCGGGTCAGCAGGCGGTGCCGCAGCCACTGCCAGAGCTGAACCCGGGCGATTTCCGCGGTGGCCGTGTCCTCCATGACTCCGTCGAGAACCACCGTTCCGTCTCCGCGCAGCCAGGATTCGAAGTACCTGAGCGCGATCGCGACGTTCGTACGGACGGCTTCCGGGGCCGGTGGGGTCACCGCCCGCCGTACGGACAGCAGGTCAGAGGCTCGGACGTCCGGGCGGCCGCGCTCGATCCGGTGCGGCCCGTCGGCGAGCGCGCCGTCGAAGGCGTCCCGGCACACCGGGACCAACGCCGGGTGGGCGACCCACGCTCCGTCGAAGCCTTCCGAGGCCTCGCGCTCGGCGTCGAGTCGCACGCCGGCCGGAGCCTCCTCGTCCGGGCCGGTTCCCCGGCCCGGGACGCGGGTGACCATCCCTCCGATGGCGTGCGCGCCGCGGCGGTGGCAGGTGCTGACGAGGAGTGCCGTGTACGCCCGCATGAAGGGGGCGTCCATCGTGAAGGAGACCCGGTCCGGAAGCAGGAGGTCGGTGCCGTGCCCGAAGGTCTTGAGCAGGCTGAACAGGTAGTCCCAGCGACCGGCGTTGAGCCCGGCCGAGTGCTCGCGCAGTTCGTAGAGGATCTCCTCCATCTCGAAGGCCGCGGGGACCGTCTCGATCAGCGCGGTGGCCCGGATCGTGCCCCGCGGGATGTCGAGAAGGTCCTGGGCGAGGACGAACACGTCGTTCCACAGCCGGGCCTCGTGCCGGTTCTCCAGCTTGGGAAGGTAGAAGTACGGGCCGCTGCCTCCGTCGATCTGCCGCTGCGCGCAGTGGAAGAAGTACAGCCCGAAGTCGACCAGCGCGGCGGACACCGCCCGTCCGTCGACCGTGAGGTGGGCCTCGTCGAGGTGCCAGCCGCGCGGGCGGACCATGATGGTGGCGAGGCGCTCGCCCGGGCCGTGCTCCGTGCCGTCCGGGATCGTGAAATCGAGCCGTCGCTCGACGGCGTCGAGCAGGTTGAGTTGGCCGTTGACGACGTTCTCCCAGACGGGGGACGTGGCGTCCTCGAAGTCGGCCGTCCACACCTGGGCACCCGAGTTGAGGGCCTGCGCCGCCACCGCCCGCTCGGGCGGCCCGGTGATCTCCACTCTGCGATCGATCAGGCCGGGAGCGGGAGCGGCGACCCGCCAGTTCGCGTCGCCGCGGACCGCCGACGTGGCGCGGGGAAAGTCCGGGCGGGAGCCGGAGGCCAGGCGGTCGGACTGGTGGCGGCGCTCCTTGAGGATGTCCAGGCGCCGCTTCGCGAACGCCGAATCCAGCCGCGCGACGAAGTCCAGGGCCCCGGGAGTGAGGATCTCCTCGAATCGTGGGCCCGGACCGCCGAGGACTTCGACGGTGCGTGAGGTCGCTGCCGCGGCTGCGGGCTTGCCTGTCACGGAACTCTCCTTCGCGAGATGTGTCCAGAAACGTCCCGGCGGGGGGACACGGACGCGAAGGAACGACACGACGAGCCGCCCACGCGGCGGAGTTGCCGCACGTGCCGCTCGATGTGTACGCCGACCCGCCCACGAGGTCACCGGGATCTCCGCACACGGAATCGTCCGCGCACGGGCAACGGGCAGGTCTTCGGACTCGCGGGCACGCCCACCGGGTCTCCCGGCGGGCACCTACTGGCCGTCGCTTCCCAGGACCGTGGTCCGGTCCCAGTGCGTATGACGGCGGTCGTTCCCACTCACCGCTGCGGGGCAGTCCCGGATTCCCACCGGGTTCCCTCTTACGACGCATCCCGCCTGGCGGACGGGGCGAACCAGCTGCTCGATCACCCTAGACCGTCCGCCGGAGGGCGAGGGCGGCCGTCTGCATTCCGGACACGGGAAGCCCGACCCGCCCGCCTCCCGGGGCGGCGAGCCCGGGCGGCGGCGACCGCCGCGCATCGAGACCTGTCAGGAGGCTCTCGCGGCGGCGCGGGCGACGGGGTGCAGGGCCGCGTACTCCAGCGGCGCCGACGGATCGATCGACAGGTCGAGCTGCGCCGGAGCCGAACCGGCACGCACCAGGAGGTCGCCGACGGCGGCGATCATCGCCCCGTTGTCGGTGCACAGGGTCAGCGGGGGCACCCGCAGCTCCACACCGGCGGCCGCGCACCGCTCCTCCGCCAGCGCGCGGACCCTGGAGTTGGCGGCGACCCCGCCCACCACGACGAGGGTGCGCACGTCGTACTCCTTGCAGGCGGCGAGCGCCTTGCGCGTGAGCACGTCGGCGACGGCCTCCTGGAGGGAGGCGGCGCCGTCGGCGAGGGGGATCTCCTCGCCCCGGACGCGGTGCTGCTCGGCCCAGCGGGCGGCGGCGGTCTTCAGGCCGGAGAAGGAGAAGGCGTACGGGGCGTCACCCGGACGCGTGAGCGGGCGCGGGAACGCCACCGCGCACCCGTTGCCCCCGCGGGCCGCCCGGTCGATGGCGGGTCCGCCGGGGTAGGGCAGCCCGAAGACCCTTGCCACCTTGTCGAAGCACTCCCCCGCGGCATCGTCGACGGTGTCCCCGAGGTGCAGGATCGGGTCCCGTACGAGGTCCCGCACGAACAGCAGCGAGGTGTGGCCGCCCGACACGATCAGCACCATGCACGGGTTCGGGAGCGGCCCGTGTTCCAGCGTGTCGGCGGCGACGTGTCCGGCCAGGTGGTGCACGCCGTACAGGGGCACGCCCGCGGAGTACGCGAGGGTCTTCGCCCCGGCCAGCCCCACCTGCAACGCGCCCGAGAGCCCCGGCCCGGTGGTCACGGCCACGGCGCTGATGTCCGAGATCCGCAGCCCCGCCCGGTCGAGGGCCTCCTGAACGACCGGATTGAAGGCCTGCAGGTGGGCGCGTGCGGCGATCTCCGGCACCACCCCGCCGAAGCGGGCGTGTTCGTCCATGCTCGACGCCACGACGTGCGCGAGCAGCCGCCCGCCCGAGACGATGCCGGCCCCCGTCTCATCACAGGACGACTCGATGCCCAGTACCACCGGAGAGCCCACGACGGCCCCTTTCGCGCGATTCAAGCAGTTGCAACCTATGTGCAACAAGGTACGCGGCCGAGGGAGGGGGTTCGTGCGTCCGGGGTCGGGGCCGGTGTGCGCCCGGGGGTCGGGGCCGGTCGCCGTGCGGGCCGTACCACCTACCGCGGTACGTCCATGTGCAGGCGGATCGTGGTCCCCTGGTCGCGGGTGGAGCGGATCTCGACGAGGTCGCAGAGCTGGTGGGCGAGCCAGAGCCCGCGACCGCCGATCTGGTGGGCGTCGGGACGGCTGCGGCCGGCCATGACGTCGGAGATGTAGCCGGAGTCGCGGAACTCGCAGAGGAAGGTCGCGTCCTGGGCCCAGGTCCGCAGGGTGCCGTGGCCGCCGCCGTGACGGATGCTGTTCGTCGCGATCTCCGTGACGGCCACCGCCAGCTTCGGCAGCCGGTCCTGCGGCACGCCGGCGTCGGACGCGCACTGGGACACCTTCGAGCGGATCGCGCCCAGGTCGCCCTGCGCGTAGCCCATCTCCTGGAACGGGTCGCACGGGTCGGCCAGGTCCGCGAAGGCGTACTCCTCACCGGTGAGGTAGTCCTCGTTCGGCCCCTGCCGACCGCCCCGGCGGATCAGGGGGTGGCAGCTCGACAGCGACCGCAGGGCGTCCTGGTCCTCGTCGGCCGCGTCGTAGGGGCACAGCATCGACCAGGTGGAGCTGCGCGCGAAGGCGCGGTTCAACAGCCATTCGTTGTAGCGCAGTTCGGACAGGTGCGCGGCGCTGCGCGCCTCGCGCCAGGCGGTTTCGCCGATGCCGCGCACGGGCCTGTCGCCCTCGCCGCGCTCCGTCATCCACGCGGTCCAGGCGGCGACGTGGCGGCCGGGGTTCGGGCCGGCGGTCGTCGTGTCGACGAACGTGACGGCCGGTTCGTCGGCCAGTTCGCCGCGCAGGAGCGAGGTCTTGTCGGAGGGCACGGCGACGACGACCGCCTCACCGCCCTCCAAGGCCTCGTGGATGAAGTCCAGGGTCCCGGACAGGAACTGCGCCTCGCCGCGGTAGGGGTACAGCTCGTGGCGGAAGGCACCGCCGTCCCCGGCGGACGGCTTCGAGGGCACGGTCGCGGTCATGCCGCCATCACCACCGGTACGCCGGCGGTTGCGTAGCCCGCGAGTTCCCAGCACAGGCGCACGGTCTCGTTCGCCCCCGCCACCTCGATCCGGCGGTCCGGCAGGTGACGGGCCGCGTCCACGAGCGCGTGCATTCCGGCGGCGTCGATCATCTCCAGGGTGTCGAACCGCAGCTTCATGAGGGGCGTGTGCCGCATCGCGGCCCTCGCGGCGGCGTTGAACGCGTCCGCGCCCTCCGAGTCGATCACTCCGTCCACGCTCCACTCGTCGGCACCCGTGCTGAACATCCGAAAGGCCGGACGTTCAGCACGTGTGCCCATCTCGTGAGGATGCATACACGCCGCCCGTTCCATGGACGGCGCGTCCCACAGCGACGACCGGAAGGCGCACACCACGATGGCGCCGCTCTCGGAGGCGAACTCGTCGAGCCTCAGTTCCTGGGCCAGCAGTTCCTCGGCCCCGCCGGGCTCGGTCATCGGTGCCCGCTCCGCGAGGACCCGGACCGATCGGAAGCCCTGGCGGACGGCCGTACGGGCCTCGCGGCGCACCGCCGCCAGCATCACGTCCGTGTCCGCCAGGTCCGGCAGGTCGAGGATCACCGTCGCGGCGGGGGCCCGGTCGCGCTGGGTCGCGGCGGCACCGGACGACCCGATCATCACGACCTTGTCCCCGTAGAGGGCTCCGTCGGCCACGTAGGCCCGCGCGTCGGTGAGCAGGGTCGCGGTCGGGTCCATGCGCCAGCACACGTGGTCACCGAGCTCGACCTCGTCCAGCCTCGTCAAGGCCCGCGCCGCTCTCACAGCCAGCCTCCCTGGGATTGCCCGACCCACCCGTACCCGTACCGCTACCGCACGATACCGGCACGTGCCGCAGAACCGCCGACGTTACCGTTCGGACCGCAGGGATCCTGTTCGCCCCCTGCCCACCCCGCGGGGCGCCAATCTTCCCGGCGGCGACCGAAACGTGCCTCCTGACGTGCATCCCCGCCCTGTGCGGCAGCCCCGCCCTGCGGTCCGGGTCGCCGCACCCGCCCCGGCAGCCGGTTCCACTGACGCGTGGATCGCCCACCGGATCGGTGGGACGTCCGGGTACGCACACATCCGCCGTCCGCGCGCCCATGGTCCGCGCATGCGCATCGTTTCCCTCCTTCCGGCGGCCACGGACATCGTGGCGGACCTCGGACTCGCCTCGGACCTGGTCGGACGCACCCACGAGTGCGACTGGCCGCCCGCAGCGGTCGCGTCGGTTCCCGTCGTCACCCGCGCCGAATTCGATGCGGACGCGCTCAGCAGCCGGGAGATCTCCGCCGCGGTGGGCGGTGCGGCGCACCGTGGATCATCGCTCCACACCCTGGACGCGGAAGCCCTCTCCGCTCTGGCCCCGGACGTCCTGCTCACCCAGGACCTCTGCCGGGTCTGCGCGGTGTCCTACGAGGGCGTCTCCCGGGTGGTGCGCCTCATGGACACCGGCCCCCGCGTGCTGAGCATGGAACCTCGAACCCTGGACGACGTATTGGATTGCCTGGTCACCGTGGGCGGCCTGTTGGGGGTCCGGGAGGGGGCCGAGCGGCGGCGCGCGGAGCTGCTCGGGCGACTCGCCGGGGTCCGACGCGCCGTGGCGGGCCGGCCGAGGCCGAAGGTGGTGGCCATCGAGTGGCTCGACCCCCTGTGGCCCGCCGGACACCGGGTACCGGGTACCGGAGCAGATCACCTGCGCGGGCGGGACACCGCTGCCGGCCGCGCCCGGCGAGCACACCGAACCGATGACCTGGGACGCGGTACGCGCGGCGCGCCCGGATGTCGTCCTGCTGATGCCGTGCGGGTTCCCGCCCGACCGGACCCTGACCGAGCTGGACCTGCTCACCGCGCTGCCGGGCTGGGCGGAGCTGCCCGCCGTACGGTCGGGCGAGGTATGGGTACTGGACGGCCCCGCCCACTTCAACCGGCCGGGGCCCCGCGTGGTCCGGGGTGTTGAGGTGCTCGCGCAGGTACTGCACGGGGCGCGGGTCGGGGACCCTGTGACCGGGGCTGAAGCGCGGCGGCCGGGTCGGGAGTGACGCTCATCCCCGCTACGAGGATCAGCTCGGCCGCCGGCCGGGCCGCGTTCAAGGTGCGGACGTGCTGCGGGGTCGGACGAGGCGGCCCGGCGCGGCGCCCGCTCCCCCAGGCGGTCCGAGGCTCGGGCTGATCGAATGCCGGTGACGGAACACAGGGGCACGGTTCCCTGGGGTTCTGCCACGACGGCCGGAGCCCTGCCTCCCCACATGTACGGGGCGACAGGGCTCTGGGTCGGCTGCGGATTCTTCGACTAGCCGAGAACCGATTCCGGCCGAGCCGGCGCCCCGGTACCCGCGGGATCGGTGCGGTGGGCCAGCAGCCGCTGCGCGAGCACGCCGAAGACGATCCCGAACACGACCCACATCACGACCTGGACGGACAGCGAGGCCACCCGGAACTCCCACAGCAGGGCCGCGGGGAACTCGGGCTTGACGGCGTCCGTGTTGTCCGGGAGGACGAGGAAGGCCAGGCCCGTGGCGACGACGAAGCCCGCGCCGGCGGCGAGCGTGGCGTTCCAGTTGCCCAGGCGCGGTGCCAGCCGCCGCCCGAGGACGATCGCACCGACCCCCAGCAGGACGCTGAGCAGGATCATCAGGAAGAACAGGGTGGTGCGCTGCCCGATGGTGTCCGGGTTCCCGACCGCCGGCGGGGCCGCAGGGTACTTCAGGAACGGCACCAGGTAGACGGTGGTGAAGGCACCCGCGGCCGTGAGCGCGGCCGTGGCCCTCGGGCTGAACCCGCCGACACGACCCAGGACGAGGGAGAACGCGAGGGAGGCGATGCCGCCCAGCGCGACCCCGTACACCAGCACGCCGGTGGCGAGACCGACGGTGGACTGGACGGGACGGCTGACAAGCTCTTCCTCTTCCTCGGCGGGGGCCTCGGCGCCACCGTGACCGGCGTGGCCGGCCGCGGGGGCGGCCTCCTTGGCGGCCGCGGCCTCTTCGACGGCGATGGAGCCCCGTACCGGGGGCTCGCCCGCCACGTAGGCGACGGCGAAGGCGAACAGCCCGGCGATCAGGCCCGCGAGCATGCCGCGGACCAGCAGACCTCTGACAGTGGAGGCGTACATGTGCGTGGCCTCTCTCAGTGGCAGGGGAAGCCGAGCAGGTGACGACCGTCGTGCACCCACTCGTGCACGCCCTCGCCGGCGAACACGGCGGTGGCGCCCTGCTCGGCGCCGACGAAGTAGAGGGCCACGACCATCAGGAGGCCGACGAACACCGCCCAGGGCAGTACCGCGCGCACGGGCAGCGGAGCCGACGGCGAGACGGCGGTGGTGGGTATGGCAGCGGAAGCGACAGCCTCGGCCATGATGGAACCTCCTCGGGGAACAACGCGTCCCATACGGTGGTGCTGGACGACGGTCTTCGGGTCTGACTCGCCGCAACGCCTCCGGGGGAGATCACCGCAGCACACAGTGGCGCGACCATGCCGGATTCACACCGGGCTTCCGTCTCGCCGTCGTCGCTATGTCTTTATGTCGCCGCGACGCTACCGCGTGTCGGGCCCGCGGCCAAGACCGTGAGTCGCTGATCACAGAGGACGTCCGAGACGCAAGACGCTCGCCTCCGGCAAGCGCCGGTGGGTTCGTCGTTGGGAAGTTCCGTGAGCTCGCCAACGGATCGGCTCCACTGCGGTGTGTGGAACACGTGAGATCGCCGGGTGACCAGTGCGACCGGGAAGCCATTGCAGGTGGGGATCAGCGACTCCCTCGGCTCAGTGGAGGACCGGCGAGGACCACACGGGCCAGGTCACCGACACCGGCCGCGGAGCGCGCACCAGGGCGGCCGTCAGCTGGGCCATGGACCTCGTCGGCGCGGCTTTGGATCGGGTCGGGCATCGGCGTCAGCCTTCCAGGAGTGCCTGGGCCGCGTAGGTTCCGGGGCGGATGCCGCCCGGTACGGCGAACAGTGCGGATGTCTCGTGGACGAGGTAGCGGCCGAGGGCGTCGCCGTGGGAGAGGCGCTGCTGGACGGGGATGAAGCCGGTTCGCGGGTCGGGCTGCCAGGCCATGAACAGCAGGCCGGCGTCCGGGGTTCCGTCGGCGCGCAGGCCGTCGTGGTACGACCAGCTGCGGCGCACCATGGTGGCGCCGCTGTTGGAATCGGGAGCGGCGAGCCGGATGTGGGCGTTGGTGGCGATGACGGGGACGCCGTCGGACCGGGCGGCCGCCAGGTCGACGGGTGTGCGTTCGGTGCCGCCCGTCAGGGGCGCGCCGTCGGCGGCGCGTCGCCCCAGGGCCTGTTCGCGGTGGGTGGGCGGCAGGGTGTCCCAGTGGTCCAGGAGCATGCGGATGCGGCGGATCACGACGTACGAGCCGCCCGCGAGCCACGGCGGGACGTCCGGCCCGTGGAGCAGGGCGCGGGTGGGCTCGGGGTTGTTCGTGCCGTCGACGTGTCCCATCAGGTTGCGGCGGCCGTCGGCGGCCGTGAAGCCGGTCATGGTCCAGCGGAGTCCTGCCTCGCCGCGAGCCAGGCGTTGGAGGGTCCGCAGGGTGTGCGCGGTGACGAAGGCGTCGTCGGCGCCGATCTGTACAAGGAGGTCGCCGTCGCTGCGCGCCGGGTCGAGTTGGTCCTCGGGGAAGGACGGCAGCGGTGCGAGGGGCTCGGGGCGGGCGGCCGTCAGGCCGGTGCGGTCGAAGAAGGTCGGGCCGAGTCCGAAGGTGACCGTGAGGGCGGCCGGGGCGGTGCCCGCGAGTGTCCCGGTCTCTGCGGCCCGGGAGCCGGGCGGCTCGAGTTCCGGGGGCACGGTCTCGCCGCGGGTCAGGTGTTCCGTGGCGGTCGTCCAGCGCAGGAGGAGCGCGGCGGCGCGTCCTCGGTCCGTCCGGGTGCCGAAGTCGAAGGCGGCCACTCGGACGTGTTGTTGGCGTGGCGTCAGGATGCCCGCCTGGTGGGGTCCGTGGAAGGGGATGACGGTGGCAGCGGTCGTCGCGCCGTCGCTGCGGAGCGCCGCGGCGGTGACGGTCCCGGCGCCGGCCAGGGCCGCGAGGCCTCCTCCGGCGAGCAGGGCCCGCCGCGAGACCCGTCGGCGGGCCGCCGCGTCCGGGCCGGTCAAGGGCGGTGACCAGGCAGGGGCGGCCGGTCCTCGGGCGGCGGAGGTCCGCAGTGGATCCGGTCCGCCCTCGTCCGTCCCCTGCTCGTCCGTCCCCTGCTCGTCCGTCCCCTGCTCGTCAGCCGCCGACATCGTCAGGCTCCGCCGCCCGCGGCGTCGACCGTGGTGTCGACCGTGCCGACCCAGAGCTGGTTCAGCTCGGAGACGTAGCGGCCGCCCTTGGTGTCCTGCGGGACCACGAGACGCGGGCCCTGCGCCTCGTCGAAGGGCTTTCCGTCCTCCGACACGGCCAGCAGGATCTCGGACTTCGCGAAGCCCGGGTCCAGCTCGGCCCAGGCGAAGACAGCCCGGTAGTCGCCTCCACCGGTCGCCGCGACGACACCGCGCAGCTGACCGTTCTTCTTCGACGCGTCGAAGCGGGGCTGGGCGTCCTTGAGGACGTCGTGGAGCAGGACGCCCTGGTAGGTGTGCTTCTGCTGCCCCTTGGCGCTGCCGTATTCGACCTCCACGGACTTCTGCGGCAGGCCGCGAAGTGAGGCGAGGGTGACGGTGTACGGCTTGTCGACCTGGCCCGCGACGCGGACCTCCCCCGGCTTCAGGGCAGGTGCGGGGGACGCGGCGGTCGAGGGGCCGGCGCCTGCGGCGGGTGATGAGGGCGCGGGTGAGCCGGCGGTCTTCTCCGGGGTGCTGTCGCCGCATCCGGCGAGCAACAGGACCCCGATCGCGGCGACAGCCGACAACGATGCACGACGGTTCACGACGGGACTCCTCTTCTCAGGCCGGGCGGCGGCGATCGCAATCCGGGCGTTCGGTTGCGACCGCGCGGTTGCGTGCCTCATCGTCCGGATCAGCTGGCAAATGCATGGAGAAAGATATCGAACAAATCGCATCTACCAAGGGCTACCTGAAGGTTCTGCGGATCCTCCAGGCCCGGAGAGTCGCCGTGGTCGGAATCGACATCCCCGGAGCCCCGCGCCTACGCAGCGCCGTCCTCCAGGTGCGAGTGGCGCGGCCCTTCAGGGGTCGGCGGTGCGCCGCTCGCAGCAGCTTCGTGCCCTTGCTGATCGGTCGGCGCCGGGATTGCGCAGGGGCCCCGGCGCCGACGCGGACACACGCGGTTCGCGCGTGATCGATCAGGCCGGCTCGTCCGCGGTCCGGGCCCCGTTCGAGGTTCGGGCATCGAGGAAGGCCCATGCCGTCGCCCCGGAGCGCAGGGTCACCTCGCTCCTGGCGTAGTCGTCGACCTCGTAGTCATCGGCTGCGGCGAGTTCGGAGTCGGTGATGCGAAAGAGGGTGCCGTCGACGGCGTCCGCGTCCGCCGTCGACGGCACGACCAGGGGGTGCAGGTCGCTACCGCTTGCCGCGATCACATCCGGGTCGGTGATCTTGACGTACGTGGTCCTGTACCCCGGCAGCGCATCAGGACTGCCTTCGAGGAGCCTTCCGAACCGGGCCAGTTGAACCTGCTCGGACTGCAGGGTTCCGTAGGAGAACAACAAGTGGAGGGCGTGCTGGGCCATTGCGTGAACCTTCTGGTGCTTGGGTGCGGTGTGGGGCATCGAACCATGGGGCGGGCGCGGTCACCTGCCGTCGGTCAGGTGCGCGAGGGTGTGGCCGCGTCGATCCGGGGCTCTTCTTGAGAGGGTTCAGCCGGCGGCTCCGAGAGCCACACGACGGCGGCGCCGGCGGCGATCGTATCGACGGCGTACGGAATGGCAACCCCCACTGCTGCGGCCACTGCCAGAACCATCCACTGGTGCCCGGACACCTCACCGACCGAACCGACGCCGAACGGCGCGGACGCCACCGCGGCAACGGCGACGGACAACGCCAGGCCGGACAGCCCGGTGTCGGCATGCGCATCCTCCTCCGCTTCGCTCGGAGGCTCACCGTTCTCGGCCCGCTCAGGTACACACGCACGTGCCAATCCGAACGCAAGCCCGCTGTGAACAAATTGGCTGAACTTCGTAGGTCAGAGCGCCGGCATGCCTTGTACGCCGACTGTCAACTCGCCACCCGACAAGGGGGTTCGGACACGTGCAGGGCGTGTACCTGTCCGGCGCCCCTCAGGTCGGCGCGATGGTCGGGCGGCTTCGTGGACGCGGGCGGTGGGCTGCCATGAGGCGCCGCGGTCCTCGGCAGGCTCTCCGGACAGAGCTGTCAACTGTCCTGGCCCGCCCACTGCGCGGCCCGGACCGTGCCTTGCAGAATGTCCTGCCGCGGCAGTTCGAGGTCGAAGGCATCGTCCAGGGCGTGGAGGTACAAGTAGAACTCGTCCGTCAGCTCGGGGTGGTCGAGTTCGGCGCGACGGACGGCCTGGTTGAGGAAGTCGAGCTGACCGCCCCGGTAGTAGGGGGCGCGGCCGCGGTCGTACCGGTTCAGCTCCAGGGTGCCCTGTCCGTCGTCGATGCGGCGGCCGTCGCGTTGGTGGTCGAGGACGTAGAGGCCTTTCGCGGAGATGGCGCTCAGACGGACCGTCTCGGTGACCCCGAGCCGAGCGAGAGCCTCGGCATCGGGCCCGGAACCCGGGGGCTGGTGGTGCATCAGGAACACCCAGCCGCCGGCCTCCCCGAAGGAACAAGTGCTCCAGATACCGGCCAGGTCGTCGAAGGTCCCGTCCTCCACGCCGCACAGATCCGCGAGACGGGTTCCGTCGGCGATCTGCGCAGGGTCGGCTCCGTGGAGCAGGGCGATCTCTTCCGTGTTGACGTTCTTGCCGCGGAAGAAGACGAGGTGGGTGTAAGGGTGCTGGTCGCGCCAGGTGTCGGCGATCCAGGCGAGGCGATCGAACGGGTCGCGTCCGCACGCGGTGGCGGGCCGGATCCCGCCCGTGCCGCCGTTGCGGAAGGCGTTGCCCCAGGCGGGGTCGATCCGATCCAGCAGCTTGGCTTGCCCGGAGACGAGGTTGGCGACCGGTCCGCGGCCCCGGGATCTGGCCGCGATGTGCTCGGCAAGCCGGCGGACCACGTCCTCGGCCGCGAAGTACAGCACCCGGTCCAGATCCTGGGTGGCGAAGACCTCCTGGTAGGGGCCGGTGTGGCCGCGCACCGTGCCGTCGTCGTCCAGGACCAGGAAGAGATCACCGTTCAACGCGCCCACGCGCTGCCGGTACTGGTCCGCGGAAGTGCCGATGGGCGGGAGCATCGCATCGTCGAGCACGTCAGATCCCGCGGCCACCTGGTGCCAGGCCCGCTTGAGTGTGTACGCCGATATCTGCATGGCCGTCAGTATGCGAGCGGGCACCGACAGGAGCGCTCCTGCCGCGCAGCCCCGGCAGGAGCGGTAGCGCGTGGTGCTCCTCGCAGAGCCGTCCTGGTGATCGGACCAGGACCGGAGGTCCGCCTGGCCTGTCAGTTCCGGGTGATCGACCGCTGACGGGGGCCACCGGGGTGCTGTTACGCCCGGCGAAACGGGTGCACGAGGTCGGCGAATGGTGGGTCCGTATCCTGGCAGGCGACGAGGGCACCACCGGAGCGTCACAACCAGGCGCCACCACGCCGGTGCCGGGCTGTCGGGTCGAACGATGGGGAGTTGAACAGTGATCAGTGCGGCTGCAGTGGGGGGCGTGGCCCTGGTCGAGCTGGGGATGGCTCTGACGCCGGGACCGAACATGATCCACCTCGCCTCCCGCGCGATCACCCAGGGCCGAAGGGCGGGACTGGTGAGCCTGAGCGGGACCGCGGTGGGATTCGTGTGCTACCTGGTGGCGGCGGCAGCGGGGATGTCCGCGTTGTTCGCCGCCGTGCCGATGGCGTTCACCGTGGTCAAGCTGGCCGGGGCCGCTTATCTCGCCTATCTGGCGTGGGACATGCTCAGGCCCGGCGGTCGGTCCCCCTTCGCTCCGACCCGGGACCTGCCTCCCGTCTCCGACGCCCGCCTGTTCTCCATGGGTCTGCTGACCAACCTTCTCAACCCCAAGATCGCTCTCATGTACGCCGCGCTTCTGCCGCAGTTCATGGATCCGCAGGCGGGCCCGGCCTGGGCTCAGTTGCTGCAACTCGGCGGTGTACAAATCGTCGTGGGGATCACCGTGAACGCCCTGATCATGCTGGGTGCGGCACGTGTATCGGGATTCCTGGCCACCCGGCCCCGCGTGATGACCGCCCAACGGTTCACGGCAGGTGGGTTGCTCGGCTTCTTCGCAGTACGCACGGCGCTGACCCGTACGCCTGTCTCGGCCTGAGCGAGGAGACCGGGCAGCTGCGAACGGGCGGACACCACGCGCTCAGCGTTCGACCTCCGGAGTCAGCCGTTGAACCGTACTGGGCAACCTCGTTGCGTTCCGTCTGCGAGCGGTCGCGCATTCCCCCAGGCTTCGGTATCCGGGGCCGTGGTCGTTCACGGCGGTCGAGTGCTGCTCGTTCGGCGACAAGTTCCAGAGGGCCAACTCTCATGGCAGTTCCCGGCGGGCAAGGTCGAACCGGGCGAGACCTGCGAGGAAGCCGCCGTTCGCGAAACGATGGAGGAGACCGGCCTGGACGTGGTCGCCGTCGCTCCGCTGGGCGAGCGGATCCATCCCATCACAGGACGGCAAGTGTCGTACACGGCCTGCGAGGTCGCCGGTGGGACCGCGCATGTGGCAGACGTCGATGAAGTCGCCGAGGTCGCGTGGGTGAGCCTGGCGGCAATCCCGCGGTACGTCCCCTACGGACTCTTCAAGCCGGTCCAGCGGTACCTGGACGCCGCCCTACGATCTTGATTGCGGCTACCTGCGCTGCATAGCCTGCAAGCGGGCCTTCGCTCCAGAACTGGCGAAGGCCGGGCGTCATCTCATGTGCTGACCAGACCGTTCCTGGCAAACGACCACCCTTCCCACTTCCGATGAGGCGAGTGCCGGCCGTGAACGGGCTGCGAGAAGAGCGCTCCAGTCGGCGACGGCCAGAGGCCGGTCCGCGCGGCCGAGGTAAGGCATCGAGTCGGAACGCTGGCGATGTGGGCTTCGGCGACCTCCTCGATCGGGACCGTCTAGGTGTATTGATCACGAGCGTTGTTGACACTCGGCGGGTCTTGAACATGGCGAAGACCTCCGGTGTGGTGGGAGCTGTCTAGGAACCCATTGC